>JBBQLQ010000013.1:0-37820 GCA_038328055.1 Burkholderiales bacterium
TGGCGATGTTTCGGATCTGTTTACTGCTGTACATGGTTCACTCTCTGTATAAATAGCCTAGACACAACTTGCGGTTGCATCCTGGCCGGTCTTGCAATTGGCTTCAATCTGTTCAATTTCAATCGGGCTGAGCAGCCGCCCGGGAATCAACTCGCCGGCCGTCACGTGGGCCGAGCCCAGCAACGCACCTGACTGCGCGTACACCGCCACCTGGGGTACATCCACCCACGGGCCACGACGGCGAACACCACTCAAAAATCGCCCTGCATTGTCGTCATCCAATGTGACCACGGTGTGATCTACCAAAAGGGACGACACCGGCAGCAGGCACGCCAGACGTTCTTCTTCGGTCATCGCTTCCAGCGCCTCCAGTGTCACGCATTGCGACACGGTAAAGCCACCGGTGCCGGTGCGGCGCAAAGCGCTCACATGTGCGCCGCAACCCAGCGCTTCGCCAATGTCTTCACCGAGCGTCCGGATGTAGGTGCCCTTGCTGCAAGTTGCTACTAAATTTATAGCTGGTTGCGCAATATCCACCTGGGCTAGAGCCATATTTAGCTTATAAATAGTAACTGACCGCGGAGCCCGCTCAACCACAATGCCAGCCCTGGCGTATTCGTAAAGGGCTTTGCCATCTTTCTTCAGCGCACTGTGCATCGGTGGTACCTGGCTGATGGGCCCGGTAAACAACGGCGCAACGCGTGCAATGTCTTCCTCAGTGACCGCAACCGGCCTGCTTTCAATCACTTCGCCCTCAGCATCTCCCGTGCTGGTCTTTTGCCCCAGGCGCAGCACCGCAGCATAGGTCTTGTCAGCATCAAGCTGCAACTGGCTGAACTTGGTGGCAGCCCCAAAACACAGGGGTAACACGCCACTGGCCAGAGGATCAAGGGTGCCGGTGTGGCCAGCCTTCTCGGCCCGCAACAACCATTTGACTTTTTGCAGCACATCATTGCTGGACCAGCCCAGTGGCTTGTCCAGCAACAGCACCCCATGCACGGGGCGCCTGGCAACCCGTGCACGTGGCGCTGTGGTCATGGTCAGTCTTCCTTGACCCGCGAGGCCACCGCACGCGCAATCAAGGCATTCATGTCGGCCGCCCGCTCAGGCGTTTGGTCGTAGATGAAATGCAAGGTCGGCACGGTGTGGATGTGCAAGCGCTTGAACAAACCAGCGCGCAAAAATCCGGCTGCCTGATTCAGGCCTTCACCACACTTGACCGCGTCACCCGCGAGCAAGCTGAAAAACACCTTGGCGTGCGCATAGTCGGGCGTGACTTCAACGCCCTGAATCGTCACCATACCAACCCGCGGGTCTTTCAACTCGCGCGCAATCAACTCGGTCAGATCGCGCTGGATCTGATCGGCCACCTTGAAGGCACGGTTGGGTGTTGCTGCTTTTCTACGCACGTACTGATTCCATCAGGTCAAAGCGTCCGGGCGACTTCGCGGATTTCAAAGAACTCCAGCACGTCACCGATTTCGATGTCGTTGTAGTTCTTGATGTTCAAGCCGCAGTCAAAGCCTTCACGCACTTCCTTGGCATCGTCTTTGAACCGCTTGAGCGAGTCGAGTTCGCCGGTGTAAATGACGGTGTTCTGGCGCAACAGGCGCAAGCGCGCAGTGCGTTTGACGATACCTGCCGTAACCATACAACCCGCAATCGAGCCAATCTTGGTTACCTTGAAAATCTGGCGAATTTCGGCGGTACCAATGATTTCTTCTTTCTTGTCCGGTGTCAGCATGCCAGACATGGCCAGCTTGAGATCGTCTACCGCGTCATAAATGATGTCGTAGTAGCGGATGTCAACGCCATTGTTCTCGGCCAGTTTGCGTGCACCCGCATCGGCACGGGTGTTGAAACCAATGATGACGGCCTTGGAGGCAATTGCCAGATTCACATCTGACTCGCTGATGCCACCGACTGCGGTGTAAACCATCTGCACCTTGACCTCGTCGGTGGACAGCTTGAGCAGTGACTGCGCCAACGCCTCTTGCGAACCTTGCACGTCGGCCTTGACGATGATGGGCACCAACTTGACTTCGCCTGCTGTCATGTCGGTAAACATGTTCTCCAGCTTGGCGGCTTGCTGCTTGGCCAGCTTGGTATGGCGGAACTTGCCAGCGCGGTAGGTGGCGATTTCACGGGCACGACGCTCGTCGGACATCACCATGAATTCATCACCGGCTTGCGGCACTTCAGTCAGGCCCTGGATTTCAACCGGAATCGACGGGCCTGCCGACTTGACGGTTTTGCCGTTTTCGTCGAGCATGGCACGCACACGGCCATAAGTTTGACCGGCCAACACAATGTCACCGGTTTTCAGGGTGCCGGACTGAACCAGCACGGTAGCGACCGGGCCACGACCCTTGTCAAGCCGCGCTTCAATCACCAGGCCCTTGGCCATGGCATCCACCGGAGCCCTGAGCTCCAGCACTTCGGCCTGCAACAGGACTTGTTCGAGCAGTTCATCAATGCCCTGGCCGGTTTTAGCCGACACCGAGACAAAGGGCGAGCTACCCCCAAAGTCCTCGGGAATCACTTCTTCAACCACCAGTTCGTTTTTGACACGCTCCGGGTTGGCGTCAGGTTTGTCAACCTTGGTAATGGCCACCACAATCGGCACGCCCGCCGCCTTGGCATGTTTGATGGCTTCTTTGGTTTGCGGCATGACACCGTCGTCAGCAGCCACCACCAAAATCACAATATCAGTTGCCTGCGCACCACGGGCCCGCATGGCGGTAAAAGCTTCGTGGCCGGGGGTGTCAAGGAACGACACGACACCGCGTGCGGTCTCGACGTGGTAAGCGCCAATGTGCTGGGTAATGCCACCAGCCTCGCCCGAGGCGACCTTGGTGCGGCGAATGTAATCCAGCAAGGATGTTTTGCCGTGGTCAACGTGACCCATGACGGTAACCACAGGTGCCCGAGGCAAGGACTCAGAATGCTGTTGCATCACCTCGTCGTCGGTAAAGGCTTCAGGGTCATCGAGTGCGGCCACGATGGCTTTGTGACCCATTTCCTCCACCAAAATCATGGCGGTATCCTGGTCCAGCGGCTGGTTGATGGTGACCATTTGGCCCAGCTTCATCAGGTGCTTGATGACCTCGGAGGCCTTGACTGCCATTTTGTGGGCCAGTTCAGCCACAGTGATGGTTTCAGGCACATGAACTTCAAGCACGCGCACTTCGGCCGGTGCTGCCTGGGCATGATGGTCGTCACGGTCGCGGTCATTGCTGCCACGGCGGCCACGCGGACCACCGCGCCAGTTGCTGGCACGACCGGCTCCAGCACCCGTGTCACCACGGGTTGGAATGCCCTTTTTCTTGGCCGGATCGCCCGCCCAACTGCTCGACAACTTGGCCGATTTGACTTCTTTGCCAGCACCCGCAGCAGCACCCGCACCTGCAACCGCAGGGGTCGCCGGTGCGCCAGGTTTGGCTGGCTTGGCCACAACGCCGCCTGCAGGTTTGTGCAAGGTGCCCTTGATGCCAGCCTTTGCAGCATCTACCACGACGGGCTTGGGTTCTTCGACCTTTTTGGGAGGCAATTTTTTACCAGGCTGCGACATCATCAAACGGATGGCAGCAGCCTCGGCTTCCGCCTTGCGCCGACGATCGGTCAAATCAAGCGCGCGGGCAGTTTCTTCATCGGCCTTGGTTTTTGAATCAGCGGCCGCCTTCTCTTTGAGCGCAACATGCGCTTGCCGCTCTACAGCGGCAGATGCAGCAGCCTGTGCAACGGCGACATCGGCAGCAGCAGCGGTATTTTGGTCAATCGTGGACTGTGCCAGTGCCTTGAGTCTGGCCTGATCGGCCTGTGACTGTGCCATTTCCTGTGCAGCAGCAGCCTGGGCCGCGGCACTTTCAGCCGCTTCGCGCGCAGCAGCTTCCTGTGATTCACGCTGACTGCGGCGCTCGGCCAGGTCTTCTTCCTGGCGACGAATCAGCTCAGCCTGGCGGCTCGCTTCTTCTTCACGGCGGGACAGCTCTGCATGCTCAATCGCGGGAGATTCGTCGATGACGGCTTCCTCATGGGCATCTGGTGCTGCACTGGGCACCTCCAGAACATCGTCACGACGGACAAATGTGCGTTTTTTGCGCACTTCCACCTGGATCGTGCGGGCTTTGCCAAAGGCATCAGCTTGCTTGATCTCGCTGGTTGATTTTTTCACCAGGGTGATTTTTTTACGCTCAGCCGTGGCGGTGCCATGGCTGGTTTGCAAGTAACCCAACAAACGCTGCTTGTCAGCCTCGTTCAGGGTGTCAGACGCAGCCGTTTTGGCCACGCCTGCCGACTTCAATTGCTCAAGCAATGTGTCGGTTGATTTCTTGAGTTCACTGGCAAATTCTGCAACGGTCATACTGAACATTTCTTAGGTAACCTTTCATGATCATGACGCGTGAGAAGCAGCTTCATCGGTAAACCAATGCGCGCGTGCCTTCATGATCAAAGTCGTGGCCTCGTCCGCAGACTGACCCGTGATATCGGTAAGCTCATCAACCGCCAGATCAGCCAGGTCGTCAAGGGTGTTGATACCTTTGTCGGCAAGCTTGCTGATGAGTTCGGGCGTGAGGCCTTCGAGGTCACGCAACTCAAGCGCCACCCCTTCAACATTTTCTTCGTTGGCAATTTCCATGGTCAACAGGGCATCCTTGGCTCGGGTGCGCAGCTCATTGACCATGTCTTCGTCAAAGCTTTCAATCTCAAGCATTTCTTCCAGCGGCACGTAGGCCACTTGCTCAAGGCTGACAAAGCCTTCGGCGATCAGCAAGTCGGCGATTTCTTCATCGACATCGAGCTTTTCCATGAACAGCGCGCGACTTGAATCGACTTCGCTGGCTTGCTTCTGGGCAGATTCAGCGGCATCCAGAATGTTGATTTTCCAGCCTGTGAGCTCGGCTGCCAGTCGGACATTCTGCCCGCCTCGGCCAATCGCAATAGCCAGGTTTTCTTCATCTACCACCACATCCATGGCATGACGTTCTTCGTCCACCACGATGCTGCTGACGTTGGCGGGTGCCAGCGCGCCGATGACGAATTGGGCCGGGTCTTCACTCCACAAGACGATGTCCACGCGTTCGCCCGCCAACTCATTGGTCACCGCATTGACCCGGGTGCCGCGCACGCCAACGCAGGTGCCGATTGGGTCTACCCGCTTGTCATGCGAGAGTACGGCGATTTTGGCGCGTGAGCCTGCATCACGGGCGCAGGTTTTGATTTCAAGCAAGCCTTGCTCAATCTCGGGCACCTCATTGCGAAACAACTCAATCATGAATTCAGGTGCCGAGCGTGACAACACAATCGGTGCGCCACGCAAGTTCAGGTCCACTTCCATGATCATGGCGCGAACCCGGTCACCGGTACGGAAATTTTCCTTTGGAATCATCTCGTTGCGACGCAGGCGACCCTCGACGCGGCCTGATTCAATGATCAGATCGCCCTTGTCCATGCGCTTGACGGTGCCAACAAAAATCTTGTCGCCGCGTGACATAAAGTCATTGAGGAGCATTTCGCGCTCGGCATCACGAATCTTTTGCAGGATGACCTGCTTGGCAGCCATGGCACCAATCCGGCCAAACGGCACCGAATCAATGGTTTCTTCGATGTATTCGTCAACTTCAATGTCCGAAATTTGCTCTTTGGCTTCAAACAACAGGATTTCCTGATCAGGCAATTGCAGACCCGCTTCATCGGGCACCACATGCCAGCGCCGAAAAGTCTCATAAGCGCCGGTGTCACGGTCAAGCGCCACGCGGATATCTACCTCACCCGGGTAGAGTTTTTTCGTAGCCTGCGCCAGCGCCAATTCCACCGCACCAAACACCACATCACGCTCGACGTTTTTTTCGCGTGAAATGGCGTCAACCAACATTAACATTTCGCGATTCATGCCATGACTCTCCTGTTTCAATTCAATTCCAATTCGCCAATTGCAGATTCATCGGCCGGGTTTTGGTTGCGGCCTTTAAAACTGACAATCGGCGCCAAGCGAGCCTCTTTGAGCTCACTGAGCACAAAACCCAAGACCTGCGTCGGTGCCACTGGCCGCTTTTTGCTGATTTTTTGCCCGGGCTTTGCCACGGGATCGTCGCGCCAGACGATCTGCCAACCTGCTTCACCAAGAGCACCCTCACCTGCCACAGTCGGCTCTTGACGCTCCAATACACCCCTGAACTTTTTGCGCGTGGCACTTACCTGGCCCGCTGCCGCCGCACCCAACGCAGCCTTCAGGGTGACATCAACCACATGACCCTCAAAACGCTCAAAATCCTGCTGGTGTCGCAACGGTCGATCAATGCCGGGCGACGATACTTCCAGGCGGCTGTATTCCACCGCATCGACCTCCAGCGCAAATTGCAGCTGGCGCGTGACTTTTTCACAATCTTCGACGGTGACAAACTGCTCCGCCACTGCCACACCCGCAACGGATGCTGCCCAGGGCAAGTCAATCGTGATGCGCAGCAAACCACCGGCAGAACGCTCAGTCTCCACCAGGTCATAGCCCAAACCGGCCACTATTTGCTCAACAATTTCCTTCAGCGCCACAAAATCCTCTGCCGTAACTTGCTCTGCTCGACGCAACCATTAAAAAACAAACGACCAAAAAAAACGGGCGGAATTGACTCGCCCGTTTGGTCGTGAACCGGTGGATTGTACGCGAAAATACTGTGAAAAGCCTTGATTTCTAAGGATTTACTCGGCTGAACTCACCAACATTTGCGTGTAAACATGGCTTGGCTGGCGCAACACCGTGTCAACCGGCCCGGACTCCACCACGATGCCTTCTTTCATGACCATCACTTGATGCGCCATGGCGCGGATCACATCGACATCATGGGTGATCAACAAATAGCTCAAGGCCCGCTCACGCTGCAAGCGTTGCAGCAAGGTCAGAACCTGTTTTTGCACAGTGACATCCAGCGCACTGGTGGGCTCGTCAAGCACCAGTATGTGCGGATTGATGATGAGCGCCCGGGCAATGGCGATGCGCTGGCGTTGTCCGCCAGAAAACTCGTGCGGATAGCGCGCCAGCAGTTGCTGTTGGGCGGGTGCGTCATCAGACACCAAGCCGACTTCCTGCAAAGCTTGAAGCACACGTTTTCGGCGCTCTAGCACAGTCAGTTCGGGGGCATGCACGGTCAAGCCCTCGCCCACAATTTCTTCGACCGTCATGCGCGGTGACAGCGATGAAAACGGATCCTGAAACACCACCTGGACTTGGCGGCGCAATGCCTTGTTACGGCTGGCGTGAATACCCCAGGCATCACCTGCTACCTGAAATTCACCAGCAAATGGCAGCAAACCCAGCGCGGCCAACGCCAGGGTGGACTTGCCAGAGCCTGACTCGCCCATGATTCCAAGGGTTTGACCGGACTGCATTTCAAAGTCTGCACCCTGCACGGCCACAAACACCCCTTTTTTGAACCAGCCACGCAAACCTGGCAATGGCGTTGGATAACTCACCCGCAAACCTTTTGCAGACATGACGGGTGGGCTATTGGCCACGGCTGTTTCAAATGCCAGGGGATCTCGCTCGGGCTTGCTGGCAATCAGCCGCTGGGTGTAGGCATGTTGCGGTTTGGCAAACATGGCTTGCGTGGGACCCTGCTCGACGATGCGCCCCTGCTCCATGACGATGACGCGTTCTGCAAAGCGGCGCACCAAGTTCAGGTCGTGGGTGATCATCAGCACCGCCATGCCGGTTTTTTGTCGCAGACGATCAAGCAAATCCAGAATTTGCCCGCGCAAGCTGACATCCAATGCCGTGGTCGGCTCGTCGGCCAGCAGCAGTTTGGGTTGACAGGCCAGTGCCATGGCGATCATGGCGCGTTGACGCTGACCGCCGCTGAGTTGGTGCGGATACGCGTGAAAACGCCGCTGCGCTTGGTCAATACCGGTTTCCGCTATTAATTCAATAGCTGCTTGCGCAGACTGTGTATGGGCTAGTCCCTGTTTTAGCTCTATAACTTCAGCGATCTGATCACCCACGCTCATCAGCGGGTTGAGCGCTGTCATGGGCTCCTGGAAAATCATGGCAATGTCTTGCCCGCGAATGGCACGCAAGTCACGCTCTGAAATAGATAGCAGGTCACGCCCATTGAACATAGCCTTACCGCCTATTTCGGCATTGGCCACAAGTTTCAACAGGCTCAAGGCAGAAACTGTCTTTCCGGATCCAGACTCGCCCACCAGCGCCAGTTTTTCACCTGGCGCAATTGAAAAGCTCATGTCGTGAACGACTCGCCTGCCCGCAAAGCTGACGGACAGGTTTTGCACATCCAGCAGTTGGCTCATGAATCGGCCTTTCGCGGATCAAGCGCGTCACGCAGCGCATCTCCCATGAAGGTCAGCAGCAGCAGCGTCAGCACCAGCACGGCAAAGGTGAACAGCGATATCCACCAGGCATCGATGTTGTTTTTGCCTTGCGACAGCAATTCACCCAGCGATGGTGTGCCCGGCGGCACGCCCAGCCCCAGAAAATCCAGCGAAGTCAGCGCCAGAATGGCCCCGCTCATGCGAAATGGCAAAAACGTCACCACCGGTGTCATGCTGTTGGGCAGCAGGTGGCGCGTGATGATGTGCCAGTTGCTGACACCCAGCGAGCGCGCGGCGCGCACGTAGTCAAGCTGGCGGTTGCGCAAAAACTCGGCACGCACGTAGTCAGACAAGCCCATCCAGCCAAACAGACTCAGCAGCACCAGCAGCAGCGCCAAGCTGGGCGCAAACACCGCGCTGAAAATGATCAGCAAATACAGTTCAGGCATGGAGCCCCATATTTCAATGAAGCGCTGAAACGCCAGGTCGGTCTTGCCGCCAAAAAAACCCTGAATGGCCCCGGTGATGATGCCCAGCAGCGTTCCCACCAGCGTCAGCGCCAGCGCAAACAGTACGCTGACACGAAAACCGTAAATCAGTTGCGCCAGCAAATCGCGCCCGCGATCGTCCGTGCCCAGCCAGTTGTCGCGCGATGGTCCGGAGGGATTGGGGGCCTTGGCAAAATAATTGAGGGTTTTGGCACCATAGGGGTTGGGCGCAAACAGCGCCCAATTGCCGTCCAAGCGCAAGCGCTCGCCAATGAAGGGGTCCAGGTAATCGGTTGGCGCATCAAAATCACCGCCAAAGGTTTTCTCGGAATAGTCTTTGAGCACGGGCACGTACAGCTCGCCCTGGTAGCGCACCAGCAGGGGGCGATCGTTGCTGACCAACTCCGCCATCAGGCTCAAACCCACCAGCACACAAAAGATCAGCAGGCTCCAGTAGCCCAGTCGATTGCGTTTGAAGCGTTGCCAGGCGCGCGCTGACGGCCCTCGGGAAGGGGTAGCGACAGGCGTATTCAAGGAAGCCTGCCCTTTCCGACAACAGCTGGAACGCCAACAGCGTCAAGCCAGAAACACCGCGGGACTGGCTTTGCCAGGCCGCTGGTGTTGCCCCCCGGTGGGGGGGAGGCGGCTACACGAAGTGAGACCGCAACGGGGGGCTTAGTCAAACTTGACACGTGGATCTACCCATACATACGACAAATCAGAGATCAGCTTGGTCACCAGGCCAATCAACGTAAAGAAATACAGCGTGCCCAACACGACGGGATAGTCACGCCGAATCACGCTTTCATAACTTAACAGGCCCAGGCCATCGAGCGAAAACAGTGTCTCGATCAGCAGCGAGCCGGTGAAAAACGCGCCAATAAAAGCCGCCGGAAAACCCGTCACGATGGGGATCAGCGCGTTGCGGAACACATGTTTCCACAGCACCTGGCGCTCGCTCAAGCCTTTGGCACGCGCCGTGATCACGTATTGCTTGCGGATTTCTTCCAGAAATGCATTTTTGGTCAGCATGGTGGTCACGGCAAAGCTGCCCAGCACCATTGCTGTCACCGGCATGGCGATGTGCCACAGGTAATCCACGATGCGCGCACCCCAGCTGAGCTCATCCCAGTTGGCAGAGGTCAGTCCGCGTAGCGGAAACCACTGCAACTGCCCGCCAAAAATCACCAGCAAAGCCACCCCCAGCACAAAGCCCGGAATGGCGTAGCCCACCAGCACCAGCAATGTGGTGACCAGATCAAAGCGCGAGCCAGCGCGCACCGCCTTGGCCACACCCAGCGGCACGGCAATCAAATAGCTGATGAAAAAAGTCCACAGCCCCAGGCTGATGGACACGGGCAGCTTTTCCCAGATCAAGTCAGACACGCTTTTGTTCTGGAAAAAGCTCTTACCCAGATCGAACCGGGCAAATTGCCCCAGCATCTGCAAAAAACGCTCAGGGGCCGGTTTGTCAAAGCCGTACAAAGCCTTGATCTGCTCAATGCGTTTGGGGTCAACACCTTGCGCGCCCCTGTAGCTCAAGCCCCCGCCTTCGGCCACTGCACCTTTGCCAGCACCCGCCTTGGCTTCAGCCAGGTACTGTTCCACCGGGCCACCGGGCACAAACTGGATCACCAGAAACGTGATCAGCAGCACCCCAAACAGGGTAGGAATCATCAGCAGCAGGCGTTTAAGGATGTAGCTCAGCATGATCAGGGTTGTTTGGGCTTGGCCCACCATGTGTCGATGGCCCAACCCTCACCTTGGGCGTAGGGTGGCATGGCAGCCGGTTGTTCCAGTCGCCAGGCGTTGTAAACCATGCGGTGCGTGGGCGCTGACCATTGTGGAATGAGCACATGGCTGTGGCTGATGACGCGCTCCAGGGCACGGCAAGCCGGCAACAGCGCCGCTTTGGTTTTGGCACTGGTTATGTTGACAATGAGCGCGTCCACGGCAGGGTTTTTCAAACCCGACATGTTGCCGGAGTCTTCCTGATCAGCCGCTTTGGAGCCAAACATGTCCGCGTATTCCTGGCCCGGATTGTGGGTGCCACCGTAAGCAAGAGAAGCCATGTCAAACTCGAACTTCTGCAGGCGCTGTTGGTATAGGGCAAAGTCTACCGGTCGAAAAGTCAGCGTAATGCCGATCTTTTCAAGGTTGCGCGCCCAGGGGGAAACCACGCGGGTGCTGCCCTCATTGCTGTCGAGGTATTCAAGTTCAAATACCTGGCCTTTGGCATTGCGCAGTTTGCCGACCTGCACCTGCCAACCTGCCGCCTTCAGCAAAGCCTGTGCCTGGCGCAGATTTGCTCGCAAGGATGATGGCGGATCGGTGCGTGGTGGCTGCGTCATGGGCCCAAAAACCTCTGGTGGCACGGCATTGCGCCAAGGCTCCAGCAGCGCCAGTTCCTGCAGGCTTGGCAGACCGCTGGCCGCGCAATCGGTGTTGCCGAACAAGCCGTTGACACGCTGGTAGGCGTTGTAAAACATTTGCCGGTTCATCCACTCATAGTCCAGCGCCAAGCCCAGGGCCTGCCTGACGCGCACGTCCTTGAAGATTTCGCGGCGGGTGTTGAGCACATAACTTTGAAAGCCCGTGGGCAGGCGATGGCGGTATTCACGCTTGACCAATTCACCGCTGTCAAAGCGCTTGCCGTTGACACGCCGGGCCCAGTCGCCAGCCGAGAAAAATCGCATCAGGTCAAATTCACCGGCTTTAAGTGCCTCCAGCCGGGCTGTGCCATCTTTGTAAATTTTCACCGTGATGCGCTCGAAATTGGCCGTGCCACGTCGCACGTTCAGGTCTTTGGCCCAGTAGTTGGCATCGCGCACATAGGTGATGTCTTTGCCAAAACGCACCGGGCCAATTTTGTAGGGGCCGCTGCCGATGGGCGTATCAGTGACGATTTGGTCGAACGGTTTGGATTTGCCGCCGTCCCTGCCCCAGGCGTGGCTGAACACCGGCAAGCCGCCCACCGTCAGCGGCAGTTCGCGGTTGGGTTTCTTGAAACGGTATCGCACGGTGGTGGCATCGAGCACATCAAGCCCGGCCACATCGTCGAGCAGGGTCTTGTAGGCCGGTGACGTGTGCGGGCCCATCAGCGCATCAAAGCTGAATTTCACATCACCCGCGAGCACCGGGTCGCCATTGTGAAAGCGGGCCTCAGTGCGCAGCTTGAAGGTGGCACTGAGCCCATCCGGTGCTACAAAAACGTCCTGCGCCAGCAGGCCATAACCCGAGCCCGTTTCGTCCAGCGCACCAGTCAACAGCGAATCAAACATCAGGTCCGACAAATACGCCGGAGCTGAGCCCTTGATAGTGAACGGGTTGTACTTGTCAAAGGTGGAAACCCGTAAATTGCTTACCAGGCGTAACTCGCCGCCCTTCGGTGCGGTGGGGTTGACATAGTCAAAGTGCGCAAAACCAGCCGGGTATTTCAGGTCACCCCACAAGGCATAGCCGTGCGCTGCCCACAGTGGGCTAACCCAAGTCAAGATCATAAAAAGTAAAAGGCCGCGCATGCGACAATTCTGCATCATCTGTCACTGTCAATTCATCGACCGGGTTAATGGTCTTGGCGCAGTGGCTTACCAATAGTTTAAGAATTTCGAAAAGGTTGATATGGGATTTCTGACAGGCAAAAAGTTTTTGATCACCGGCGTGTTGTCCAACCGCTCTATTGCTTACGGCATTGCCAAGGCCTGCCACGCGCAAGGGGCCGAGTTGGCCTTCAGCTACGTCGGCGAGCGCTTTAAGGACCGTATTACCGAATTTGCCGCAGATTTTGATTCCAAGCTGATTTTTGATTGCGATGTGGGCAGCGACGAGCAGATCGACAAGCTGTTTGCCGACCTGTCGGCCCACTGGCCCAAATTTGACGGTTTTGTGCACAGCATCGGCTTTGCACCGCGTGAAGCCATTGCCGGCAATTTTCTGGACGGCTTGACGCGGGAGAACTTTCGCATTGCGCATGACATCAGCGCCTACAGCTTTCCCGGCATGGCCAAGGCGGCACTGCCCTACCTGAACAACACCGCATCGCTGTTGACGCTGACCTACCTGGGTGGTGTGCGTGTAGTGCCCAGCTACAACACTATGGGCTTGGCCAAGGCGTCGCTGGAATCCTCGGTGCGCTATCTGGCCGATGCGGTGGGTGCCAAAGGCATTCGTGTCAACGGCCTGAGCGCCGGTGCCGTCAAAACATTGGCGGCCAGCGGCATCAAGGATTTTGGCAAACTGCTGAGCATTTCAGCGGCCGCCTCGCCTCTCAAGCGCAATGTGACGATTGACGAGATTGGCAATGTGGCCGCCTTCTTGCTCAGTGATCTGGCATCTGGCATGACCGGGCAAATTTCGTATGTGGACTGCGGTGTTAGCCAGACGGCTGTAGCCGTGGTTGAAACCGGGGCTTGAATTTTTGAATAAAAACAGCCTCTAGCCCTTATGGAATAAGCGCTAGAAGCTATTTATTTAATAGCGACTTACGCTTTGATGCAATCCGCAAAATAGTGCACCTTGCCATCGGCGCCGGTTTCTTCCACCAAGCCGTGAATGTCGCTCTCAAACCCTGGGCATTGCACATTGAACTCGCGTGAGAATTTCAGGTAGTCCACGATCTTCTTGTTGAACACTTCACCAGGAATCAGCAAAGGGATGCCAGGTGGGTACGGTGTCACCAACCCCACCGTCACCCGACCTTCCAGATGGTCGATTTCTACCCGTTCGGTTTTGCGCAAAGCAATGTGGGCATAAGCATCGCTGGGTTTCATGGCCGGGGTCAGGTCACTCAGGTACATGTCGGTGGTCAGGCGGGCAATGTCGTATTTGGCGTAAAGCTGGTGCACATGCTGGCATAGATCAGCCAGACCCATGGTCTCGTAACGCGGGTGTTTTTGACAAAACTCGGGCAGCACACGCCACATGGGCTGGTTTTTGTCGTAGTCGTCCTTGAACTGCTGGAGCGCAGTCAGCATGCTGTTCCAGCGGCCCTTGGTGATGCCAATGGTGAACATGATGAAAAAGCTGTAGAGCCCGGTCTTTTCCACCACCACGCCGTGTTCGGCCAAAAATTTGGTCACGATGGATGCCGGAATGCCGGTCTTGGCAAACTTGCCATTCAAGTCCATGCCCGGGGTGACGATGGTGGACTTGATCGGGTCCAGCATGTTAAAGCCGGTTGCCATCTTGCCAAAGCCGTGCCAATTGGCCTTTGCTGATTTGGACTCGCCTTTGATGATCCAGTCGGTCGCACGGCCGATGCCTTCGTCCACCAGCTTGTCCGGCCCCCAGACCTTGAACCACCAGTCCTGGCCGTACTCCTCGTCAATCTTGCGCATGGCACGCCGGAAGTCCAGTGCCTCGGCAATGCTTTCCTCCACCAGCGCCGTGCCACCGGGCGGCTCCATCATGGCGGCCGCTACGTCACAACTGGCAATGATGCTGTACTGCGGGCTGGTGCTGGTATGCATCATGTAGGCTTCGTTGAACAGATGTTTGTCCAACTTGACGGTTTGCGAATCCTGCACCAGCACATGGCTGGCCTGGCTGATGCCCGCCAGCAGTTTGTGGATCGACTGGGTGGCATAAACCATGGCGTGCTTCGGGCGCACCCGGTTTTTGCCCATGGCGTGGTAAGTACCGTAAAACGGATGAAACGCTGCGTGCGGTAGCCACGCTTCGTCAAAATGGATGTTTTCCACATAGCCATCAAGCATGGTTTTTACGGTCTGGGTGTTGTACAACACGCCGTCATAAGTGGACTGGGTCAGTGTCAGCACGCGGGGCTTGATCTGGTTGACATCAACATCGGGCAGATGCTCTTTGACCAGCGGGTTGGCCTTGATCTTGGCCTTGATGGCGGCCTGCTCGAATTCGCTTTTCGGGATCGGGCCGATGATGCCAAAGTGGTTGCGCGTCGGTTTCAAAAATACCGGAATGGCACCGGTCATGATGATGGCGTGCAGAATCGATTTATGGCAGTTGCGATCCACCACCACCACATCGTTGGGGGCCACCGTGTGATGCCAAACCATCTTGTTGCTGGTGCTGGTGCCATTGGTGACAAAAAAGCAGTGGTCGGCATTAAAAATGCGCGCCGCGTTGCGCTCGCTCTTGCCAATGGCACCATCGTGGTCAAGCAGTTGTCCGAGTTCCTCGACCGCATTGCACACGTCTGCACGCAGCATGTTTTCACCATAAAACTGGTGGTACATCTGGCCGACCGGGCTTTTCAGAAAAGCAACGCCACCCGAATGCCCGGGGCAGTGCCAAGAATAGGAGCCGTCTTCGGCGTAATCCAGCAAGGCTTTGAAAAACGGCGGTTGGACACCCTCAAGGTAACTCTTGGCCTCGCGAATGATGTGACGCGCCACAAACTCGGGCGTGTCCTCAAACATGTGGATGAAGCCGTGTAGCTCACGCAGGATGTCGTTGGGCAAATGGCGTGAGGTCTTAGTCTCACCGTAGATGTAAATCGGCACATCCAGGTTTTTGCGCCGCACCTCTTCAATGAAATGGCGCAAATTGACCACTGCCGGGTCCAGGTCCGGGCCGGGCGTGAACTCTTCGTCATCAATCGACAATATAAACGCGCTGGCGCGGCTTTGTTGCTGGGCAAACTGGCTCAAATCACCGTAGCTGGTGACACCCAAAACCTCCAGACCTTCGGTCTCAATGGCCTGGGCCAGGGCGCGAATACCCAAACCGGAGGTGTTCTCCGAGCGAAAGTCTTCGTCAATAATGACAATGGGGAAACGAAATTTCATGCCAAGCCTCCGGCGATGCGCGTCAAGTAGATCAAATAGGCGCGAAGTGTAAGGACTAAACGGGTGAGATGGCTTGCCCACCACCGCTTTCGACTGAAAATGTCGTGGTCTACACACAGTGAGAAATAAATATGGCAAATTCAACATTCTGGTGGCTTGCTGCTGGCGCTTTGGTTGCTGTCGAACTGGTCTCCGGCACGTTTTACCTGCTGATGTTCTCCACCGGATTGATTGCTGCGGCGCTTGCAGCACATGCCGGTTTCAGTGAAGTCGCCCAATGGGCAACCGCTGCGGTGGTGGGCAGTGGTTCAGTGCTGGTGTGGCGGCGCTACAAAAAACTGCAAGCACCGATTGCACCGGCTCAGGCCAACCCGGATGTCAATATGGACATTGGCGAAGCCGTGCATGTGGAGCAGTGGCTGGCGGATGGCACCTGCAGCCTTAAATACCGTGGCGCGCACTGGGATGCGGCTTTGTCGCCAGGCGAACCAGCCGTTGCGGGCACTTACACGATTGCTGAGGTGATTGGCAGCCGCCTGATCCTCAAAAAGATATCCTCTTCTTAACGTTTGGAGCTTTCCATGGAAATAGTCATTGTTTTATTCATCATCGCGGCAATTTTTGTCACCCAATCAGTCAAGGTGGTGCCGCAGCAGCACGCCTGGGTGGTGGAGCGACTTGGCAAATACAGTGGCACCCTGACCCCAGGCTTGAGCTTCCTGATGCCTTTCATTGACAAGGTGGCTTACAAGCACTTGCTCAAAGAAGTGCCCCTGGACATTCCCAGCCAGGTCTGCATCACGAAGGACAACACGCAGCTTCAAGTCGATGGTATTTTGTATTTTCAAGTGACCGATGCCATGCGTGCCAGCTACGGCTCCAGCAACTACATCGTGGCGATTTCGCAGCTGGCGCAAACCTCTTTGCGCTCGGTGATCGGCAAACTTGAATTGGACAAGACTTTTGAGGAGCGCGACATCATCAATGCCCAGGTGGTGCAAGCCATTGATGAAGCCGCCCTGAATTGGGGCGTGAAGGTATTGCGCTACGAAATCAAGGACTTGACCCCACCCAAGGAAATCCTGCACGCCATGCAGCAGCAAATTACCGCTGAGCGTGAAAAGCGCGCCCTGATTGCCGCCTCTGAAGGCCGGCGCCAGGAGCAGATCAACATTGCCACCGGTGAGCGTGAAGCATTCATTGCCAGGTCAGAAGGTGAAAAACAGGCCGCCATCAACAATGCGCAGGGTCAAGCGGCGGCCATTTTGGCGGTTGCTGAAGCCAACGCCCAAGCGATTGAACGGGTGGCAGCGGCTATTCGCCAGCCTGGTGGCGAACTCGCGGTGCAACTCAAGGTGGCGGAAAAAGCGGTAGATGCCTATGGTCGGGTGGCCGCGGATGCCACCACGACATTGATCGTACCGAGCAACATGACCGAGGTCTCAGCGCTGCTGGCCTCTGCCATGAAGATGATTCAAGTGCAGAAATAAGCGGGCTCTAGCGGCGGGTGGCTTGGCGCGCAAGCATCAGCAGTGCCAGCCCGCAGATCAGCGAAAAGCAGACGAAAGACCAATTGGCAATGGAGCCTCCCAGAAAAGTCCAGTCTATGGCCGAGCAGTCACCGCTGCCTTTGAAAATCATCGGAATGGCACGATTGAGTGGAAAGTTTTCGATCATGCCGTAGAAATCCCGCCCACAAGAGGCCACCGCGGGTGGATACCACTGCAGGTAGCTCTGGCGGGCCGCAACAAACGCGCCAAAACCGGCCCCTGCCAGCAGCAGCACAGCAGCACCAATATGTATGCTTTTTTTACTGCTAGCCCCCGCCAATGCTGCGATGATCGCTACAAAAAGTAGAGCATAGCGTTGCACGATGCACATCGGGCAGGGATTGAGCCCGGCGGCAAGCTGCAGGTACAGGCCGAAGGCCAGCATCACCACGCACAGGCCACTCAGTAGCGCAAAGACGCGCCTTGGCGCACGGTCAAGCACCCACAAAAAACCTGCCATGATTTATTTGTTGGCTTCGTCCAGCGCTTTGCAGGACGGCGCACAAACCGCTTGCGACTTGCCCAAAATTTTTCGGGAAATCATTTGGGAGCGCGCGCGGTGCTTGCCACACAGAAAGCACGACATGGTTGCCGCGCCAAACGATGTGGCTGCCGTGAAGGGCGAACCCGACACCTTTGATTTGTAACGCAGGCCATCGGCCACAATTTTGGTTTTGGTATCTGCTTTTGCCATAGGGGTGGATTTTACTGCAGTGAGCGCGTTGGTACAAAAGCTTGCTAAAGTTAGTCCTTTTTGACGATATAAAAAGGTTAACCATGGCGCGCACTGTGAACTGCATCAAACTGGGCATTGAAGCCGATGGACTTGATTTCCCCCCCTATCCGGGCGAGCTGGGCAAGCGCATTTGGGAGGGTGTCAGCAAGCAAGCTTGGGCCGACTGGCTCAAGCACCAGACCATGTTGGTCAATGAAAACCGGCTGAATTTGGCCGATGCCCGGGCACGTCAATACCTGGCGCGCCAAATGGAGAGTCACTTTTTTGGTGGCGGTGCCGATGCCGCTCAAGGTTACGTCCCCCCCAAAGCCTGAGTGCCCCACCTCTGGCAGGATTTGCCTTGCTGGCGAATCCTCGATACCGGGTTTTCCAACGGCCGGGCCTTCCTTGAAACCTGGCTGAGTTGGCGTGAAGATGCGCGGGCACCGCAGATGCTGCATTACGTGGCATTCTGTCAACAGCCGGTTGCGGCGACTGCTCTGATCCGCGACTTTGCGGCCGATCTGCGTTTGCAGCCGCTGGCGCAGCAGTTGTCAGTCCAGTGGTTTGGCCTGCTGCCAGGCTTTCACCGGTTTTTGCTGGATCAGGGTCGGGTGGTGTTGACTCTGTGTGTGGGCGATACCCTGGCCTTGCTGCGACAACAGCATTTTGCCGCCGATGCCATCATGCTGGCTGCAACCTTGGCTGCAGAGTCACACCCGCGCGAGCCCTGGGATACCTGGGCAATCAAGGCGCTGGCTCGCTGTTGCCGCCGTGGCACCACGCTGCGCGCCTTGGGCTTTTCACTCGCCAATGAGGCTGAACTGCGACACCTTTTGACACAGTGTGGCTTTGCGCTGGCGGGGCCTTCTACAAATCAGTCGGGCATCAAGCCCGGGCAAATGGATGCGTGTTTTGACCCGCCGTGGGATATGAAAAATACCCGGCAAAGCGCCCTTGTCACGGCCCTGCCCATCCAGCGCTGCGCGGTGGTGGGTGCCGGGTTGGCTGGTGCCAGCGTGGCCGCATCCCTGGCCCGGCGTGGCTGGCAAGTGCAGGTGCTGGACCAGGCTGCAGAGCCTGCCGCCGCAGCTTCTGGTCTGCCGGTGGGTTTGGTGGTGCCGCATGTCTCCAGCGACGACTGCGCACTGTCGCGCCTGTCGCGCGCGGGCGTCAGGATGATGTTGCAGCAAGCCGGCCAATGGTTAAAACGCGGCCAGGACTGGGAGCCCAGTGGGGTGCTGGAGCGCCAGGTCGGCGGTACGCCGCGATTGCCGGCTAACTGGACTGATGCCGGGCAGCAATGGGCCACACCCTACCCGGGCGACTCAGCAAGCGCCAGCGAGCTCACTTTGGGGCCAGGCATTTGGCATCACAGAGGTGCCTGGCTGAAGCCGGCCCAACTGGTTCGAGCCTGGCTGAGTCAGCCCGGGGTGGTTTTTCAGGGCAACGCACCGGTCAGCCGCTTGCGCCATCAACATGGCGTGTGGGATTTGCTGGACAACGCGGGCCAAGTGTTGTGCAGCGCCGAACGCGTGGTGTTTGCCAATGCCAGCGGTGCCCAGACCCTTTTGCAAACAATGCAAAGCGAGCACCCGACGCTGGCAACACCCTTGACGCGCATGCCCGCCATGCAAGGGATGCGCGGCCTGCTTAGCTGGGCCACACACGGTGCGCCTGAGCCCGGTTGCGCTATTTTTCCGCCTTTTCCGGTCAATGGCTCAGGCAGTGTCATTGCCAACATTCCAATGACTGAGGGGCATGCCTGGTTCATGGGCTCGTCTTACCAACCAGAGCGGCAGAGCGAACGCAGCGACCAGGACAACCACTTGCGCAATTTCGAGCACCTGCAAAAGCTGCTGCCCGCCCAGGCCAGCGCACTCGAGACAAGCTTTGCAGCCAGCGCGCTCAATACCTGGAAGAACACCCGCTGCGTCACCGCTGATCGGCTACCTCTGGTTGGCCCAATCGACCAAGGCGCTCAACCCAGCCTGTGGCTGTGCGCTGGCCTGGGCTCGCGCGGCATGAGTTTTTCAGTGCTGTGTGCCGAACTGCTGGCTGCGCGCTGGGGCGGCGAGCCGCTGCCGATTGAAGCGAACCTGGCCAAGTCGCTGGAGGCGTTGCGGGCCTGACCCGCAGCACCCGCTTACCGCTCTCAAATTCCTGGCCCCGGCTAGGCAGCATGCCTGGGCTGAGCCCTTGCTGTCTTCGTCAAAGCGCTCTGACCGCTAATTCGATTCGGGCACGCTGGGCAATCCTGCCAAGGCCATGGCCAATTCGCTCTCCGAGTATTTTTCATCGGTCAGCTCGCCGGCAAAATATTTTTGGTAGGACACCATGTCAAAGTGACCGTGGCCACACAGGTTGAACAAAATGGTTTCGGCCTTGCCCTCTGCCTTGCAACGCAGCGCTTCAACGATCGCGCCCTTGATCGCGTGATTGGCCTCTGGTGCCGGTACGATCCCTTCCGTACGCGCAAACAGCACCCCGGCCTCGAAACACTCCACCTGGTTGTAGGCGACGGCCTCCAGAAGCCCGAGCTGTTTGACGTGCGACACCATCGGTGCCATGCCGTGGTATCGCAGGCCGCCCGCATGGAAACCAGGTGGCGTGAACTGGCTGCCCAGCGTGTGCATTTTGGTCAGCGGTGTCATATGGCCAGTGTCGCCAAAATCGTAAGCGTATTTGCCTCGGGTAAGTGACGGGCAAGCCGCTGGTTCCACCGCCACAATGCGCGGCTTGGGACCGCCGCGCAGCCCGTGGCCGATGAACGGAAACGCAATGCCGGCAAAGTTGGAGCCACCGCCGGTGCAGCCCACCACAACATCCGGCCAGGCATCGGCCATTTCCATTTGCTGCATGGCTTCCAGACCGATGATGGTCTGATGCAGCAACACATGGTTCAGCACCGAGCCCAAAGCATACTTGGTGTCATCACGCTGCACGGCCAGTTCAACGGCTTCTGAAATGGCAATGCCCAGGCTGCCCGGATGGTCGGGCCGTTTGGCCAGCACCGAGCGGCCATAGACCGTCTCTTTGGAGGGCGAGGCCACACACCGTGCGCCAAAGGTTTCCATCATGGCACGGCGATAAGGTTTCTGGTCGTAGGACACCCGCACCTGAAACACCTCCACCTCAAGGCCATAAAGTGACCCGGCAAACGCCAGCGAAGTGCCCCACTGCCCGGCCCCGGTCTCGGTGACCAGGCGCTTGATGCCAGCTTCCTTGTTGTAAAACGCCTGCGGCACGGCGGTGTTGGGCTTATGGCTACCAGCGGGGCTGCCGCCTTCGTATTTGTAATAAATCTTGGCTGGCGTACCCAAGGCTTTTTCCAGGCGGTGTGCCCGAAACAGGGGCGCTGGCCGCCACAACTGGTACACCTCCCGCACGGGCTCGGGGATTTCAATCTCGCGCTCGGTACTGACTTCCTGCATGATCAGCGACATCGGAAACAAGGGTGCGAGGTCGTCCGGACCCACCGGCTGCATGGTGCCGGGGTGCAGCACGACCGGCAACGGTTTTGGCAAATCGGCTTGCAGGTTGTACCAGGCCTTGGGCATCTGGCTCTCGTTCAATAAAAACTTGGTTTGCTGACTCATCAAAGCTCCTTTTTAAAACTGGTCTGTAAAGCTGATTCAAGTATGCGCCCGAAGAGGCTGCCTGGCGCTGCTGCACGCGATCCGTGTTTACCCTTAAAACGTCAGCGTCTTGACCCCGCTGGCGCTGCCCAGCAAGCACACATGCGCTTTCTGATGTGCAAAAACCCCCACCGTGACCACGCCGGGCCATTGGTTGACTTGCGATTCGAACCCCAGCGGATCGGCAATCTGCAAGCCCGTCACGTCCAGAATATGCTGGCCGTTGTCGGTCACCATAGGAATACCGGCTTTCAAACGCAGCTGCACCTGGGCACCTAGCGACTCAAACTGCCGCTTGATGCGCTGCGCTGCCATCGGAATCACCTCAACTGGCAATGGAAATTTACCCAAGCATTGCACCAGTTTGGAGTCATCGGCAATGCAGACAAACTGGCGCGACTGCGCCGCCACAATCTTTTCGCGCGTCAGCGCGGCACCGCCGCCTTTGATCATGTAGCCGCTGCGATCGATCTCATCAGCACCGTCAATGTAGACCGACAGCTCAGCCACCTCGTTGCAGTCAAATACGGTGATGCCCAACGCCTGCAGCCTCTCGGTGCTGGCCACCGAGCTCGACACCGCGCCCTTGATCTGATCCTTCATGCTGGCCAATGCTTCAATGAACTTATTGACGGTAGAACCGGTGCCGACGCCGACAATCTCGCCAGGCACCACATAGCGCAGCGCAGCCTGGCCCACCAGGGTTTTGAGGTCGTCTTGCGATAAAACGGCGAGGCTTGGGTTTTGAGCTTGTGTCATAGGGGAAAATCCGGTGGGTTGATCGGTTTGATTTCAGGAATTATCCAATGGCTCTTATCCCCTACGCGCTGGCACGACCTTTTTTATTTGGCATGGACCCGGAGTCGGCCCATGAGCTGACGATTGAATCCTTGACCCGAACACAAGGCTCTGCCTTGAAATGGGCCTACGGCAACCGCCGCGTCAATGACCCCATCACGCTGGCGGGCCTGAAGTTCCCCAACCGCGTTGGCCTGGCTGCGGGGCTGGACAAAAACGCCCGCTGCATCGACGGACTGGGTGCCATGGGCTTTGGCTTTGTTGAGGTCGGCACCGTGACCCCGTTGGCACAAAGCGGCAATCCCAAGCCGCGCATGTTTCGCCTGCCCAAAGCGCAGGCGCTGATCAACCGGCTGGGGTTCAATAACGATGGGCTGGATGCCTTCATTGCCAACGTCAAACAGTCGCGCCTGTACCAGGATCGCCAGGCTGGAAAACACGATGACCTGCCGATGCTGCTAGGCCTGAACATTGGCAAGAATGCCGCCACACCCATGGAGCGCGCCACCGATGACTACCTGACCTGCCTTGATGGCGTCTACCCCTACGCGGATTACGTCACCGTCAATATTTCCAGCCCCAATACCAAAAACCTGCGCAGCCTGCAAAGCGACGAAGCGCTGGACGCGCTGCTGAGCGCGATCTCCGAGCGGCGCGAACGCCTCGCGCAACAACACAACAAACGCATCCCGATTTTTCTGAAAATCGCGCCTGATCTGGATGCCGATCAAGTGACCGTCATCGCCCAAACCCTCAAACGCTACGGCACCGACAGCACCGGTCACATCAACAACGCCTGGGGCGTGATTGCCACCAACACCACACTCAGCCGTGACGCGGTACAAGGCATAAACCACGCGAACGAGGCGGGTGGCCTGTCTGGTGCGCCGGTGCTGGCCATGAGTAACCGGGTGGTCAGCCAATTGCGCGCGGCGCTGGGCAAAGATTTTCCCATCATCGGCGCGGGCGGCATCATGAGCGCACAGGATGCTGTCAGCAAAATCAGGGCGGGTGCCGACGTGGTACAGATTTATACCGGCCTGATCTACCAGGGCTCCAGCTTGATCAAAAGTGCCGCATCTTTGATAAAAAACACCTTCTAGCCCTTATGGATAGTGCGCAAGAAGCTATGTTTTTTGTAGCTAAATCATCCTTGCAACCATTTCGCCGATGGCTAAGGCGCTGGTCAAACCGGGCGACTCAATGCCAAACAGATTGACCAGGCCAGGCACACCGTGGGTTTGTGGCCCGTCAATCACAAAGTCAGCCGCGGGCGCATCAGGCCCACTGATCTTCGGCCGAATGCCGGCATAACCCGGCAACAAGGCCCCATCGGGCAGACCTGGCCAGTACTTGCGCACCTCGGCATAAAACGCATCACCACGGGCCGCGTCCACCGTCAAGTCATCGGGTGAATCTACCCACTGCACATCTGGCCCGAACTTGGCTTGGCCACCCAGGTCCAGCGTCAGGTGCACGCCCAAACCCGCGGACTGCGGCACCGGGTAGATCAGGTGCGAAAAAGGTGCGCGCCCAGCCAAAGTGAAATAACTGCCCTTGGCGTAATAAGCCGCTGGAACATGGCGCGCATCGAGCCCGTCAAAGCGGCCAGCCAAGCCGGGTGCGTGCAGGCCCGCGGCATTGACCACCACATTCGCCCGCAATTGCGTCCCATCTTCAGCTATTAATTCAATAGCTGACTGCGCACATTTTGCGTGGGCTAGAGGTGAATTTAATGCCACAACGCCAGCCGCGTTTTCCAGATCACCTTGCAGAGCCAGCATCAGCCCGTGACTGTCCACAATGCCTGTGCTGGGGGACAACAAGGCTGCTTCGCAGCGCAAATGCGGCTCCAGCCCGGCGATCGCACCCTGGCTTAACAACACCAAATCCATCACGCCGTTAAGTTCAGCCCTGGCCTGGATCAGCTTGAGCTGCGCCACTTGGGCCGGTGAAGTGGCCACAATCAGCTTGCCGCAGCGCTGATGGTTGATGCCGCGCTGTGCGCAATAGTCGTACAGCATCGCCTTGCCCTGCACGCACAGACGGGCCTTGAGTGAGCCCTGTGGATAGTACATGCCAGCGTGAATCACCTCGCTGTTGCGCGAACTGGTGCCAGTGCCGATGGCGCTGGCAGCTTCCAGCACCAACACGTCGCGCCCGACAAAAGCCAATGCCCGGGCCACGGCCAGGCCCACAACGCCCGCGCCAATGACAACGCAATCTACTCGTTCCATAATTTTCTCCAGCTACAACATGCTGCGTTTCCTCATTGTCCCGTTCAATCCATTGCGAGCAGACGAAATTCTTGACGTACCAAAAAACATTCTCGACCTGATCAACCTTACTGAGCAAGAGGCTGACACCTCATGGACAACGCCTGAGCCCATCAGTCACAACTTCAGACTTCCTGATCCGCGCGGAATTCATTTGGCATGGTGACAGCCTGGTTGTTACTTTGTGGGAGGGCTGGCAAGCCCGAATTCGCGGCTGCCGCCGCTCCTACAAGTACCAGTCCTATTTCTGAAAAAAGCAAACTGTGCCTATACGCATCAGGAAGTCTGAACTTCTGTATTTGTCAGCTTGCCATCCATGCCGTCCAATGCGTGGTTCAGCACCAGCGTCTGCCGTGCGTTCATGGACACGCCGGCTAAAAACCAACTGAGCCAGGGGGTGACATCCAGCAAGCCCTTTTGCGCGGCTTCGAGTGGGTCGTAATAGTCTTTGCGCTCGCGCTGTAGCCGATGGGGCACAGCGCCACATGCCAGCCAAACAGGCGCTCAGGCGTCAGCAGCTGGGCGTGGTGCTGGGCATAGCGCCCGGACAGGGCATTGATGCGTGCGGCCAGCCTGGCTTGCGTCTGCGCGGCTTCCAGCGCCATGATGGCACCTTGCGAAAACCCCAGCATCGCCGTGGCACTGGCCGCAACACCGCTGGTTTGCTGCCAATAGCGCAGATTGTGAAGGAAGGCGGGCATCGCCTCGGCCACCCGCGCGGGGCGGTTCTCATCGGTAATGCCTTGCACCGAAAACCAGTGGGCGCCGACACCGGCATCGCCAACACGGGGTGCCTTCGCCCCCATCAAGCCTGCATCCACCTTGCATTACCATTGGCAGCCAAATTCCCCCGTAACAAACCCTAAAGGCAATAGCAATGTTCAGTCATGTGATGGTCGGTGTAAAGGACCTTGAGGTCGCCAGGAAGTTTTACGATGCACTGCTAGGCACGTTGGGCATTGGTCCGGGCGTTGCCAACAAGAGCCGCTATTTCTACCGCAGCCCCACCGGCACCTTTGGGATCACCACGCCCATCAACGGCGAGCCCGCCACCCACGGCAATGGCAGCACCATTGGTTTCTCCACCCAGTCGCCCGAGCAGGCGCATGCGTTCCATGCGGCTGGCGTTGCCAATGGCGGCACCACCTGTGAGGACCCCCCGGGTTGGCGCGAAGGCGCGGCGGGCAAGCTCTACTTGGCTTACCTGCGTGACCCGGACGGCAACAAAATCTGTGCACTGCACCGCCCTGACAAATAGGGGCAACGCGGGCAGACCCGCATCGGCGTGTGCACTGCCTCTTGCGCGCTAGACTTCTCCGCATGCCCCACGCCCTGCCCCATGCCGTCTCGCGCTTGCGCACCGAGCGCCTGGCGCGCAGCGCCAAGCCATTTCGCGCCCGTGGTGGGCCGCGTGGCGAGCGCTGCCCGGGTTGCCGTCTGCTACCCAGCCACTGCTTGTGCGAGCTGCGTCCGGTGGTGCCAACACGCGCCGGAGTGTGTTTGCTGATGGCCGACATTGAGCCCCTCAAGCCCAGCAACACCGGCTGGCTGATTGCCGATGTGCTGCCCGACACTTTTGCCTTTGGCTGGGCCCGCACTGTGGTTGACCCGGCTCTGCTGGCGCTGCTCAATGACCCGCAATGGCAGCCCTATGTGGTGTTTCCCGGGGAATTTGTTGACCCCGGTCGGGTGGTGACCGGCTTGCTGCCTGGATCAACCCATATGAGAGCTGATCTGGCGCGCCAGATGCAAGCCAACCATGATGCAAGCAACCCGGCACAAACCAAGCGCCCGCTGTTTGTATTGCTCGATGCCACTTGGCCCGAGGCGCGCAAGATGTTCCGCAAAAGCCCGTACCTGAACCAGTTTCCGGTGCTGAGTCTGCAGCCCGAGCATATCTCGCGCTACCAGCTGCGCCGCTCGCGCCGCGATGACCACTTTTGCACCTCCGAGGTGGCGGCGCTGTGCCTGGCTCTGGCCGGTGAGCCCCATGCGGCGCAAACGCTGCAGGCGTACCTAGACGTGTTCACCCACCACTACCTGCAAGCCAAAAACCAATTGCCGGTGAACCCGCAGGGCGCGGCGCATCAGCGTTTGCGCGACCTGGCTTTGGCCTTGTCAGGCGGCACCACCCCAGCGGGCACAATCGCCGCATGAAAGCTCCCCCCAGACTCCAGCCCCTGATTGAAGAAGGCTTGGTCGACAGCGTGGTGCGCCAGCTCATGAGCGGCAAAGAAGCCATGGTGTTTGTGGTGCGCTGCACGCATGACGGCATCAGCGAGACGCGCTGCGCCAAGATCTACAAAGAAGCCACCCACCGCAGCTTTCGCCAGGCGGTCGACTACACCGAAAACCGCAAGGTGAAAAACTCGCGCTCGGCCCGGGCCATGGCCAAGGGCAGCAAGTTTGGCCGCCAAGAGCAAGAAGCCGCCTGGCAAAGCGCCGAGGTCGATGCGCTCTACCGCCTGGCCGCCGCCGGTGTGCGGGTACCAAAACCCTACAACTTTTGCGACGGCGTGCTGCTGATGGAGCTGGTAACTGATGCCCATGGCGACGCGGCTCCGCGCTTGAACGATGTGGCATTCACCCCCGAACAAGCCCGCGCCCACCACGCCACGCTGATCGGCGAGGTGGTGCGCATGCTGTGCGCGGGCGTGGTGCATGGGGATTTGTCCGAGTTCAACATCCTGCTGGCGCATTCAGGGGGTGATGACGGCGCCGACTTCCCGGTAATCATTGACCTGCCGCAAGCAGTCGATGCCGCTGGCAACAACCACGCCCAGCGCATGCTGCTGCGCGACGTGGGCAACCTGCGCGATTTCTTTGGCCAGTTTGCGCCCGAGTTGCTCAGCACCGACTACGGCCCCGAAATGTGGAGCCTGTACCAAGCCGGCTTGCTCAGCAATGACAGCGCGCTGACCGGCCGCTATGAACGCACCAAGGCCGATGTAGACCTGGGCAGCGTGATGCGTGAAATTGACGATGCCCGCGCCGAAGATGCCGCACGCCGACTGCGCATGGCGCAACCTCAGACTTCCTGATCCGCACGGAATCCATTGGGCATGGTGAAAGCCTGGTTGTGTCTTTGTGGGAGGGCTGGCAAGCCCGAATTCGCGGCTGCCGCCGCTCCTACAAGTGCCAGTTCTATTTCTGAAAAAAGCAAACTGTGCCTACACACATCAGGAAGTCTGAGCCTGCAGGTTCAGACTTCCTGTCCGCACGGAATCCATTGGGCAAGGTGAAAGCTTGGTTGTGTCTTTGTGGGAGGGCTGGCAAGCCCGAATTCGCGGCTGCCGCCGCTCCTACAAGTGCCAGTTCTATTTCTGAAAAAAGAAAATTTTGTCTATGTGCATCAGGAAGTCTGAGTTTAGTTTGCGAAATATTTGAATTTACATAAACGCTATAACATTTATAGCCTTTAACACTTTATCGACGGGGGCTAGAGGTCAATTTGGCTTCTAGCCCCCGCCGCGTTGCATGTACAGGTCAAAGCGTTTCATAAAGGCATAGCGCTGCGCCGCATCCACCCCGGCAAAGCGAAAGTTCACCAGCATGCG
This sequence comes from Burkholderiales bacterium, assembly GCA_038328055.1. Lineage (GTDB taxonomy): Bacteria > Pseudomonadota > Gammaproteobacteria > Burkholderiales > Burkholderiaceae_C > Rhodoferax. Next base: position 28,106 of record JBBQLQ010000013.1, read on the forward strand.
TGGAATGCTGATCAGGCCAATAACCCGCGGCGCGCCTACCTGCCATCTCAGCCCCAACGCCCCATCGCCAATGCGCACACCAGCCGATTGCGCCTGCAGCTTGTAATGGTGGTCGCCAATCGCTTGCGGCAGCCAGCCCAGCCATTCGGCCTGTGTGCAGCCCATTTCCCGATCGAAAAGTTCAGCGTAATTTAATTGCATTATTGATAGCTGCTCGCGCAATACCCGCAAGGGATAGAGGTACTTTTTGCCAACCTTTTAGTAACTACTTAGCTGTTCCCGACATCGTCATTGCCGCCCGACATCGTCATTGCGAGCGTAGCGCGGCAATCCATGAATTCGGAAGTCCTGGATTGCCGCGTCGCTGTCGCTCCTCGCAATGACGAATACCAACGAGTAGCACTGCGCTCCTCGCAATGACGAATACCAACGAGTAGCACTGCGCTCCTCGCAATGACGAATACCAACGAGTAGCACTGCGCTCTTCGCAATGACGAATGTTTCGGTTCAAGGTTCGTGTGCGGTTTTGAGGTCGAAACTGGAAACTCGCAATGGCGATCCTTGAAGGAACTGAGTAGTACATTTTTTAACCGCCGGCTATCGGTGGCCAGATGGCCAGCACGTCACCGTCGATAAGCGTGCGCGTTGGGCGCGCCTCAGGGGCAATGTAGCTGCCGTTGACCAGCACCAAGTGCACCAGCTTGTCAGGCAGACGATGCTGATCGACCAGCTGGCTGATGGTGGTGTCGGGTGCGATGTCGAGCTCGACCACATTGGTGTACTTGGCCTCGGGCGGCAGATAGTCGGTGAGTGAGGCGAATAGTTTCAGGGTGATTTTCATGAGCCCCATCCTACCGGCGGCGTGCATCCGCTGCGCCAGACCAATCGCCCTGGCCTAGCGCGCAGGCCAGATAGGCCTCCATCAGACGCGTCGGGTCTTGCAGCAGTTGCCCTTTCCAGTCGCCCAACTTGATCTGGCCTTCGACCAGGCCGCGCATCACGCCGACATGCTCGGTCCAGCCCACCGAGTTGCATCCCACCAGCACGTCGCCACTGAACTGCAGGCTCAGGTGCCTGCCTGCGGGCTTGTCGGTGAGTTCCACATGCTCGCCGCCGGGCACGCCTTGCCAGTCACCGAAGCTGCTTGAAATCAAGCCCAAGGTGTCGAGCACGTTGATCTGCGTGACACCCTTCAACACAGCCTGCGCCGCTCTGCCCTGCGCAAAAGCGACCATATTCATGGCTGCCACACGGGCCTGCTCGGCCGCGTTGGGCTGAATCGCGCTCACAATCATCTTGCGACTGACTTTGTCAAACGCTTCGGCGCAGTCGCCGGCAGCAAAGATGCCGGGCACGTTGGTTTGCAGGTGCTCGTCGGTCAGCACGCCCAGCAAGCAGGTGATGCCGGAATCTTCCAGATAACCAATCGCCGGGCGCACGCCCGCCGCGCTGATGACCAGATCGGCCTGCATGGTTTTGCCATTGGACAACTTGACTGTCAGCGGCGTGCCAGGCTCAATCGATTCCACTTTGGTGCTGGTAAAAACCTCCACCCCTTTGGCCTCGCACCAGTCGCGAATCATGCCGCCCGCGGTCGGGCCCATCATGCGTGGCACCATGCGGTCGCCCATTTCGACCACGCTCAACCTGACACCGCGCGCGGCCAGCGCCTCCATGATGATGCATCCGATAAAACCAGCGCCGAGTTGCAACACGCGCGCGCCGGGTTGGGCGAGTTCCGCAATCGCGCGGGCATCGGCCAGCGTCCAGCAGCGGTGAACGCCGTCCGACTTGATGCCGGGGATCGGTGGTGTCACCGGGCGCGAGCCACTGGCCACCAGCAAGGTGTCAAACCGGACCTCTTCGCCCCCATCAAGCACTATGGTTTTAGTAGCTGCTTGCGCAGACTGGACGTGGGCTACACGCACATTTATCTTTAAATCCTGAAAATGGGTCGGGCTTTTGCGCAGGTAGGTGCCCGACTCGTCGATGTTGCCCATCAACAGGTAAGGAATAGCCATGCGTGAGTAAGCCGGTTCGGGCTCGTCGCCAATCAGCGTGATGCTGTCAAGCGGTGCCAACTTGCGAATGGTCTCGGCGGCGATGACACCGGCTGGGCCGGCACCGAGGATGACGTGGTGGGTCATGGGGTTCTCCAAAAAAAACGGCTGATGTCGCCATTGCGAGCGTAGCGCGGCAATCTATGAATTCGGAAGTCCTGGATTGCCGCGTCGCTGTCGCTCCTCGCAATGACGAATACCAACGAGTAGCACTGCGCTCCTCGCAATGACGAATACCAACGAGTAGCACTGCGCTCCTCGCGATGACGAATACCAATGAGTAGCACTGCGCTCTTCGTTGGTATTCGTCATTGCGAGCGTAGCGCGGCAATCCATGAATTCGGAAGTCCTGGATTGCCGCGTCGCTGTCGCTCCTCGCAATGACGAATACCAACGAGTAGCACTGCGCTCCTCGCAATGACGATGCTGCAAACGCTTACAGGCTCAAGCGCTCCCGCGTCTCAGCCGTTGGGCGGCCTTCAGGGTCCCAACCGCGTGCCTGGTAGTACAGCGGCAGCATGGTGGCGAGTTCGTTGAACTTGCCTTTGGCCGGGCCGGTTTTGCAGGCCTCGGCAGCGGTGGTCAAGCGGGCGGGCAGGCTGTCGTCTTTGGACGTGAAACCCGCGCGGTTGTTGAATTCGCGCTCCATGTTCCAGATGCGCTCGCCTATCAGCGCCAGTTCTTCCACCGTGTACTGCTCACCGCAAGCACCCGCCATTTGCGGTGCCAGGTCTTGCAGGCCCCAGGCAAAGGTGGTGAAGATGCACAGGCCCGATGAGTCAAACGCAGCGGTCGCGTCCTGAAAGGCCTTCACCAGCTCGGGCTTACCAGCCGATTCCAGTGGGTCAGTCTTTACCGGGATGCCCAAAATTTCTGAGGCAATGGTGTAACCGCGCAGGTGGCAGCCACCCCGGTTGCTGGTCGCGTAGGCCAGGCCGATACCCTGGATGGCGCGACCGTCGTAGGCTGGGAATTCCTGGCCCTTGGACGACATCGACAATTCCGGGTGACCGTATTTGACGGTCAGGCGTTTAGAGCCCTGGCCGATTTCCTTGCCAAAGCCACGGCCGTTGACGGTCTCTTCAGCCAAAAAGGCCAGTGCGCGGGCCGAGCCAAACGGCGCTTCAATGCCGATTTGCTCTTTGGTCAAGACACCCATGCCGTAAAGCTCCATCACGGCACCGACCGTCGCGCCAAATGAAATCGGGTCGATGCCTTCTTCGTTGCACAGCAGGTTGGCGTATTGCAGGCATTCCAGGTCGTTCACGCCATTGGCGGCGCCCAGCGCCCAGGCAGCTTCGTATTCCAGACCGCCGTTGGCGCCACGGTATTGCGGCTTGTTTTCGATGGTGAAGTGGCCTTCGTCCATCTTGCTGATGCGCCCGCAGGCAATGGTGCAGCCAAAACAGGCCTGGTTGGTGACCAGATGTTTTTTGCCATCGGTGGCGCGCGGCTTGGCCATGGCTTCAGCACCGATGTCGATGGCGCCTTCAAACTGGTTGTCTTGGTGGTTTCGGGTGGGCAAGGCACCCACCTCGTTGATCACACTCATCAGCACCTGGGTGCCCATGGCGGGCAAGCCGGTGCCAGTGACACCGTTTTCGGCGAGGATCTTCTTGGCAGCCTTGACCGCGGTCATGAAGGCTTTGGGGTCACGCAAGTTGCCCACACCCTTGGTGCCGCGCACCGCAATGGCTTTGAGGTTTTTGCTGCCCATGACCGCGCCCACGCCAGAGCGGCCAGCGGCGCGGTGCAGGTCGTTCACCACCGCTGCAAACAGCACGCCGTTTTCACCAGCCTTGCCGATGCTGGAAACACGGGCCAGCGGGTCTTGCAAGCCTTTTTTGATGATTTCTTCGGTCTGCCAGACGCTCTTGCCCCACAGGTGCGCTGCATCGCGCAACTCGGCCACGTCATCATTGACATACAAGTACACCGGCTTGGCGCTCTTGCCTTCAAAAATAACCATGTCCCAGCCAGCCATCTTCAGTTCGGCGCCCCAGTAGCCGCCGGAGTTAGAGCAGGCAATGGCACCGGTCAACGGGCTTTTGGTGATGACGGTGTAGCGCCCGCCGGTCGAGGCCATCGTGCCAGTCAGCGGGCCGGTGGCCCAGATGATTTTGTTGTCGACGCTTAATGGGTCGACAGTGGCATCGACCTCTTCGACCAGGTATTTGGTGCCCAAGCCACGTGAACCGATGTAGGCCTGAGCCCATTCCATGTTCAGCGGTTCAGAGGTAACGGTGCCAGCACTCAGGTTAACGCGAAGGATTTTTCCAGCCCATGACATGATGTATCTCCTATTTAGTCAGTTGAGGACAGCGCAACGCGTCGCACTGGACTGCCCCGCAAGGTTTCAGGCAGCCGCCGGTTGATTGCCCAGCTTGTTGGCCCACTGTTCCATCTTCGAGAGGCCGGTCCAGTTGGCGTCGATGAAAGTGATGGCACTGGTGGGGCAGGCTTCCACGCAGGCTGGCTCGCCGCCGCACAGGTCGCACTTTTGCACTTTTCCAGTTTCCTGGACGTAATTGATGGTGCCAAACGGGCAGGCAATGGTGCAGACCTTGCAGCCAACGCAGGTGGCCTCGTTGACCACCATGGCGCCGGTGGATTTGTCCACCGTGATGGCCTCCACCGGGCAGGCGTGCAGGCACCAGGCCTCGTCGCACTGGGTGCAGGTGTAAGGCACTTTTTTGCCCGTGTGGTGAAAGTTGAAAACCTTGATGCGCGACTTGGCCGTGGCAAACGTGCCGTAGTTCTCGAAAGCACAAGCCATTTCGCACTGCAAACAGCCTGTGCATTTGTCTGCGTTGATGTGCAACACCTTTTGCATGTGTGTGTCTCCTGAGGGTAAAAAACGGGGGAACCAGCACCGGGAAGGCACGCAACCTATGTCCGGATGTGCATAGCGATTGTTGGCATTCGCCGCCTGTCAGCACCTAGGGCTAACCCTCGTAGCCCTGCTTTGGCCTCGCGAATTTCTCAAATTGAGACAAGCTTTTTGGTGATTTGACGCTGTTGGCCGCATCAGTCGGGTGATGCGACCGGGCTTCGGGGTGAAAGGCGCGCGCCAATCGTCGCGGGCGTACTGTGCCTTGCGTTTCGCGCGTGATTTCATCTTGAGGCCGCATGCGCATCACCCAGTCGCCATACCGGGTTTGAAATGAAGCACGACGCATGAAACAGGACGCATGAAGCATGGGTTTCAACAAAGACCACCACACGTCGAATTCCACCCGCTTTGCTGATAATGCAAACCTCCCCACCGCTTGCACGCTACCTTCGCCCCATGATGCTGCCCCACCCGCCCCCTGCTTTGCCTGACCAGCTGGCCGTGCGGCGCAGCAGCGCCATCAACCAAGCGCGCCAGAAGATACTGGCACAAGGCAGCCTGGCCACCACTGGACTGACGGCACCCTGGGTAGAACGCTCCTGGCAGCGCTGCCTGCAGCTCGGCCTGCAACCGCAGCAGAGCGTGCAGTTTGAGGTGATCAGCGCCGCGCAACGCCAGCACACCCTGGAGGCCAACCAGCAGCTGCTGCAATCTGCCCTCGGCATCATGCAAGGCCTTGGCAAAGCCATTGCCAACACCGGCTACTTTGCTATCCTGACCAACGCGCAAGGCATCGTGCTCGACACCAGCGGCCCGATTGACCGGCAAGACCCGCGCGCCAGCCTGATCACCCGTATAGGCACCGACCTGTCCGAGAGCGCCATGGGCACCACCGCGATTGGCACCGCTCTGGCCGAGCAACACGCGGTGTGGCTGCACCAGGGCGAGCACTTCTTTCTGGCCAACGCGCACTACACCTGCGCAGGTGCCCCACTTTTTGCCCCCGACGGGCACTGCATGGGCATGCTGGACCTGACTGGTATCGATGTGCCCGAACGCACCGAGCTCAAGCACCTGGTGATGCAGTCTGCAGCGCAGATTGAAAACACCATGGTTCTGGCCACACGCCATGCGCTGCTGCTGCGCCTGAACTGGCCCGGCCACGGCCTGGGCAGCACCGCTGATGCCCTGCTTGGGCTCGACGATGACGGTTATGTCAGCGGTGCCAACACGGTGGCGCGGCAAATCGTGCCGGGCCTATGCCCTGGTGTGCATGCCGATGCGCTGTTTGGCGTGCCGTATCAGAGCCTGTTTGATGCGGCTGGGCGCGCGGATGCCACGCTGGATGTCGCCCTGTGCAACGGCCTTCGGCTGCGCGCCCTGGCGGCTCGCGCCCAGCCTGACAGCGCTCTAGGCCTGCCCATGCGGCAGATGCAGGCCTCCATGATCCGGCAAGCCATGGAGCAGTCTGCTGGCAACGTTGCCGAGGCGGCGCATGCGCTGGGCATCAGCCGCGCCACGCTGTACCGCAAGCTTGGTCGCAAAGACGCCTGAGTGCACCGGGGCACCGTTTTACAAGCGCTCGGCTTCTGGTTAGCATGCCTGTATGCAGTTCAATTTTCTGGCGCGGCATTCACTGAAGACGCGCTTCACCCTGTCCACCATGGCCATTATTCTGGCCAGCTTGTGGAGCATGTCTTTTTACGCCGGTTTCGAGTTGCGTCGCGACATGCAGGAAGACCTGAGCGCACAGCAGTTTGCCACCGCCTCCTTGCTGGCCCGGCAAATCGACGAGCGCTTGTCGGAGCGGCTGGTCTGGCTGCAAATGGTGGCCCAGAACATCGACGCCGAACTGCTGGCAGACCCGTCCAGCCTGCAAAGTCGTCTGGACAGTCACCCCATTTTCCGAACAGAATTCAACGCTGGGCTGATGGTCCTGGGCGCCAACGGCGTGAGTATTGCCGACATCCCCGGCAATGCAGACCGCGTCGGGCGCTCCCACCCGCACCTGAAATCGGTGCAAATCGCCCTGGCGCAGGGGCGCAGCAGCGTTGGTCAGGCGTACCTTGACCCACGCCAGGGGGTGCCGATGATCGACATGGCGGCCCCCGTGCAGGATGCCGATGGCCTCGTTATTGGCGCCGTGGTTGGCTTAACCCAGCTGAACCAGCCCAATTTTCTGAGCGCCATCACCGCCAACCGTTATGGCCGCACGGGTGGCTACCTTCTGTTGGAGCCAGGGCAGCGGCGCGTGATTTCAGCCACCGACACTGCACGCGTCATGGAGCAGTTGCCGGGACCGGGCGTGAACCCGTTGCTGGACCGGTTTATCAACGGTTTTCAGGGTTCGCAAGTCTTAACCAACCCGCTCGGCGAGGAAGTTCTGGCCTCAGACGTGGCTGTGACCAGCACAGGCTGGCTCATCTCGGCCATTCTGCCTACCGCCGAAGCTTTTGCCCCGATCCGCGCCATGCAGCAGCGCACCTTGTACGCCACCCTGCTGCTCACCTTGCTGGCCGGCGGACTGACCTGGTGGCTGGGCCGGCGTCAACTGGCACCCGTGCTCGACACCGTGCGGGCGCTGAGCCACTACAAGTCCGAGCAAAACGCCCCACTGGTCCTGCCAGCCAACGCGCCAGGTGAGATTGGTGAACTGATTCAGGCCTTCAACACCCTGCTGACGGCACTGGCCCAGCGCAACCAGGATCAACTGGCCCAGCAACACATGCTGTCGCGCACCGAGGCGCTGGCCCATGTGGGCAGCTGGGAGTGGGATCTGGACAGCGACACGATGACTTGGTCTGATGAGCTGTTTCAGTTTTTCCGACTCGACCCCAACAATGGGGCGCCAACCTTTGGGCAGCAGCTCAGTCTCTACACGCAGCAAGACGCCCTGCGCCTGAAAGAGGCGGTTGACCGGGCGCTGCACTATGCCATTCCCTATGAACTGGAGCTGCACACCCTGCGCCGCGATGGCTCGCAGCGCTACTACCTGGCACGCGGCGAGGCCCAGCGCGACGCGCAAAGCGTGGTGCGCAAGCTGGTGGGCTCGATCCAGGACATCACCGAACTCAAACAAATCCAGGAAACCCTGCAACACAGCTTTGTCGCCCTGCAAAACGTGCTGCAGACCACGCTGGACGGGTTTGTGCGCTTTGATCGGCGCGGGTTGGTGCTGCAGGTCAACCCGGCATACTGCGCCATGTCGGGTTACACCCAGGACGAACTGATGCAGATGTCAGTGTTGGACCTGGAAGCCACCGAGAAGCCCGAAGAAATTGCCGCGCGCATCGTGCACCTGTACAAAACCGGGCGTGAGCAGTTTGACACCCGCCACCGCCGCAAGGACGGCTCGCTGTGGGATGTAGAAGCGAGCATGACCGCCAACGCAGGCAGCGGCGGCGAAGTTTTTGCCTTTCTGCGCGACGTGACCGAGCGCAAGCGTGCGCAGTTGCGTCTGGAAATGGCCGCCAGCGTGTTCAGCCACGCCCACGAAGGCATCAGCATCACCGACATCCAGGGCAACATCCTGGATGTCAACGACACTTTTTGCCAGATCACCGGCTACACCCGTGCCGAGGTCGTTGGCAGAAACACCCGGCTGCTGAAATCAGAGCGGCAGGACGCTGCCTTCTACCAGACCCTGTGGAAAGCCCTGCTGGTCAACGGTCACTGGAACGGCGAGATCTGGAATCGGCGCAAAAACGGTGAGATCTACCCCGAGCTGCTGACCATCAGCGCAGTGCGTGACGAGCGCGGCGTGACCCGCCAGTATGTGGCCCTGTTCTCCGACATATCAGCACGCAAAGCCGTTGAGGACCGGGTGCGGCAACTGGCATTTTTTGACGCCCTGACCGACCTGCCCAACCGTCGCTTGCTGACCGACCGGCTGGCGCAGATTCTGCTGGCCAACAAACGCAGCGGGCATTTTGGCGCGGTGCTGTTTCTGGACCTGGACAACTTCAAGCCCCTCAATGACAAACACGGCCACGCGGTGGGCGACATGCTGCTGATTGAAGTAGCCAGGCGCCTCAAAAGCTGTGTGCGCGAGGTGGACACCGTGGCACGCCTGGGTGGTGACGAGTTTGTGGTGGTGCTCAGCGAACTTGACACCACATTGGACGCCTGCAAATCGCAGGCGCAGGCACTGGCGGTGGCCGAGAAAATACGTCAGTCTCTCTCGCAGGTATACCGGCTGCAGCGCAGCGCCAGCACGCAGACGCCCGCCGGCCAGCCCATCGAGCACCATTGCACTGCCAGCGTGGGTGTGGCGGTGTTTGAACCCAGCCAGACCGACCAAGACGCCATCCTGCGCTATGCTGACCAGGCCATGTACCGCGCCAAGGAAGCTGGGCGCAATCGGGTGGTGCTGCTGGGCGAGAGTCCGTCCGAGCTACTTGACGCTATTAATTAGATAGCTAGTTACACTTATCGCAAAAGGGCTAGAGCCCTAAAACACTTAAAACGTTTGATGTACCGTCGTTCCCTTCTTGTGTCTGCCGCAAGCCTGCTGGCGGCCTGCAGCACTGCCCACCCGCCCGCCCCAACACCGGTCACAGCGCCAACCCCGTCAGGCAAACCGCACCAGCCACGCATTGGCATCGCTTTGGGCGGCGGCGGCACCAAAGGTTTTGCGCATGTGGGCGTGATCAAGGCGCTAGAGGCGCAAGGCCTGCAACCCCAGCTGATTGCCGGCACCAGCGCGGGCAGCGTGGTGGGCGCGCTCTACGCCAGCGGAATCGACGGCTTTGCGCTGCAGGAGCTGGCCTTTGGACTGGATGAAAGCCGGGTCAGAGACCTGAACCTGCGCAGCCCCTGGGAG
>JBBQLQ010000014.1:0-34236 GCA_038328055.1 Burkholderiales bacterium
ACCGCTGCTGAAATTTTTCCTGAAAAAAGAGCTGATTTGGGTGCCAATCATGGGTCTGGCCTGGTGGGCGCTTGAATTCCCCTTCATGCGCCGCCACTCCGAGGCCTATTTGAAACAGCACCCCGAGGCGCGCGGGCGCGATGCGGCCACCACCCGCGCCGCCTGTGAAAAATACGCCTTGGTGCCCACCAGCGTGATGAATTTTCTGGAAGGCACGCGCTGCACGCCAGCCAAGCAACTGCGCCAGCAGTCGCCCTACCAGCATCTGCTCAAGCCCAAGGCCGGTGGCATCACGCTGGCGCTGGATGCCATGGGCGAAAAATTTGGCGCGGTGCTTGACATCACCATCGTCTACCCGGCGGGCCGGCCCAATTTCTGGCAGTTTTTGCAGGGGCGCGTCGAACGCGTGATCGTGCAGGCGCGCACGCTGCCCGTACCGCAAGTCAAGCCCGCAGCAGGTCAAAGTGCTGAGCAAGCCTTGCGCGAAACCGGCCAGCAATGGGTCAACCAGTTGTGGGCTGAGAAAGACGCACAGATTTCGCAACTACTTTTGTAACCACTCGGCTACCGTCATTGCGAGCGCAGCGTGGCAATCCATGCAGTCTGAATCCATGAATTGCCGCGTCGCTGCCCGCCACGTCGCTACGCTCCTCGCGGCTAAAGGCTTTTGCCTCGCAATGACGATGCCGGAAACAGCTGAGCAGTTACCTACTTTTAAGCTAAATTGGCCTCTAGCCCTTATGTAATAAGCGCAACTAGCTATATATTAAATAGCATTATAAAATTGATCATCTTCGCTGGCACTTCTCAAATATCTACCCAAGGCACCATGAATAAATTTATCAGCACACTCTTGATCGCATCAGCATTGTCAGCATGGCGCTGGCTGTGAGTGGCGGCCTGGCCAGTGTGCTGTCACCGTGTGTGCTGCCGGTGATTCCTGTGGTGATGGCCGGTTCGCAGCGGCAGGATCGCGTCCGACCGCTGATTGTGGTGATGGGGCTTTCGCTCTCGTTCATCACGATGGGGGTCATTTCTTCGCTGTTTGGCGCGCTGCTGATCGGAAAAACCCGCACCATTGAGATCGTTGGTGCGCTGATCATTGTTGCGCTGGGGCTGATGGTGATGCTTGACCTGAGCTTCTTCAAGCGCCTCAACCCGTTTTCCAATGTCCTCATCAACACTGAAGGACGCGTGGGCGGCTTGGTGCTTGGCTTGGCGCTGGGCCTGATCTGGGTGCCCTGTGTCGGGCCATTTCTGTCGTCTACCCTGACCCTGGTGGCCACCAGCGGGCAATTGGTCACCGGCATCGTTCTGCTCGGGCTGTATTCGCTGGGTTTGGCGATACCCATGCTGATCGTTGGCTACTCGTCGCAACTGCTGCAAAACAAACTCAAACGCGTACTCAAGCACGAGCGGACTTTGCGTTATGTCACCGGGGCAATACTGGTGGCTTTTGGCCTGTATTCGCTGCTTGTCGGCAACATGGCGTTCTAGGCGATGCTGGCCCGTCTGCTGCGGCGTCTTTATCTGTTCCAGGCGATCACCGGGGCCTTGCTGGGTGGCTTTGTTGCCGTGCAGTGGGCGCAGTCCGGCGGCGGTGCCCTGGCCTTGCTGACGATTCCACTGGCTGCGCTGCTCTTGCCGCTGTTGCTGCAGTTTTTGGTGATTTCCCTGTCCATGCTGCGCTCCAACGCCGGCGGCCAACCGGCGTTTTGGTGGCGCGCCTATGCGGGCGAATTTCGCGCTGCCTTGACCGTTTTTATGCTGCGCCAGCCGTGGGCCCAGCGGCCAGCGGGCGTGTTGTTGCCGCTGCCCAACTCGCCCTCTGACCAGATCATGCGGCCGGTGCTGCTGGTGCATGGTTTTATTTGCAATCATCGGGTCTGGGACGATGTGGCGCTGGCACTGCGCCAGGCCGGGCACACGGTGATGACGATTGATCTGGAGCCACTGTTCACCTCGATTGACGATTACGCGCTGCCCATTGAGCAGGCTGTCGACGAGCTGTTACAGAAGACCGGCCAAAGCCAGCTGGCCTTGGTGGGCCACAGCATGGGCGGGCTGGCCATTCGTGCCTGGATGCGCGCGCATGGCACCCAGCGCGTCGCCCAGGTCATCACCCTGGGCACGCCCCACTGGGGCACCCGCAGCGTCAAACCTGCCCTGGCCGCTGCGATACCCAACGCCGCACAAATGGCCTGGCGCAGCGCCTGGTTGCAAGCCCTCGACAAAAGCGAAAAGCCCGCCACCCGGGCACTGCTGCACATTGGGATCACACCCCAAGACAACATCGTTTATCTCCAGCAAGAGCAAACGCTCATCGGCGCAGCTGTAACCCAATTCAACGGCGTGGGGCATCTTCAGCTCTGCCTTGACCCACGGGTGATCGCCTGGCTGCTTGAGCTACTGGCACCACGCCCTGCACCCCCTGGCGGGCCGCTGTAATGCCGCGTCCGGCATCGCTGCGCGACCTGTTCTGGGCGTTTACCTGGCTGGCCCTGCAAGGCTTTGGCGGCGTGCTGGCTGTCGTGCAACGCGAACTGGTCGACAAAAAACAGTGGCTCACGCGTGAGCAGTTCATTGAAGACTGGGCGGTCGCGCAAGTGCTGCCCGGCCCCAACGTGTTGTTTGTTGCCCTGCTGGGCTGGAACCTGGGGCTCAACGCGGGTGGCGGCATTCATGGCGACTTGCTGACCCGGCTGCACCTGCTGTGGCTGTTGGCATTAGGTGCCCTGCTGGGCGGTTTTGGCTTGATTTAATGGCTAAGATCACCGGAGTTATCAACGAGGAAATTATGCTTTTCAATCTCACCCGCCGCAGCTTTGCGCTGTTGCCCTTGTTCAGCGCCATCGCCCATGGCCAGACCGCTGAATCCCACCTCATGATCTACTGCGGCATCACCATGGTGCGCCCGATGACAGAGATATCACATCTGTTTGAGCAACGCGAAAAAGCCCGCGTCACCATCTCACAAGGCGGCTCCGAGGACCTGTACCAGTCGGCCAAAAAAAGTGGTGTCGGTGATTTGTATTTGCCCGGCGAACCTTCTTACCGGGATCGTCACCTGAAAGAAGGCTTGCTGGGCGATTTTGTCAACCTGGGCTACAACCAGATGGCCTTGATTGTGCAAAAGGGCAACCCCAAAAATGTCAAGTCTGACCCAAAAGAAATGCTGCGCAAGGACTTGTCGGTGATTTTGGGCAATGCCGAGTCTGGCAGCGTGGGGCAGGAATCCAAAGCCGTGCTTGACCGTCTGGGCGTTTACCCCCAAGTGATCAAAGCCAGCGCATTTTTGTCGCCTGACTCGCGCAGCCTGATGAATGCCATGAAAAAGGGCGAAGCCGACCTGACCATGAGTTGGCGCGCCACCGGCCTGTTTGCCGACAATGCCGCCAAGCTCGATGTGATTGAACTCAATGCCAAAGTGGCCAAGCCACAAGCGCTTTTGCTCAATCTGCTCAAATCCAGCGCAAACCCCGCTCTGGCTCGTCAATTCATGACACTTGCCGCGGGTGCAGATGGCCAGGCTATTTTCAGAAAACATGGCTTTCTGGACAACCGCAGTCAAATCAAATCCTAGGCGACACGCCTTTTGTGATCCGTCGGGCTCCCCACCATGCACTTGACCCCCACCCCACCCGAAGAACGCTCAAGCACGGCATCTCTGAATGGGCCTTTGAAATGGCTGATGGGTATTTTTGTGCTGTGCCTGGTGTTGGTGTTTGGCGTGCGCGCCTATTTTCTGGAGCAGGAAAAACAGATTACCCTCAAAGGCGACAACGAGCAGGCGCGGCTGGCCATTGGTGAAGAAATTGGCCACAGCATTCAGGGCATTGAAAAATTCATCTACCTGATGGCGCTGTCGCAAAACGCTGTCAATTTCAAACGCTATCAGGACAGCATCAACGTGCAGATGCAAAAGCTGCGCCAGGACATCAGGGCGCTGCAAGTCGGCGGCTCCAGCAAGCGGCTGATCCAGCTCAACATTGAAGGCATGGAAAATCTGACCCGCGAGGCGCATTACACGCCTCCCGCAGACCAGACGGTGGTGCTGGAGGTGGTCGAAATCGAGCCCCAACTAGAACAAATCCAGCAGCGCGTCACGCAACTGTTGTCAATGCTGGTCAAGCGTTGGGAGAGTCTGGACAAAAACAACCAGAAAGCGTTTTTTCAGACCGAAGAAAGCATCGCCTTGCAGCTCAAGCAACTGGCTCCGTTTTTCGAGCGCCTCAATGAAAATGCCAACCGCTTGTTCTGGGAGGGCGACAAGCGCTTGCAGACCCTTGAAAAAACACAGCAAGCGCAAACCCGCCAGTTGCAGCAGCTTCAAAGCGTTCTGATCGCGGTCATTGTGCTGCTGGGGGGCGCCTCCGGCTTCCTGTTCATGCGCCGCCTGGCAGCCGCCTTGGCAGCGGCCCGCTTGGCCCAAGCCGAAGGCGATATCCAGCGGGCCCAAAATGCCACCATTCTGGACACGCTGAATGATGGGGTATACGCCACCGACCTGGGCGGCAACATTTCCTATATCAATGCCGCAGGTCAGGCCATGATGGGCTGGAACAGCACTGACCTCATCGGGCGCAATGTGCACGCCGCATTGCACTACAAGCACCCTGACGGCTCGGTGTTCGAAGCTGAAACCTGCCCGCTGCTGGCCGTGCTGCGCCAGGGGATTTCGCTGGATGGCACCGAGACCTTTGTCCACCAGGATGGCCATTTCATCCCGGTTTCCTATCGCTCCAAGCCTTTGCTGCGTGAGGGCAAGGTGGTGGGCTCGCTGCTGTCATTCCAGGACATCACCGCCCAACTGGAGAGCCAGGCACGCATCCGCCTGCAACAAGCGGCGCTGGATGCGGCAGCCAACATGATTGTGGTCACCGACCGGGACGGCACGATCAAATACGCCAACCCGGCCTTTTGCCGCACCACCGGCTACAGCAGTAAGGAGGTCATTGGCCAGCACACGCGCTTGCTCAACTCGGGTTTGCAAAATAGGAGTTTTTACGACGCCATGTGGCAAACCCTGCTGGCATGCCAGTCCTGGGAGGGCGAGCTCAACAACCGGCGCAAAAACGGTGATATTTATCCTGAGCAGATGACCATCACGCCCATTCTGGAAAATGGCAATATTGCGCACTTTGTGGCTATCAAACGCGACATTTCCGATGAAATGCGCACCCGCACACGGCTGCGGCTGGTGGAAAGCGCCATTCGGGAAATCAGCCAGGGCATTTACATCATGGACGCGCAGCCCCATGCGCAGGGTGCTGTCATCGACTACGTCAATGCCGGCTTCACCCGGCTGACCGGCTACAGCGCTGAAGAAGCCGCCGGTGTACGGGTCGGACTGCTGCGCGGGCCCGCCACCGACCCGCAGAACGTACAGCGGATTGCAGAAGCCATGACCGCCGGCGAAGCCCTCACACTGGAGATGAATTACCAGCGCAAGGATGGCAGCCCTCTGGTCGTTGAGCTGCACATTTCCCCAGTGCACGACGATCGCGGAGGCATCAGCCATTTCATTGGTCTGATGACCGACATTGCCCTGCGCAAACAAGCCGAGCAGGCCTTGCACGAGGCGCGTGACCAGGCGCTGGAAAACTCACGGCTCAAGTCTGAATTTCTGTCCAACATGAGCCACGAGATCCGCACGCCCATGAACGGCATCATCGGCATGACGGATTTGCTGCTGGACACCCCGCTGAGCGCCGAGCAGCGTGACTTCACCATCGTCGTGCACGATTGCGCGCAGGCGCTGCTGGTCATCATCAATGACATTCTGGATTTTTCCAAAATCGAAGCCGGCAAGCTCGACATCGAAATCACGCAGTTTGCACCCGCCAAAGTGCTTGAAGGCACGGTGGAATTGTTGCTTTCCCGTGCCCAGAACAAAGGCTTGACCCTGAGCAGCTTTATGGATCCCGCTTTGCCCGCCTGCTTGCAAGGAGACCCGACCCGGCTGCGCCAAGTGTTGCTCAATTTGACCGGCAACGGCATCAAGTTCACTGAAAGCGGTAGCGTCAGCGTCAGCATGGTGCGCGCACACGTCGGCACGCAGGACATGCTGCGCATTGAGGTCACGGACACCGGCATTGGCATCAGCCCCGATGCTCAAACCAAGCTGTTTCAATCCTTCTCGCAGGCCGACAGTTCCACCACCCGCAAATATGGCGGCACCGGTCTGGGACTGGCGATTTGCAAGCGACTGGTGGAATTGATGGGTGGGCAGATTGGTATCGACAGCGCGGCCGGCGAAGGCTCTACCTTCTGGTTCACGCTGCCTTTGCTGCCGTGCGAAGCCGATGACGCTCAGGCCGACAACCAAGCTGACCCATCTGCCTGCAAGCGTAACCCCCAGGACTTTGAGAGCAGCAACCTGCCTGAAACCGTTGCTTTTGCCGATGTCATCAATGTGGACAATCGTCGTGACGGACACCGGCTGATTTTGTTGGCGGAGGACAACCTGGTAAACCAGATGGTGGCGCAACTGCAAATCAACCGCCTGGGCTACGCCGTGCAGATTGTGGCCAATGGCCAGGAGGCGCTGGATGCCCTGCAGGCCGATGCCAGCCGCCCGGCAAGCGCCTACGCGGCGATCCTGATGGACTGCCAGATGCCAGTGCTCGATGGTTTTGAGGCCACCCAGGTGATCCGTCAGTCGCAGCATGATGGGGCGCACCAACTACCGATCATCGCCATGACCGCCAACGCCATGCAAGGTGACCGCGATCGTTGTATGGCAGTGGGCATGGACGACTACCTGAGCAAGCCGATTGATCCGAAGCTGCTCAAGGCTACCTTATTGAAATGGGCCGGCCCGCCGCTTGTACCGCAGCCGACTGCACTGCCTGCCCGCCCGGAGCATGCGCTGCCCATCGTGGACTTTGCCTTGCTGGAGAGCTATTTTGCCAATGACCCGCAGGTGATTGCCGAACTGCTGGACCTGTTTTCAAGTTCCAGCCACGAGGTGCTGATCAAGCTTGATGCTGCAATCAAAGAACAGGCTGGCCAACAGGTTTACGCCTTGGCGCATGAACTCAAAGGTTCAAGCAGCAACATTGGCATCGTCCGCATGGCCGGTATGGCCACCGAGCTGGAAGCCAGGGCCATGTCAGCCGACTGGCCTGCCCTGCAAGTTTTGCTGCAAGGCCTGAAAACGGGCTTGGCGGATGTCGAACAGGCTATTGCCAACTCGCGCTGATGCCACCGGGGTTCAGCGCGGGTTTTCAAAAAACAGGTAGTTCGAGCCAAAGTCACTGATTTCGAAATACACCTTCTTTTCGCTCGGGTCAGCGATGAAATTGAGGTTTTCGTCCAACACGCCGTAGCCAAAGCGGTAGGAGCGGGGCTTGCCGTCATCGGTGCCCATGGCGGTGGACAGCTTGTCGATTTTCAGAAAGCGCCGCACCAGTTTGTCACCCGCATAAAACTCCAGCACGCCGTTGGTGCCGGTCCAGTTCTGGATGTCGCGGCTGATCTTGTTTTGCTGCTCCTGGGTGCAGCTTGTAAGAAGAAATAGGGCTGTAGCCCCCGTCAATAATGCGCAAGTAGCTCTTAATTTAGTAGCATTCATATACTCTTTCATCGTTGAAAAATGCGTGGATTGCCGCGTCGCTGGCGCTCCTCGCAATGACGAGTCATCAGGGCAGGC
Organism: Burkholderiales bacterium; assembly: GCA_038328055.1. Lineage (GTDB taxonomy): Bacteria > Pseudomonadota > Gammaproteobacteria > Burkholderiales > Burkholderiaceae_C > Rhodoferax. The sequence goes on from JBBQLQ010000014.1 coordinate 7,655, forward strand.
GCTGGCGCCGCGCCTCATACAAACAGACACCGCTGGCCACCGACACGTTCAGACTTTCTACTGCACCGTGCATCGGGATGCTAACCAGTTCGTCACAGGTCTTGGCGGTCAAAGCGCGCATGCCATCGCCCTCGGCCCCCAGCACCAGCGCCACCGGGCCCCTCAGATCAGCCTGGTACAGCGTTTTAGGTGCTACGTCACTGGTGCCGATGATCCAGATGTTGCGTTCTTTCAACTCATTCAAGGTGCGCGCCAGATTGGTCACCATGAAATACGGCACCGTTTCAGCGGCACCGCTGGCCACCTTGGCCACCGTGGCGTTGATACCCGCCGCGTGGTCCTTGGGCGCAATCACCGCGTGCGCGCCAGCCCCGTCGGCCACGCGCAGGCAAGCCCCCAGGTTGTGCGGGTCGGTCACGCCATCAAGCACCAGAATCAAGGGCTGCTCACGCTCGGCCAGGGGTTTGTCAGCTTGCGCGGCTTCCAGCTGCTCCAGCAGCTCGTCGAGCGATGTCACCTGGGTCAGCTCATGCACCCGCGCAGCCACGCCCTGGTGGCCGTGGCTGCCGCACAGCTTGGCGATGCGCATGCCATCGGCCTCGATCAGGCGCACGCCGGCCTCAGTGACTTTGTCGATGAACTGACGCATGCGCGCGTCACGCCGGGTCGGGTCAACATAGATTTCGACAACGGATTTGGGCGCGGTTTTAAGCCGCACACCGACGGCATGAAAGCCGAATAGAACTTTGGGGGTAGACATAGGCGGCCATTATCGCTGGGGAAACTGGCCCGCCAGCAGCGCCTAATTAGCTATCAATAAAATAGCTGGTTACGCATATAGCTATTGGGCTAGAGGCCTAAAACACTCTTAAGCATCGATCAGGGTTTCGACCACCCGACCGGCCTCGATGGTGATCACCCGCTGGCAGCGCGAAGCAATCGCGCGGTCGTGCGTGACCAGCACCAGCGTGGTGCCCAACTCGCGGTTCAGGTCAAACATCAGTTCCATCACCGTCTCGCCGGTGGCAAAGTCCAGGCTACCGGTGGGCTCGTCAGCGAGCAACACGGCGGGTTGCACAACAAACGCACGGGCCAGTGCCACGCGCTGTTGTTCCCCACCCGAGAGCACCTTGGGGTAATGCCCCAGGCGCTCGGACAAGCCCACGCGCGCGAGCATCTCGGTGGCCGCCTGGCGGGCATCGCGCCGGTTTGCCAATTCAAGCGGCAGCATGACATTTTCCAGCGCCGTCAGGTTGCCGAGCAACTGAAAGCTCTGGAACACAAAACCGACCTTTTGCGCCCGCAATGCAGCGCGGTCATCTTCACTCATGGCAAACATATCCTGCCCGGCCAACTGCACGGTGCCACGGCTGGGCGTATCAAGCCCGGCGATGATCGACAGCAGTGTGCTTTTGCCAGAGCCCGAGGCACCGACAATGGCCACCGTTTCGCGCGGGAACAGTTGAAAGTTGATATCGCGCAAAATGTCGAGCGTGCCGGTGGAATCGGTGACCGACTTGAAGACGTGATCTACCGAAATAATGCAATCAGACATGGATTTTTCTTTGAAACAAATTAATTGGAAGCGCCGCCACTGTATCGCGTTGACCATTGGGCTGGCCCTGGCGGGGATTAGTGCCCAGGCGGGAGCCGTGGCGCCTGCGCAGGCCAAACCGAAGGCAAAAACCATTTTGATCGTCGGTGACTCGCTGAGCGCGGAATACGGACTGCAACGTGGCAGTGGTTGGGTGGCCCTGCTTGAAAAGAAATTGCGCAGTGAAAAAGTCAACGCCACAGTGATCAACGCCAGCATCAGTGGCGACACCACCTCGGGTGGGCGGGCGCGTTTGCCCGCGCTGCTGAAGCAGCATCAACCGAGTCTGGTAGTGATCGAACTGGGGGGCAACGACGCGCTGCGCGGCCTGCCGCTGGGCATGACGCAAGACAACCTGAGTGCCATGACGCAAGCCGCTCAAAAGAACGGTGCCAGCGTGTTGCTGATCGGCATGCAGGTGCCGCCCAACTACGGGCGCGACTACGGCCTGCGCTTTGGCAAGATGTTTGCCGATGTCGCCAAAGCCAACAAGGCCGCACTGGTACCGTTCATGCTCAAAGGCATTGCCGACGTGCCCGACAGCCAAGCCTGGTTTCAGGCCGACCGCATTCACCCCAAAGGAGCCGCGCACCCCCTGATCCTGGCCAATATCTGGCCCGAACTCAAGAAAGCCCTGCGATGAGCCTGATCCCCATCCTGGCAACCGATGTGATCCACCGGCTGGCCGAATTTGATGCGGTAATTGATGCCCGCAGTGAAGCCGAATTTGCGCAAGACCACTTGCCCGGTGCCCAGAACTGGCCCACGCTGAACGATGCTGAGCGCCACCAGATTGGCACGCTGTACACCCAGGTCAATCCATTTGAGGCGCGCAAACGCGGGGCCGCCATGGCCGCACGCAACATTGCCGCGCACATCGAGCGGGCGGTGATCGACAAGCCCAAAGACTGGAAACCGCTGACGTATTGCTGGCGCGGCGGCCAGCGCAGCGGCTCCTTGTCGCTGATTTTGAGCCAGATCGGCTTTCGGGTGACGATCATCGAGGGGGGCTACAAGGCGTTTCGCGCGGCGATCATGCAAGACGTGGCACCGCTGGTAAGCCAACTGAAATTTGAAGTGGTGTGCGGCCCAACCGGTTCCGGTAAAACCCGCTTGCTGCAAGCCTTGGCAGCCCAAGGCGCGCAAGTGCTTGATCTGGAAGCCTTGGCCAACCACCGAAGTTCCGTGCTGGGTGCCATCCCCGGCTTGGCGCAACCGTCACAAAAGCGTTTTGACACCTTGATTTGGAACGCACTGAGAAATTTTGATTCAAGTCGGCCCGTCTATGTCGAGAGCGAAAGCAAAAAGGTTGGCAATCTGTCAGTGCCCACCGAGCTGATGCAAGCCATGCGCCAGGCAACTTGCCTGGACTTGCAATTGCCTGACCACGAGCGGGTGGCGTTGCTGATGGAAGACTACGACTACCTGGTGCGTGATGTGGACTATTTTTGCAACCGCTTGTCGGTGCTGACGGCGCTCAAGGGCAAAGTGCTTGTTGAAAGCTGGCAGGCGCAAGCACGCGCTGGCGAATTTGCACCGGTGGTGCAGGATTTGTTAAGCAGTCATTACGACCCGGCGTATCTGCAGTCGATACAACGCAATTTTGTGCAGTTCATAAATGCAAAAACCATAGCGCCCAGTGACCGATCCATGGGGGCTATGGCTGATTTGGCAGGTCAGATCATCGGCGCTTGATGCGCTGACTGACACCAGGATCAGACTTCCTGATCCGCCCGGAATCCATTGGGCATGGTGAAAGCTTGGTTGTGACTTTGTGGGAGGGCTGGCAAGCCCGAATTCGCGGCTGCCGCCGCTCCTACAAGTGCCAGTCCTATTCCTGAAAAAAGCAAATTGTGCCTATACGCATCAGGAAGTCTGAGGAAAGAAGTTCAGACCGGGCTGCTGGGCTCATCCGCTGGAGGAGCGGCATCGTCATTGGGCTCATCGGATGCACCCTCACCCACCTTGCGCTGGGCTTTTTCTTTCAGCTTTTCTTCTTTTTTCTTCTTTTTAGCCAGTTCTTTTTGACGTTTTTCGTAGCCGTAGTTAGGTGTTGCCAATGTAGTCTTTCAAGTTAATGACAGCATTTTACCTGCACCCATCAGGCCAGAACTTGAAGCGCCTGCGCCAGATCAGCCTGCAGATCAGCCCCCGCCTCCAGCCCGATGGCAAAACGCACCAGCGTGCCTTGCTGCAAATGCGCGGGCCAGCTTTGCCGCATGCTGGCCAGCTGGTACGGCATGACCAGGCTGATGGGGCCACCCCAGCTGTAGCCAATCTTGAACAATGTGAGGGCATCGCAAAACGCATCCACCTGCGCCTGACTGTAGTCTGGCTTGAAGATGACGCTGAACAGCCCAGCGGCATGGCCGGGTGCGTCGGTGCACAGCGCCTGCCACGCCGCGTGTCCGGGTGAATCCGGCAGGGCCGGGTGCAACACCTGGGCAAATTCAGCGCGGGCGTGGCACCACTGCGCCAACGCTCGCGCAACCGTGTCATGCGCTGCATAGCGCAAGGGCAGACTGGGCAGCCCACGCAGCACGGCTTCGGCATCGTTGGCACCGATGCCCAGCCCCAGGCGCATGTGACACAGCTTGAGCTGCAGGTGCAGGGCGGCATCGGTGGTGATGACGCTGCCCATCAGCAAGTCACCGCCACCGCTGGGATACTTGGTCAGCGCATGGACCGAGATGTCGACCGCCAGTGCGGGTTGAGCGCCCGGTTGCAGGTCAAACGGCTGGAAGGCCAGGCCAGCACCCCAGGTGTTGTCCAGCGCGCACAACACGCCAGCTGACCGGCACAGGCGCACCTGCTCAATCAGGTCAGGAAATTCAAGGGTTACCGAGCCGGCCGCTTCCAGCCAGACAAGCCGGGTTTTGGGGCTGATTTTGGAAGCCAGGTCTTGCGGCTGCATCGGGTCAAAAAACCGGTGGCTGATGCCCCAATGCGCCAGCTCAGCCTCGGCCAGCGCCTTGCTGGGGCCGTAGGCGTTGTCAGGGATCAGCACTTCGTCACCCGACTTCAACATAGCCAGCGCCACGTTTGCAATGGCAGCCAGGCCGCTGGGCACCAGCAGGCACTGCGTGCCGCCTTCGAGGGTGCACAGACGTTCTTCAAGCGTGTAAGTGGTGGGCGTGCCGTGCAGGCCGTAGGTGTAAGCGGTTTTGTCTTTCCACTCGAAATGCCGCATGGCAGCCACCGAAGGAAAAAACACCGTAGAAGCCTTGAAAACACCCGGCTGCGGCGCGGCAAACCCTTGCGGCGGCGTGTAGGGGTGGTGAATCAGTTGTGTGGCGAGGTTGGACATGGTCAGCGCATTCAAATGAAAAAACTCAGACGCTCCATTTTTTGATCAGTTGCTCAGGGCGCATGCTGTCATAGCCCTCAAACGGCTGATGAATCCACGGGTTGGTGGGCAAAAATTCAACGCAGTAGTCAGGTGTGAACGTTGACAGCGCCTTGGTCCAGATCACGGCGCTGCGCAGCTCGGTAATCGGTTTGTAGTTGCTTTTGAGCTGCTGCATGACGGCGTTGAGTGTCAGCCCCGAATCGGCCAGGTCGTCCACCAGCAGCACCCGACCGGCAATTTCGCCTTTGGGTGTGGTGATGTAGTGGGCAATATCGAGCGAACCTTGCTCGGTGCCCGCACTGGCGCGGTAAGAACTGGTGGACATGATGGCCAGCGGCTTGTCAAACACCCTTGACAAGATGTCACCGGGGCGCAAGCCGCCACGCGCCAGGCACAAGATGGTGTCAAACTGCCAGCCAGACTGGAGAATCTTGATGGCCAGTTTTTCGATCAGGTTATGGTACTCGTCGTAGCTCACATACAAATGTTTGCCGTCTTCTGTCAACATGACTTGCTCCTAAATTAATAGCTACTAACGCAATAAAATAAAGGACTACAGCCCTATTTTGTATAAATTAGTCGACCAGATACGGGTGCCGCATCATGATGGTGTGATCACGGTCCGGGCTGGTTGACACGACATGAATCGGTACCCCGGTGACCTGCTCGATACGCTGCAGGTACAGGCGCGCTGCGGTGGGCAGTTTGTCGTATTGCGTAACACCCACGGTGCTGTCACTCCAGCCGTCCAGTGTTTCATAGATGGGCTTGCAGCGGGCGATGTCGTCAGCCCCCATCGGCAGGATGTCGGTGATATTGCCATCAAGCTCGTAGCCGGTACACAGCTTGAGTTCTTTCAGGCCGTCCAGCACATCGAGCTTGGTGATGCACAACCCGGTGAGGCCATTGACCTGGGCACTGCGCTTGAGCAGCGCGGCGTCAAACCAGCCACAACGCCGACTGCGCCCGGTAGTGACGCCTTTTTCCGCGCCTACGGTACTCATATGCCAGCCGGGCGTGCCTTCGACTTCCCAGTCTAGTTCGGTCGGAAACGGGCCACCCCCGACGCGCGTGCAATAGGCTTTGGTGATGCCCAAAATGTAGTGCAGCAGGCCCGGACCCACACCGGCACCGGCGGACGCATTGCCGGCCACACAGTTGCTCGACGTGACAAATGGATAGGTGCCATGATCGACATCCAGGAACGTGCCTTGGGCACCTTCAAACAGCAGGTTTTCGCCGTTGATGTGCGCATCATTGAGTTCGCGCGACACGTCGGCCATCATCGGCTTGAGCAGCTCGGCGTGGCGCATGGCTTCGTCATAAACCGGCTGAAACTGCACCGCACCATCTTGCATGTAGGGTGCCAGCGTCGGGCCAAAATCAAAGGCTTTGGAGCCCAGGTAGGTGGAGAGAATGTGGTTGTGCAAGTCCAGCAACACACGCAGCTTGGCGGCAAAGCGCTCGGGGTACTTCAGGTCTTGCACACGCAAGGCGCGCCGGGCAATTTTGTCTTCATAAGCCGGGCCAATGCCGCGCCCGGTGGTACCAATTTTTTCACTGCCGCCCTGCTCGCGCGCGGCTTCACGGGCCACGTCCAGCGCCGCATGAAACGGCAGGATCAGCGGGCAGGCTTCGCTTACGCGCAAACGCGAGCGTAGTTCAACGCCAACTTTTTCCAGCGCTTCGATTTCGTCAAACAGTTTGGCTGCCGACAGCACCACGCCGTTACCGATGTAGCACTTGACCCCCGGGCGCATGATGCCGCTGGGAATCAGGTGCAGAGCGGTTTTGACACCTTTGATGACCAGCGTGTGCCCGGCGTTGTGACCGCCTTGAAACCGCACCACGCCCTGGGCGCTCTCGGTCAGCCAGTCCACCAGTTTTCCCTTGCCTTCGTCACCCCATTGGGTGCCGACAACAACCACGTTACGGCCTTTGATAGCAGTCATATTTACTCCGATTGTTTCAACTAAATAGCTTGTACGACCCACTGACCAGCGGCTTGGATCAGTTCGCGGTCGCAATGGAATTCGTCAACTTCGCTCTCATGTCCGGGCAAAATGCACATCACGATTTCACCGCGTGCTCGCAGCGCGGCGATGGCATTGCGCAGGCCGGCATCGTTGCGCCACGGTGCACGAATAACGGCCTGCAGCGGGCGCGGCAACACAGCGCCGACCAGCGCCTTGAGATCAAGACTGAAGCCCGCTGCCGGGCGGTTGCGGCCAAACACCGCACCCACTTCGTCATAGCGGCCACCGCGCACCAGTGCATCACTGGCACCGGCTGCGTAAATGGCAAAACGCGCCCCGGTGTAATAGGCATAGCCACGCAGGTCAGCCAGATCAAAAGTAACTTGTGTGCCTTTCAAATGACTCGCCAGTTGCTTCAAAGTTTGTAGCGCCTCAGGCACACCTGGTAAGGGTGGGAGTGCTTTTTCAGCCTCAAGAAGAACGCCCTCGTCGCCATAGAGCTGGACCAAGGCCAACAGGCCTTGGCGCACCTCGGCAGGCAAGTTACGCGTGAGTGACAACAATTCGGGACTGTCTTTGGCCGCCAGCGCAGCGTACAGCGACTCAAGCTGCGCCACGCTGACCGACACCCCAGACAGCATGGCCTTGACCAGGCTGGCATCGGCCAGATCAATGCTGGGTGCCTGGACCCGGGCGACCTTCAAACACTCCAGTGCCAGGCTCAGCACCTCAATATCCGCTTCGAGCCCGGCATGGCCGTAAATCTCGGCACCCAACTGCAGCGGCTCGCGTGTGGCATGCGGTGCACCTGGGCGGGTATGCAGTACCGGGCCGCAGTAGCACAAGCGGGTGACCCCACGGCGGTTGAGCAAATGGGCATCAATGCGGGCCACCTGGGGCGTGCTGTCAGCGCGCAAACCCAGCATGCGCCCAGACAGCTGATCGACCAGCTTGAAGGTTTGTAAATCCAGTGCAACACCTGCGCCGGTAAGCAGGGATTCAAGGTGCTCCAGCAGCGGCGGCATGACCAGTTCATAGCCATAGCAGCGCGCTGTATCCAGCAGGTCTCGACGTAATTCTTCGATGTGCCGTGCTTCAGACGGCAAGACATCGGCAATATGATCCGGCAGGACCCAAGCAGACATGTAATTTTAGGGAGCTGTTAAAACCGCGATTCTACCGGGCTCAAGCGCCAGGAACGGGCAGAAGTTGCTCAGGTCAGCCACCAAATCAGCGCCACACCGGTCAGCAGACTGCACAAACCAAAAAAGCGCAACTGCCCATCACCGAGTTGCAGGATTTGCATAAAAGTCTTGCGCCAGGTCGCGGGTGATACAAAGGGCATGAAGCCCTCGACCACCAGCACCAAAGCCATGGCAAGCCAAAACGTGGTGCTGTCCAAGGGGTGGCTACAGCTTATTTTTTGCTGTTTGCTGGCGGGTTGGCTCCCGTGGGGCCGGCACCGCGTAGCGTTTTGAAAAATTCAGAACTGCTGGGGTCCAGCACCATCACATCGCTCTTCTTGGAGAAGGTGGCTTTGTAGGCATCCAGGCTCCGGTAGAACTGGGCAAACTGCGGGTCACGGCCAAAGGCTTCCGAATAGGTGCGTGCTGCTTCGCCGTCGCCCTCACCCTTGATTTTCTGGGCATCGCGGTAGGCGTTTGCCACAGTAATTTCGCGCTGGCGGTCGGCATCAGCCCGAATTTTTTCGCCTTCGGCCCCGCCGGTCGAGCGCAACTCATTGGCCACGCGCTTGCGTTCAGCCTCCATGCGGCGGTAGACGGATTCAGTGATCGCTTCCACATAGTCCACACGGGTCACCCGCACATCAATCACATCCACGCCCCAAGGCTTGGCACCACGCACCTGGCTGAGCACTTCTTTCTTGACATCCTGCATCAGTTCTTCACGCTTGGCTGACAACAGCTCTTTCACCGTGCGCTTGTTGATTTCTTCCTGAAACGCATTGCGCACGACCCGGTTGAGCTGACTGGCACCGGCAGCCTCGGTGGTGCCGACGTTGCGAATATATTGGGTGGGCTCGGAAATGCGCCAGCGCACATACCAGTCAATTACCACACGTTGCTTTTCGGCCGTCAGCACTGGTTCATTGTCGGTACTGTCAAGTGTCAATAAACGCTTGTCGATGTAAGAGACGTTTTGAAAGGGTGGCGGCAACTTGAAGTTCAAACCCGGTTCGGTGATGACCTCCTTGATCTGCCCCAGCGCAAAAACCACGCCAAATTGGCGCTGATCCACCACAAACAGCGTTGAACTGGCAATAGCCAGCACAAAAATAAGGGTCGAAAAAATAAAACCTAAGCGATTCATGCGTTGCTCCTAGCGGGTTTCACGGGTACGGGTGCGCGCTGCATCGCGGGCACGGGCATCCGTTATGGCAGTTGCGGCAGCGGCCGGGCTGGCGGGTGTGGTGGTGGCAGCGGGCACAGCAGTTGCGGTGTCTTCAGCCACCTGGCCCGTCATCTGAATGAGCTTGTCCAACGGCATATAGAGCAAATTGGAACCCTGACGGGAATCCACCATGACCTTGGTCACACTGCTGTAAATTTGCTGCATGGCATCGATGTACATGCGGTCGCGCGTCACTTGCGGTGCCTTCTGGTATTCAACCAACACTGATTTGAAACGCTGCGCATCACCTTGTGCCTGCGCCACAATGCGCGCCTTGTAGGCATCGGCTTCTTCCTTCAAACGCGAGGCCGCACCCACCGCGCGCGGCACGACATCATTGGCGTAAGCCTGCGCTTCGTTCTTGGCGCGCTCACGCTCTTGACCGGCCTTGAGCACGTCATCAAACGCAGCCTGAACCTGCTCGGGGGGGCGTACACCCCCTTGTTGCAAATTGATGCCAACGACCTCAACACCGACCTTGTAGCGGTCAAGAATGGTTTGCATCAAGGCACGCACACGCGGTGCAATCTGGTCGCGCTCTTCCGACAGGGCGCTGTCCATCTGCATTTTCCCAACCACCTCGCGCACGGCGGTCTCGGCAGCCTGCACGACGGCATCCGTGGGATTTTTGCTCTCGAACAAGAAGGCGCGTGCATCGCTGAGGCGGTATTGCACGGCAAACTTGATTTCAACGATGTTTTCATCTGCCGTCAACATCGCGGATTCGCGCAGACCGGTGGCTTTGATAACCGTATCGCGACCAATATCGACCGAGCGAATCTGTGTCACAAACACCAGTTCGTGGCGCTGTATCGGGTAAGGCAGACGCCAATTGAAACCTGCACCCACCGTTGAGTTGTACTTGCCAAACTGCGTAATGACGGCCTGCTGACCTTCCTGCACAATGAAAAAGCCGGTACCCAGCCAGATCAGCACGGCCACTGCCGCGACCAGACCGGCACCAATGCCAGCGCTTTTCATGTCAGGCTGAAAACCACCAGGGCCAGCGCCGCCCCCGCCACCAGGGCGATTTCCGCCACCCAACGGGGTGCCACGGCCGCCACCCTTGGCGTTGCCAAACAGGCCACCCAGCTTGCGATTGAAATCGCGCCACAACTCATCGAGATCAGGCGGCCCCTGATTGGCTCCGCGCTTGGGCCCCCGATCGTTGGCACCTTTGACCGGCTCCTCCGGCGGATTGGCCTGAGGGCGATCAGATCCGGCCTCTGCGCCGTCCTGCGGCTTGTCGTCACTGCGACCCCAACGGGGATCGTTAAGGTTGAACATTCCCTTGATACGCTTCGGAAGAAGCGCCAGGCTATAGGTAGGTAATTGAAGTTTCATCGGTCCAGCTCTAGTCTAATTGTTTCAATTGTGCCGAATCAGTGCTCAGCCTCACCGCTTTGAGGGAAATGCGTCGGGCAAGCCAACAGAGAGGGCATGGTTTGCGTGGCCTTGACCCTGTCCGACAGAATCAAACGCAACGCCGCCAAACCGTCACCTTGCTGTGCACTCAAAAAAATCCGCGGTGTCGGCTGTCCGTCCAGGTCATAGGTATCTTGCAGCAGTGCTGGGCGGTGTTCTGGTTCAACCATATCAAGCTTGTTGAAAATCAATACCTGAGAGATGTCACCCGCACCAATTTCATACAGCACACGCTGCACTTGCGCAATTTGTTCTACATGGTTGGGGCTGGAAAAATCGACCACGTGCAGCAATAAATCGGCATCAACAGCTTCTTGCAGCGTGGCCTGAAACGCATCAATCAACCCGTGCGGTAAGTCTCTGATAAAACCAACCGTATCCGAGAGTGAAGCAACACGCCCGACATCACCCAGGTACAACTGGCGGGTGGTGGTGTCAAGCGTCGCAAACAACTGGTCGGCCGCGTAGGCGCGCGCCTTGACCAAGGCGTTGAACAGCGTTGACTTGCCGGCGTTGGTGTACCCCACCAGGGAAATGTTGAAAGCGTCCCGGCGTTCGCGCTGGCGGCGCTGGGTCTGGCGTTGACGCTTGACTTTGGTAAGGCGCTCTTTGATGCGCTTGATGTTGTCACCAATCATCCGGCGATCGAGTTCAATCTGGGTTTCGCCCGGCCCGCCACGCATGCCAATACCGCCGCTTTGACGCTCAAGGTGTGACCACCGTCGCACCAGTCGCGTGCTGAGGTACTGCAAGCGTGCCAGTTCAACCTGCAACTTGCCCTCATGGCTGCGGGCACGTTGTCCAAAAATTTCGAGAATCAGGAGCGTGCGGTCATTCACCGGCAGCTCCAGATGACGCTCCAGATTGCGCTGCTGTGCTGGGCTCAGACTTTGATCGAACAAAATCTCCTGCACACCAAGCTGCAGGGCCAGTTGCTTGATCTCGTCGGCTTTTCCGCTGCCAATGAACAAAGCTGCATCAGGGGCCCGCCGCTTGCAGGTGACCCGCGCTACTGGCCGCAGGCCTGCCGTCTGAGCCAGCAGACCCAGCTCTTCAAGCTCGCCATCAAAATGGGTATTCCCAAAATCAACCCCGACCAGCAAGGTGGGGATGCCTTTGAGGTCAGGCTGCGTCAGGGCTATCACCCTCAGCCGCAGCAAAATTAACTGCGCGACCCGGAACGATGGTCGAAATGGCGTGTTTGTACACCATTTGCGTCACTGTATTGCGCAGCAACACAACGTACTGATCGAATGATTCGATTTGACCCTGAAGTTTGATCCCGTTAACCAGATAAATGGACACTGGAACATGTTCCCGACGCAAAGTGTTCAGGAACGGGTCTTGTAATAGTTGGCCTTTGTTGGTCACGATATTCTCCGTGTTTCGGGAAATTTAAGAAGGGGTCACGATAACACAGTCATTTTGGAAATCAGTGCAACACGCGCCAAATCCACAATAAAGATGCTTGTGCCCCAAGAACTTTGCAAACGTCAATCTGATTTATCGGCATACGGATTGGCCGATGTTTTCAGTTCAATACGCAACGGGGTGCCTACCAGATCGAATTCCTTGCGAAAACGCCCTTCAAGAAAACGCTTGTAGGCATCTGTCACATGTTCCAGCGAGTTGCCATGAATCACAATGACCGGTGGGTTCATGCCACCTTGATGCGCGTAACGCAATTTCGGACGGTACATGCCAGCACGCTTAGGACTCTGAAACTGAACCGATTCCAACAGCAGGCGCGTCAGTACTGGCGTAGACATCTTGCAATTGGCCGCCTTGTAAGCCTGCGCAATGGATGCCCACAATGGGCCCAGGCCCTGACGTTTTTTCGCAGAAATCAGGTGCATGTTGGCAAATTTCAAAAACGCCAGCCGCGTTTCGATTGAACGCTTGACCAGTTCACGCTGGTATTCATCGACCGCATCCCATTTGTTGACAGCAAGCACCACAGCACGACCATTTTCCAGGATATAGCCAGCAATGTGTGCATCCTGATCAGTGACACCCTGGGTTGCATCAATGAGCAGCAACACCACATGGGCTGATTCAATGGCCTGCAATGTCTTGACCACCGAAAACTTCTCGATCGCCTCAAAAACCTTGCCTCGTCGGCGCAAGCCAGCAGTGTCGATCAATTCGAATTTTTGCCCATTGCGCTCAAACGGCACAGATATCGCGTCACGGGTAGTGCCTGGCAAATCAAAAGCGACCAGACGCTCCTCACCCAGCCAGACATTGATCAGGGTTGATTTACCGACATTGGGACGACCCGCCACGGCGAGTTTGATGACCCCTGGCTCGGTTTCAAGTTCTTCTTGGGCTTCGGACAAGTTCAGGGGTGCCAGTGCCTGATCAAGCAAGGGACGGATACCCTGACCATGCGCCGCTGAGACCGGATGGACTTCACCGAAGCCCAACTCATAGAACTCAACCGGCCGGGCTCCTTCAACCATACCCTCGGCCTTGTTGGCCACCAGCACACACGGCTTGCCCAGACGCCGAAGGTAATTGGCAATGTCATGGTCTTGCGCTGACACGCCCTCACGGGCATCAACTACAAAAATCACCACATCGGCCTCGGCGACCGCCTGTCGGGTTTGCTTGGCCATTTCCTTGTAAATGCCGCTTGTCGCCTCCGGCTCAAAACCACCGGTATCAATCACAATGAATTCGTGCTTGCCGTGCTTGCCCATGCCGTAATGCCGATCACGGGTCAAGCCTGCAAAGTCCGCCACAATGGCATCCCGTGACTTGGTCAGCCGATTGAATAATGTCGACTTGCCAACATTGGGACGGCCTACCAGAGCCAGTACAGGTTTCATCAGTATTCTTTTGTTAAGGTGTCAACTATTCCGGCTGAAAGCCGTACACACCGCCATTGCGCGTCACCACCACCAAGGTACCAGCCGCCATGACCGGCGTGACAGCGATGGCCGAACCATCGGTAGTCAGTCGGTTCAATGGCGAGCCATCAGCGCGGGACATAAAGTGAAGCAGCCCCAACTCGTCGCCCAGCACAACCGAACGACCAATCACCAAGGGCGTGCTCAACTGACGATAGCGCAGCCGATCCGAGACCCAAGTCTGCTCACCGTTGCTGCGCTGCCATGCCATCACACGGCCATCGCTCTCGACACCAAAAATCAGCTTGTCATCAGCCTGTAAACCCACAGCACCTGAGGCCGACTTCTTCCAGGTCACCGAACCCTGGGTCGTATCCACACAAGCAACAGCGGCCTGGAAGGCGCGAACGCACAATTCATTGCCATCACGCCCGACACCGGCCACGATATCCACCATGCGCTCAATATCATTGGTGCCACGCGGTGTTGCAATCGGAGCATCCCACAAAATATTGCCATTCAGGGGATTGATCCCCAACAGTCGGCCCGAGAGCCCAGCCACCAAAGTATTGCCGACGGCCGTCAACACGCCTGCCTGACGGAGCACCAAAGCTTCTCCAGGACGCTGGAACTGCCACAACTTTCGGCCTGACTGCGCATCAAAAGCGGCCACACTGCGATCAGCACCCAGCACAAAAACACGGGCCCCAGCGACCAGCGGTGCGGTAAAGACTTGCGCCGACATGCGGGCACGCCAAAGCTCTCGTCCAGCGTCCAGGGTAACCAGTTCATTGCCACGCGTCACCACGGCGGCATACCGACCATCGCTCCCAACGCCAGCAGCGATGGCTGCGCCTATATTGGTGCGCCACTGCTCGATTCCACTGCGCGCATTCAGGGATGCCAGCACGCCGTCGCTGCTGGCCAAGGTGACCATACTGCCATTGACACTCACGCTTAACGGAAAATCAACGACACCCACTTTGCCACTCCAGGCAGTACGCACACCCAGCAGCGCCGGATTTGGACCCAGTTCGGTTGGCTTGGGGCTGTTGGCCCCACCAGCGCAGCCGACCAGTGCGGCAACGGCCATTCCCGACAAAAGCACTCTTATAAAAGAGAATGGGCGAAACTGTTTCATTGTTTGTTACTTTCCAGCGGCGTTGGCCATTTGATCAGCGGCTTGCACATCGACACCCAAGGCGTTCAGCTTGACTTCTACCAGACGCCGGTATTGCGTACTCGGCTCAAACAGACGGTAGGCTTTTTGATACTCGGTGACGGCCTGCGCCTTGTTGCCTTGCAAGGCCAACACGTCACCTTTTCGGTCTGCCACCAGTGCTTCGAAGCTTGCCGGAAACGTAGCATTGAGTTGGCTCAAAGCTGCATCAAAGTTTTTTGATTCCATCAATATCGCCACCAGCCTTAATCTGGCAACCGCTTGATAGCCAGCATCGGTCGACTGCTCTGCCACCCAGGTCAGCGCCGCCTTGGCGGAATCTAGCTTGCCGGTGTTGACGTACTGACGCGCCACCAACAACCCGGATTGCTGGGCATACGTGGTTGATGCAAACTTGTCTTTCATGTCCGCAAAGACACGGTCAATTTTGGCCGTATCAGCCGACTGGGCGGCACGCTCAACCTCATCAAACAGCGCTGCAGCTTGCGTAGCTTGGCTACGTTGCCAATAGTTATAAAAATTCCAGCTGGCAAATACCGCCAACACGGCAATCAAAACCCATGTGATGGCGTTGCCGTATTGCTTCCAGAAATGCTTGATCTGGTCAAGCTGCTCTTGTTCTTCGAGGTCTAATTGATTGGCCATGGGTAAATCCGGTTAAGCGGCTGATTGTAGGGTCGGGGCCCACGCGGCCAAGTCGGCCAACGCATGTGTCACCTGGGTAGCACTGGCATCGCGCAAGGGTTTGAGGGTGACGTTCTGCGCGGCTATTTCGTCCGGACCAAAAATCAGTGCAAATCGCGCTCCACTGCTATCGGCCCGCTTGAATTGGCTCTTCATGCTGCCCATGCCATCTGGGGCGCTGGCTTGCATCTGGACACTGACTCCAAAAGTTCGCAAGGCCTGTAAAGTGGACAAGACCATCGGCATGGCCGTGACATCGGTGATGATGGCGTAGGCATCCAAAGTGGGGCCAACATCCTCCAGACCTGCAGACTTTGCCAGTTCCAATACACGGTCCACACCAAGTGCCCAGCCCACTGCGGGTGCAGGTTTTCCGCCCAATTGTTCAAAGAGATAGTCATAACGCCCGCCAGCGCAGACCGTTCCCTGGGAGCCCAATCGGTCTGTGGTGAATTCAAACACCGTCAAGTTGTAATAGTCCATGCCGCGCACCAAGCGCGAGTTAACGGTGTATGCCACGCCATTGGCAGTCAGAATGGTCTTTAACGCGTCAAAATGCGCCAGCGATGCATCACCGAGAAAATCCAGCAATTTTGGGGCCGAATCCACCACCGATTGCATGTGTGGATTTTTGGTATCCAGAATCCGCAATGGATTGCTGTACAGACGACGTTTTGCGTCTTCATCAAGAACATCGGCATGCTGTTCGAAATGGGCAATCAGTGCTTGGCGGTGGGCCAGCCGTTCCGCGGGTTGGCCCAGACTGTTGAGTTCCAGCCTGACATCGGTCAAACCAATTTCGCTCCAAAGCGATGTCGCCATCAAAATCAGCTCAGCATCCACTTCCGGTCCGGAAAAGCCCAAAGCTTCGGCACCAATTTGATCAAACTGGCGGTAGCGTCCTTTTTGCGGGCGCTCGTGCCGAAACATCGGCCCCATGTAATACAGCCGTTTGCCACCGTCATACAGCATGTTGTGTTCAAGCGCTGCCCGCACGACACCCGCAGTTGCCTCAGGGCGTAAAGTCAACGGATCACCATTGAGGCGATCCTCGAAACTGTACATTTCCTTTTCAACAATATCAGTCACTTCACCAAGTCCGCGAACAAACAGCGGTGTGCGCTCAACAATGGGAGTACGGATATTCCGGTAAGCAAAACGGGCCATCAGCGCGCGCACTTTTGCTTCCAGCCATTCAACGGTTGCCGAATCAGGCGGCAACACGTCGTTCATACCTTTGACAGCTGTCAGCTTGTCAATTTTGAGTGGTGCTATTTTTTCAGTCATGAATTTACACATCAAACTTTGGTGGCAATCTGGCCACCAAAACGTTTTTCAACATAGTCTTCCACTATCGCCTGAAATTCCTGCGCGATCAACTCGCCACGCAGGGTCATGCGCTTTTCGCCATCAATGAAAACAGGTGCTGCCGGTGCTTCACCGGTGCCTGGCAAACTGATACCAATGTCAGCTTGTTTGCTCTCACCTGGGCCATTGACAATACAGCCCATGACCGCCACTTTGAGCTTTTCCACGCCAGGATATTTATCGCGCCAAAGTGGCATTTGCGCCCGCAGATAAGCCTCAATCTGCTGGGTCAGCTCCTGGAAAGTTGTACTGGTGGTGCGCCCACAGCCCGGGCATGCCGTGACACTGGGCACAAATGACCGCAGTTCCAATGATTGCAAAATTTCAGCGGCAATGACCACCTCTTGCGTCCGGGACTCACCGGGTTGCGGAGTCAAAGAAACACGTATCGTGTCGCCAATGCCTTCCTGCAACAAAATAGCCAGCGCCGTGGCAGAAGCGACAGCTCCCTTGGTTCCCATGCCAGCCTCGGTCAACCCCAGATGCAGGGCGTAGTCACAACGCCGGGACAACTCCCGGTAGACAGAAACCAGGTCCTGTACACCACTGACCTTGCAGGACAAAATAATCTGGTCAGGGTTCATGCCCAGCTTAACGGCCTGTTGTGCCGAACCAATGGCCGAGGTAATCAAGGCCTCATACATCACAGACTTGGGGTTCCAGGGACTCGCACGGCGACTGTTTTGGTCCATCAAATCTGCGAGTAACTCCTGATCCAGGCTACCCCAATTGACACCAATGCGTACGGGCTTGCTCCAGCGGATAGCTGCCTCAATCATCAGAGCAAACTGGCGATCATGCTTGTCACCCTTGCCCACGTTACCAGGGTTGATGCGGTATTTGGACAAGGCTTGCGCACACTCTGGGTAATCAGTCAACAGCCGATGGCCGTTGTAGTGAAAATCACCAATCAAGGGCACATCTACACCCATGCGGTCAAGCTGCTCGCGAATAAGTGCCACCGCTTGTGCTGCCTCAGGGGTATTGACCGTCAGGCGCACCAGCTCGGAGCCAGCCTGCGCCAACTCCTTGATCTGGATTGCCGTACCGATCACGTCGGCAGTGTCCGTGTTGGTCATGGACTGCACCCGCACCGGTGCATCTGCGCCAACCGTGACAATCCGGCTACCCCAACTCACTTGCGCTTGACGGGATTTTCTTGGCAGTGCAAAAGCAGACGCTACGGGCTTGGAGTTGTCCATCACTTCACCTCGAATTTCGCCACATTGTCTTTGGAGATCGCTGTCAAATCCAGTGGTTTGCCCCGCACCCTGACAGAGACGCTGTCAGCGCGTCCCAAAACAACGGACAGCGGCAGGTCGCCGGCAACATTCAAAACTTCGCCATTCACGGCCGTCTTGCGCAGTTGAACCACGCCTTTGCCATCGGTTACTTCAACCCAGGACGTACCGCTAACCTGCAACATCAACACCGACGGATTGTCGGCAGCGGCAGATTTACCAAGTACATCCGGTAAAACAGTAGCAGCGGCAACATCACTTGCACCGGCCTGGGGAAAAGAAACCGCTGTCGAATCGGACAACACTGTTGAGGCTGAGGGTACCGCGCTATTGCCGCCTGCAGCCCCGGGGGCCTCAATTTGAGCCGATTCGCTGGCTGCAACCGGCTTGTCATTGGTCAGATTTTGTGGCCAAAAGACTATCGCCAAAATGGCCAGCAATAAAAGAAAAACCCCGGCAGTAACAGGCTTGTTTGCATGCGCCAGCATGCGCCAGCCGGCCCCGTTGCCGGCTTCTTTGAAGGCGGTGTTCAAGCCGGTTTCGTCGGACTTGATTTGCCTCACCTGAGCAAGCGGCAATGCAGCCAGCACGGCTGCCGGATCGATCTTCAGTACGCGGCAAATACTGCTGGCCAAAGCGCGCACAAACACGGTATCTGGCAGCAAATCGAAACGGTCGGCCTCCAGCGCCTCAAGCTTCTTCACCGGCACCTTCAACGCCACCGCCAACGCACCAATATGCAAACCCTGTGCTTCGCGTGCAGCGCGCAGCATGGCCCCGGCAGACGATGTCCCCTGACCAGAGAGCGCGGCCTGCGCGGGTTCTTGTGCATTCAACAATTCACTCATCAAATGCTCCCCGGCGAAAGGCTGCGGTCTCGGTTGCTTTCGGAAATCTCTTTTCCAGCTGAGTTGCAAGCTGGGAGACGGCATCCGCATTGGCCAGCTGCCTCTCAACTTTGATGCCAAGCCAAAGTGACTCGGCGTTAGCCAATTCACTGTTATTAAGGCGACGAATATAAAACTGTGCCCGAACGTAGTCTGCGCGTTGGTAAAGAATGTTCGCCAGGTTGTAGCCGGTAACCGGATTGCCCGCATCGTATTCGTAGGACTTGATCAAACTGAGTTCGGCCTCGGCCAACATGCCAGCCCGAGCCTGGCAGAGCCCCTGGGTCATGTAAGTTTTAGCCCGTTCACCATATTGCGGGTTGGCCAAGGCACGGGCGAAGTAACCCAAGCCCTGGGAATACGAAGTCTGATGGCATTTAAGCCAACCCAGGTTGTGCAACACGTTGGCGTTCTGTGGGCTAATGGACAGTGCTTTGTTAAAACTGTCCTCGGCCAACGCAGCATCATTGAGGCGCATGTAAATCAAACCGCGCAAGTTGTAGGCATCAAAAAATTTCGGGTCGGCCACAATGGCCTGTTTGATTTCATCCAGGGCAATCGTGGTTTTTCCCTGCTCGAAATAGCCCAGCGCCAATTCCACCCGAATGCGGGCGCGCTTGCGCTCAGCGGTTTCATCCGACTCGGTTACGAAATCGCCTCGACTCGCAGTGGCACTGGACGCATCCGATGGGCTGGCACAGCCCGACAAGGTGGCTCCCGCAGCCAAAATGAATGCGGCAAACAGTGCCTCAATGCACACCAATCGACGTATCTGCGCAAACATAGGCATGGGTCAGGCCTCCTTGGCGGTTTCAACCGGTGAATGAATTTGCCTGATCATCATGGTTCGCTTGCGCGCCATGCGCTCAACGACCTTGGTGCGATCCTGAACGTCGCCGGCCAATTGGCCACAGGCCGCATCAATATCATCACCACGTGTTTTGCGCACCATGGTGGTTATCCCGGCATCTTGCAAAATTTTGGCAAATGCCTGAACGCGGTCAACCCCGGAGCGCACCAGGCCAGAAGCCGGAAAGGGGTTAAACGGGATCAGATTGAACTTGCACCATTGGCGTGACGGGTGCATTGACTTGACCAATCGAGCCAACTCGCGGGCTTGCTCTTCCTGATCATTGACACCCTCAAGCATGCAATATTCAAAGGTGATGAAATCTCTGGGCGCATGCTCAAGATAGCGCACGCAAGCGCCTAGTAACTCCTGAAGCGGGTACTTGATGTTCAGCGGCACCAGATGGTCCCGAAGTGCATCATCGGGTGCATGCAAGGACACGGCCAACGCCACCGGACAGTCCAGCGCAAGCCGGTCAATCATGGGCACGATGCCAGAGGTCGACACGGTTACCCGGCGCCTTGACAAGCCATAACCATGGTCATCGAGCATCACTCGCAATGCAGGCACCAGTTCCTTGTAGTTCTGCAAGGGCTCACCCATGCCCATCATCACCACGTTGGAAATCACCCGTTCAGTGCGCTGCAGATGTCGGCGCAAAAAATGCTCGGCAAACCAGAGTTGCGCAATGATTTCACCGGTCGTCAGATTGCGGCTGAAGCCCTGATGCCCGGTAGAACAGAATCGGCAACCCATGGCGCAGCCCGCCTGCGACGAAATACACAGCGTTGCGCGATCATCTTCAGGGATAAAAACAGTCTCAATGACATTGCCAGCACCCACATCAAAGAGCCACTTGATGGTGCCATCTTTTGACTCATGCTGCGACACAACATTCAACGCCTTGATGTGGGCAACTCCCTTGAGCTTTTCCCGCAAGCTTTTAGCCAAATCGGTCATGTCGTCAAACTGGCTGGCACCCTTTTGGTGGATCCACCGAAATAACTGAACTGCCCGAAAGCGTTTTTCACCCAGCCGCTCGCAAAAAACGGTCAAACCTTCGAGGTCGTAGTCGAGCAAGTTGACCGTCATGGGGCTGGGTTTAACGTGAGTAAACGTTCAGGCCAGCAAAGAAAAAGGCGATTTCAGCGGCAGCTGTTTCAGCGGCATCAGAGCCATGAACCGCATTGGCATCGATGCTGTCAGCAAAGTCAGCGCGAATGGTGCCTGGTGCGGCCTTCTTGGGATCGGTAGCACCCATCAAATCACGATTTTTCAGGATGGCGTTTTCGCCTTCCAGCGCCTGGATCATCACCGGGCCCGAAATCATGAATTCAACCAGATCCTTGAAAAATGGACGGGCTTTGTGAACAGCGTAAAACGCCTCAGCCTCGCCACGCGACAAATGCACTAGCTTGGCAGCAACAACCTTGAGGCCGGCAGCTTCAAAACGGGCATAAATTTGGCCAATCACATTTTTGGCAACGGCATCAGGTTTGATGATGGACAGCGTACGTTCGATAGTCATGTGTTTTCCTAAGCATTAATTGAATATTTTGACCCCATGGTCAAAGCCTTTGATCTTACCCTGAACGGGTCGTCTTTTGCTGCAATGCGGCAATGATCTACCCCAGCACGACAACGTGAATCTGGTAAATAACCCTAGCGTGTTCGACCCGAAGACCGCCGCGCCCCACTAGAGCCGGATCCGCTCCCCGTTTTCTTGGCGGCCTCTTGCCGCTGCCGGGAGAAACTGTCTGCACCAATGTAGCCCTGTGAGGTTTTCATAGGATCAGGTTGGCTTGACTGTGGCTGCTCGGGTCGTGGTGGCCGCCGATTGTTGGCTGCCCCCGGAGTTCGATTGCGCAGCGGTGCGCCTGGGCCGCGCGCATGACGCGCACCATCACCAGCGCCTGCCGCCTCAGGCGGCTCCCGGTGTGCCAGTGTGCCTGCCGCTCTTGTCAGCAAGCGAATATCTGCATCATCGAGCTCCATCCAGGCACCGCGTTTAAGGCCGCGCGGAAGCACCATGGCACCATAACGAATTCGAATCAGGCGACTCACCGCGTGCCCAACCGCTTCAAACATGCGCCGCACCTCCCGGTTTCGGCCTTCCGAGATGGTGACGCGGTACCAGCAGTTTGAGCCCTCACCGCCACCGTCTTCGATAGAACCAAACTGGGCCATGCCGTCATCAAGCTTCACGCCGTCAAGCAAGCGGTGTTTTTCATCCTGATTCAAGGCACCCAAAACGCGCACAGCGTACTCACGCTCCAGCCCGAACCGCGGATGCATCAAATTATTGGCCAATTCACCCGAACTGGTGAACAACAGCAAGCCCTCAGTGTTGAGGTCAAGTCGGCCCACCGACTGCCACTTGCCCTGAAACAACTTGGGCAACTTGCGAAACACGGTTGGTCGATTTTGCGGGTCATCATGACTGACCACTTCTCCGGCAGGCTTGTGGTAGGCAATGACACGTGGGGGTGGCGGCGCAATCCGCACCCGAATCGGCTTTCCATTGACCTTGACGTGGTCTCCAAATTGAACCCGCTGGCCAACGTGGGCCGGCTCGTTATTGACCGTGATACGCCCCTCCAGAATGAGTTGCTCCATCTCCAGGCGCGAACCCATGCCCGACTGCGCCAGAACCTTGTGCAGCTTGGGCGACTCGGGCTGCGGAGCCAGCACACGCTTGAGTACAGCAGCTTCGGGGCGATTTTCTTCCGCATCAAAATCACCGGATATAACGTCTTCAAAACGTATCGCCTGGGCGGCAGGAGCCAGGGGTTCAACAGGTAAATCGGTCATTGGTGTCATTCCAAAAAAAACTATCCATTATTTGTGTCAGGGGTCTGACCATCAGACCAGTTGAATTCAGGCGTCGTGCTGGCATCCAGCGCGCCCATCTGAGAGTCCAGCAAAGGCAATTGATCGAGGGAATCGAGGCCCAGATCGTCCAAAAAATGACGGGTTGTCGCAAACAGCGACGGCCGCCCAACTGTGTCACGATGGCCAATAACCTCAACCCAGCCCCGGTCTTCCAGTTGCTTGAGAGTCAGGGAATTGACCGTCACGCCTCGAATATCTTCAATGTCACCCCGCGTCACCGGCTGCCGGTAGGCAATGATCGCCAGCGTTTCCAAGGTCGCCCGGGCATAGCGAGGTGGCTTTTCCGGGTGCAATCGGTCCAGATAAGTTCGCATCTCCGGGCGGCTCTGAAAGCGCCAGCCGGTAGCCAGAGCAACCAGTTCGACACCCCGCGGCGACCACTCTTGTTGCAACTCGGTCAATATCAGCCGGATCGAATCAGCATTCAGCGCATCGTCAAACAAGGTCCGCATGTCGCGCAGCGGTAGCGGTTGCTGGGCGCAAATCAGGGCAGTCTCAAGGATGCGTTTGGCATCCAGTGTGTTCATGTTTCGATAATTCCGAAAAAACACCCGATTGGTGTTCGATAAAAAGATGGGGGTGACGCTTGAAAAACCGGCAAGATCATCGGTAAGGCGTACAAAAACCCGCTGTAGAACGGGTCAAAAAGTGGCGCTATTGTACTTGAGACCCCACCAAGCCTGCGCCGCCAAAAAATCGGCGGGGGGTGGCATCTCAAAAACCAGGGTCTGCAAGGTGACAGGATGCACAAAGGCCAGCTTGGTGGCGTGCAATGCCTGGCGTTGCATGCCGGCGGCAATTGCGCCCCCGTAGACCGTATCTGCCACCAGTGGGTGCGCTAGCCAAGCCATGTGAACCCGAATTTGATGGGTTCGACCGGTGTGCAAGGTGCACTTGACCAGACACCCCTGAGCGCATCCGGCCAGAAGTTCAATGTCGGTTTTGGCCGTCTTGCCTGATTGAAAAGCCAGATCGACCACCGCCATGCGCAGCCGGTTGGCAGGGTCTCGCCCAACGGGGGCATCCACTTGCCGCATGACTGCGCCCTGCCAAGCGCCGTGCGCCAACGCCAGATATTGACGTTTTACCTCGCGCGCTGCAATTGCGCGTACCAGCGCGTCCATCACCAAGCGGGTGCGGGCCACCACCATCAGACCGCTGGTGTCCTTGTCGAGCCGATGCACAATGCCCGCCCGCGGCATGTTGAAGGCTTGGGCATCCAAACCCAGCAAGCCATTCATCAGGGTGCCACTCCAATTGCCGGGTGCGGGGTGCACCACCATGCCGGCGGGCTTGTTGATTACCAGCAGGTGCTCATCTTGGTAGACCAGATCAAGCGCCAGGTTTTCTGCCTTGAAGGCCTGACTTTGGGGGGTCGGACGCAGCTCGATGCTTCCCCTGTCAAAAACTTTGACTTTGGCTGACACTTTTCGCGTCACCTGGCCATTCAGCGACAAACCTCCCAACTCGATCAGTTGTTGCAAATAACTGCGGGAAAATTCGGGAACCAGTTCAACCAGAGCCCGATCAAGTCGCATACCATGGTGGTGCTCATCAAACAGCAGTGCACGAACCTCCAGCTCCGGCGCGTCTTCAAAGACGGCTTCTGGCTCATCGCCCGCAAGGGAGCCCGATATAATCATTTGGGTATTTTTCAAGAAAGCTGTCCTACATGCCTGGTACCAAATTATCTGCTGTCTTCTCCTTGGCGCTGGCCGCTGGACTCCTGCTGTTGAGCGGCTGCTCAAGCACGCCGACAGACCAGACCGCTGGCTGGAGTCCCAACAAGATTTACGCTGAAGCCAAGGACGAACTTGGCTCGGGTGCCTATGAAAAGGCCATTCCATTGTTCGACAAGCTCGAAGGGCGTGCGGCCGGTACGCCATTGGCGCAGCAGGCCCAGCTCGACAAGGCCTATGCCCAATTCAAAAATGGCGAGCCGGTATTGGCCGCTGCCACGCTGGATCGCTTCATGAAGCTGCATCCCGCCAGCCCGGCCATCGACTACGCGTTGTACCTCAAAGGGGTCATCAACTTCAACGATGACTTGGGCATGTTTTCTGCATTGACCCGTCAGGACCTGGCCGAAAGAGATCAAAAGGCGGCCAAGGATTCTTTTGAATCTTTCAAAGAACTTGTCACCCGGTTCCCTGAGTCGCGTTACACGCCCGATGCCAGGCAACGCATGGCTTACATCGTGAATTCGCTGGCGCAATCTGAAGTGCATGTGGCACGCTATTACTACGAGCGAGGTGCCTACCTGGCCGCTATCAACCGCGCCCAGTTGGCCATCAAGGACTACCAGGGTGTGCCCGCAGCCGAAGAAGCCTTGTTCATCATGGTCAAGTCCTACGACGCGCTGGGCATGACGCAAATGCGTGACGACACGTCGCGTATTCTTGAAAAGAACTACCCACAAACCCCTTACCTGACGCAAGGCTTCAAACCCAAGAATGCTCCCTGGTGGAAATTCTGGTGATCGCATGACGACCAAGGGCTACCGACTGACGGCGGCCACCGGAATCCACAAGGGTGACCGCGATTACCAGCAAGACCAGGTGACCCTGATCAGTCACCCTCATGCCAAAGGGTGCTTGCTGGTGGTCCTGGCCGATGGCATGGGCGGCCGCAGCGGTGGCCGCAAAGCGTCTGACCAGGTCATGATGACAGCCAGGCAGCTGTTTGAACGCTACTCCCCGGTATCTGACAATCCAACCGAGTTGCTCCAGCAACTGATTCTGGAGGCACACACCGTCATCCGCCTCACCGCGGTCTCATCCGAGGAAGAACCCCACAGCACGGTTGCCGCTTTTTTGATCAATCCGGGCGGCGACTGTTATTGGGCTCACGCCGGGGATTCGCGCATTTACCACTACCACGGCAAGGAGTTGGTCAAGCGCACGATGGATCACTCGTATGTGCAGACGCTGGTTGAGCGCGGGCAACTCACGCAAGAACAAGCCAACTTTCATCCCCAGTCCAACATTTTGATGGGTTGCCTGGGTTCCAAAAACGCCCCTCCAGTGGACAAGCATTGCATCTCGAAACTTCAGCCCGGGGACACGCTGCTGGCTTGCAGCGATGGGGTATGGCACTACTTCAATGACATGGAGCTTGGCTCGGTGCTTGACGCACTGACAGCCCGTGAAGCCAGCGAGTTTTTGATCGAAAAAGCACGGAGTCGCGCCAAGGGTGGCGGCGACAACCTGTCCCTGGCCATTGTCAAGTTCGAACCACTGACCATCTGATATTTGCCAGACAATGGATCGCCAGCAAATTATTCAGCTAAAAATAATTTTTTAGTTTTTTCGAATTCGCTCAAGCGTGGCAAGCGCACGCGTCTTCCGGTCCAGATCGTTCAACACCAGTTCCTGACGACGCAAAGCATCCAATGCCACGCGGCGGTCCTGACGAGCCTGACGCACACAGTCCGACACCGCAAATCGGGCGTAACAAGCCTGCTCGGCTTTTAAATAGGCAGTTTCATGGTTAATGCGCTCAGTGGCAATGCGCTTGCGCTCGATCGCAACATCCAGATTCAGACTTCCTGATGCGTATAGGCACAGTTTGCTTTTTTCAGGAATAGGACTGGCACTTGTAGGAGCGGCGGCAGCCGCGAATTCGGGCTTGCCAGCCCTCCCACAAAGTAACAACCAGGCTTTCACCATGCCCAATGGATTCCGTGCGGATCAGGAAGTCATAACTTCAGACTTACCGATACGTATAGACAAAGTTTGCTTTTTTCAGGAATAGGACTGGCACTTGTAGGAGCGGCGGCAGCCGCGAATTCGGGCTTGCCAGCCCTCCCACAAAGACACAACCAGGCTTTCACCATGCCCAATGGATTCCGTGCGGATCAGGAAGTCATAACT
>JBBQLQ010000015.1:0-33948 GCA_038328055.1 Burkholderiales bacterium
CAGCATCGGCGTGGCGATTGGCAACGGCAGCACCCATGCCAGCGACGATTTGCTGCGCTCGGCCGATACCGCCATGTATGCGGTGAAGGAAAAAGGCCGCGACGGCTGGCAATTCTTCAACGAAAGCTTGCAGGAAAAGGCACGGCTGCGCCTGTCGATCACCAACGGCCTGCGCAACGCGGTTGAACGCAACGAGCTGTCGGTGCGCTTTCAGCCCATCGTTGCCGCCGACAGTGGCCGCATCATGGGCGCTGAGCTGCTGCTGCGCTGGCACCCGCCTGAGGGCGAAATTTCGCCCGCCATTTTCATCCCGATTGCCGAAATGACCGGCTCGATCGTGCCGATTGGGACTTGGGTTTTCCGGCAAGCCTGCCGTGCCGAGGCCCAATGGCGCCAGCGCTGGGGCGAGCAAGCACCCTACCTCTCGGTCAACCTGTCGGCGCGCCAGCTCGATGCCGCCACGCTGGTCGATGAGTTTGCTGCCATCATGGCCGAGTCCGGTGCTGACCCGAAGCGCCTGCTGCTGGAGATCACCGAAACGGCGTTGATGGCCGATGTCGAGACCAACCTGCGCGTGCTGCGCCGCCTGGCCGACCTGGGGCTGCGGGTGGCGGTGGATGACTTTGGCACCGGCTACTCCTCGCTGGCGCAATTGACGCGCTTGCCGGTCGATGTGCTGAAAATCGACCGCGCTTTTGTCGATGGCATTGACAAAAGCCCGGAGAGCCGCACCGTGATCCGCGCCGTAATCGGTCTGGGCCGGGCGCTCGGGCTCAAACTGGTGGCCGAAGGGGTTGAAAATGCGGCCCAGCGGCGTGAGCTGTGTGCTTTGGGCTGCGATTTCATCCAGGGCTATTATTTTCACCGCCCCTTGACCGAGCAGGACTTCATCGACACCTTGGCGCGCGAGCAAAAAGAGATGCTGCCTGGCGACCAAGTCGGTCTTTATTTTGCGATCTATGTCAGCCAATCGGTGCAGCAGCCGCTGCCGAGTCAGACGCTGGATGCCATCGTGCAGCAGGCCCGCACGGCCAACCTCGCCAATGGCATCACCGGATGTCTGATCGTGCAGGACGGCTGCTTTATGCAGATGCTCGAAGGCGAGCGAACTGCAGTGCTCGCCCTGATGGACAAAATCCGGGCCGATCCGCGCCACAGCGGGGTACGCATCGTCATCGAGGGCGCGGCCAAGCGGCGTGTGTTTGCCGAATGGGGCATGGTGCTGCGTGACTTGACGCAAGGCGTGCTGGGGCGTAGTGACCCCGGCGATATCGACTTTGCACCCTGGCAGCAGCACCACATCAGCCTGCTCGATTTGGGCCAGGATGCGCGCACCAGCTATGCCTACATCACCGGCTACGCGGGTGGCCAGCCCGGGTTCAATTGAGGCTGCATGAACCGCAAGAGCTGTACGCCACGTCAAGGCGTACAACCCACCAAAGCCTGCAACCCTCGTCACCCCGAGCGACCACCACGCCGCAGCACCTGGTGTGACGATTACGACCACAACTTCTTATTCTGTAGCGTTCGCTGCGCATCGTTTCTTTCATGATGGCCAGATTCACCAAGTCGCCCATCACTACATTTTTTATAGCTAGCCACGCATATTGGACAAGGGCTATGTGTCAAAATGGCTTATAACAACCCGATAAATTTCAGGAAAGCACCGCATGTCACGTCCAAGCCTCTGGGCTCCCAAAATCGTCGCACTGATCAAGGGTGGCAACAGCACGGGTGCCATTGCCCAGATCAAGGTGGCACCCACCGTGAAAGACCTGCAAGACTTGCGCAAGCTGCTCTCAGCCGCCAATTTACTCAAGCCCAACCCGAATGTGGATGCTGCCACGTCGGACATGATTGCCGAGCTGTCGGCACCCCGGCTGCACCGCTCGCCCTGATCGCCAGTCAGACAGGTTTAGATCTGACCAAGCAAACGCAAAAGCCAGGCGGCCATTAGCCAGGCACCCCCCAGGGACCAGAGACCTGCACCGATTCGCCAGCGGACCATGCGCCGGCCGGACCAAGCTTCATACCCCAACTGCACCGTGTGCACTGCAGCAATTGCCAGCACTGGCAGCAATCCCGGATTGGCCTGCCAGGCGGCCATCAAGTTGCCCTCTACCAGCGCCGCACAGGCATGCGTTCCGCCACAAAGCGGGCAAGGTTGACCGCTGAGTTGCCTGAACGCGCAAAGCGGCACATTTCCGAGTGACAAAAGAATCGGTGCGCCACCCAGTGCCAAGGGCCAGGACAGGGTAAGCGCAGCGCGCCAGCCACGTTCAGGACTGCTCAGCAGATGGCGCTCACACATTTGCTATACCCACCACACCGCCGTTGGTGAGTTGCTTGGCCATGTGGTACATACCGATGAAGGTAATCGGCAAGGTCAGAAATATGCCAACGCCGCAAAGAATCGCCCCGAGGGAGCCGACGATTCCAACAATCAGGGCACAAAAGAAGGCCCCCATCAGATTGGCCTTGACGGCCGCGAAGGCACGCTTGATCGCGTTGATGCCATCCTTTTCACCGACCGCTACCAGATAGGCCGCCGTGGGAACCAAGGCCATCACCAGCAGGCCAGGAATCACGCAAAACATGAAACCGATTGAGACAATGATGCTTGAAAGCAGCACCGCCAGCAGCGCCGGAATAAAGTCGTCAAAGCCCTTGAAAACATCGGCAATCTCTGGCTTGCCGCCCTCGTCCTCCACCTTGATCATCCGCATGTACCCAACCATCATGGGGCCTGTCAGCAAACCAGCACTCACGCCGCCGACAACCCCCACCAACAAGGAGGAGACAACGTGCGTAACAAAATTCTTTTTCAGCCCGTTTATGCCAGCAGAAAGGCAAGTACCAATTTCAGGAGCAGCCATTTTCTTACCTCTGTAGTTGAATGACTATGCTAGCACCTGAAAAAGTCAATGCCAAGCTGTCGGCACTCCGTCTGCACCGCTTGCCTTAAAAAAAAGCATGACGCACACCAGACTCAAGGCAATAAATCCAGCGCCTGCATGTAGCTGGGTTGCACCATCAACTCATCCCACGGCGTGGCGTGGCGGGTGGGCAACAGGGCCAGGCGACGTGCTTCGCTGACCTCTGACGGCTGCCACTGGCCTTTGAGTTGCGCCTCGGTCAGGCCGTTGATCAGTGCATCTACCTCGGCCCCATCACCCAGTGACTGGTTACACAGCAGCACCAGGTCGCAACCGGCATTCAAGGCCGCCACAGCCGCCTGGGTGCTGCTGACGCTCTGGCCGTCGATAACCCGGGCACCTGCCATCGACAAATCGTCGCTGAACACAGCCCCGGCAAAGCCGAGCTGGCCGCGCAGAATGTCATTCAACCATTTATCTGAAAAACCAGCCGGTCGTGCGTCCACCTTGGGGTAAATCACATGGGCCGGCATGACGCTGGCCAGCGCTCCACCCAGCCAGCCGTAGGGCGCGGCATCGTCCTGCAGAATGGCTTTCAGGCTGCGTTTATCCACCGGAATCTCGGTGTGGGAGTCGGCTTTGACGAAACCGTGCCCCGGAAAATGCTTGCCGCAATTGGCCATGCCGCTGATGCGCAGCCCGTGCATCAGGCTCTTGGCCAGCAGGCTGACCACGCGCGGGTCGGCATCAAAAGCGCGGTCACCAATCACGCTGCTGGCACCGTAGTCCAGGTCCAGCACCGGGGTAAAGCTCAAATCAAGACCGCAGGCGCGCAGCTCGGCCCCCAGCACATAGCCGCAAGCAGTGGCAGCACGGGTGGCGCGCATGGCACCCTCGCCCGCCCTGCCCTTGCCGTCCTTGCGCCACAAATCGCCCAAGGCGCGCATCGGCGGCAAATGGGTGAAGCCATCGGTCTTGAAGCGCTGCACCCGCCCGCCTTCGTGGTCAACGCAGATCAGCACATCTTTGCGAACCTTTTTGATGCTGCTGCACAGTTTGGTGAGTTGTTCGCGGCTTTGCCAATTGCGCGCAAACAGAATCAGCCCGCCGACCAGCGGGTGTTTGAGGCGTTTTTTGTCGGCTTTGCTCAGGCCGAAGCCGGCAATGTCGATGATCAGGGGGGCGTGAAAGGTCATTTAGCTCTCCATTAAAAGGTATTGCGCAATCTGCTCAGGCGGCACCGGGCGGCTGAACAGGTAGCCCTGGTAACTCTCGCAGCGCAACTTTTCAAGAAAGTCCAGTTGCTCGCGGGTTTCTACCCCTTCGGCAACCACATGGATGCCCATTTCGTGGGCCATGCCCAGCACCGCGCGCACGATGGCCGCATCATTGGCATCGGTGGTGATGTCCCGCACAAAACCCTGATCCACTTTCAGCACATCCAGCGGAAAGGTTTTCAACCGGCTCAAAGACGAGAAACCGGTACCGAAGTCATCCAAGGACAAGCGCAGATTCAGCGCCTTGAGCGCATTCATGACCGTCAGGCTGTTTTCGCCCAGCTCCATCAAAACGCTTTCGGTGATTTCAATTTCAATCCAACGGGCATCGACCTGCATTTCATGCAAGGCAGCCGTCACGCGCGCCACAAAATCAGGCCTTTTGAACTGCACACCCGATACATTGACCGCCACCGGCACCAGGCGCAAGCCCTGCTGCTGCCAGGCCTTGATCTGCAAACAAGCCTGGCGCAGTACCCAGTCACCAATCTCCACAATCAGCCCGGATTCTTCAGCAACAGGAATAAAACGCATGGGCGCGATCAGCCCCAGCGCTGGATGCTGCCAGCGCAGCAGCGCCTCCACGCCAATCACTTTTGCCGTCAGCACATCCACCTGCGGCTGGTACACCAGGAACAATTCGCGCCGCTCCAGCGCATGGCGCAACTGCATTTCCAACTGCAAGCGCTCATTGATGCTGAGGGTCAACTCGGGGCGGTAAAACTCGATCGCCCTGCGCCCGGCGGCCTTGGCGCGGTACATGGCCAGATCAGCATTGCGCATCAGCGCCACGGAATCGGTAGCATCTTCGGGGTACAGGCTGACCCCGATGCTGGGTGAAATCGACAGCAAATGTACGCCCACCTCAAAAGGGCGCTCAAACGATGCCAACAACTTTTCAGCCATGCGCGCAGCCCCGTTTTCGGATTGAATGTCTTGCAGGAAAGCCATGAACTCGTCACCGCCAAATCGGGCCAAGGTATCGGAGCGGCGCATGCAATGGCTCATGCGCCTGGCGACTTGCTCCAGCAGGACATCTCCGACATCGTGGCCCAGCGAATCGTTGATGTTTTTGAAGTAATCCAGATCAATGAACAACAGCGCCAGTTTGGTCTTTTTGCGCTGTGCCGTGGCCAGTGCCTGATTGAACCGGTCAGTGAACAAATACCGGTTGGGCAACTGGGTGAGCGCGTCATGGCTGGCCAGAAACTCCATGCGCTGCTCGGCTTGCTTGCGCTCGGAAATATCGGAATAAATGGCAATGTAGTTGCTGATATTGCCGGCATCATCGTGCACCAGA
Organism: Burkholderiales bacterium; assembly: GCA_038328055.1. Lineage (GTDB taxonomy): Bacteria > Pseudomonadota > Gammaproteobacteria > Burkholderiales > Burkholderiaceae_C > Rhodoferax. The sequence continues at coordinate 5,454 of JBBQLQ010000015.1, forward strand.
CTCAAAATGAGCCACACGGGATAGACTTCGCCGCTTTTGCGTTTGTTCCAGATTTCTCCCGACCAACCGTTGTTTTGCAACAGGTCACGCCATAAACGCTGGTAGAACCCCTTCGAATTTTGCCCTGAAGCAAACATGCGCGGGTTGCAGCCAATGACATCGGTGTCGGCATAGCCGGTGATGCGTGTGAAGGCATCATTGACGCGAATGATATTGTTGTGCGCATCGGTGATCACCACCGCTTCGGAGTTGTTGGCAAATACCGTGGCCGCCAGCTTCAATTCTTCTTCGGCGCACTTGCGCTCCATGATTTCCCAGGCCAGACTGTTGACCATGGTGTGAATCGACGACGACAAACGGGCCACCTCATCGTTGCCAGCCACCACCGGAACACTGTAATCGAGCGCGCCCGCGGCCACCCGGTCAGCGGCGCGGGCAATCTCCGAGATGGGTTGCGCAATGCGCCGAGCCAACCAGGCGCCAATCAGGGTAAACAACACGCCCAGAGCCGCACCCAACAGCAAAATGCGCTGCTGCAAGGCCCGCGCTGGTGCAAAAGCGATGTCGGCATCCTGGCGCACCAGCACCGTCCAGCCCAGGCCGGGGTAGTCGCGGTAACCCACGTCGTGGGCATGCCCAATCAGGTACTGCTTGCCAGAAGGCCAGGTCTCCAAAAAAGCATCATGAGCGTGTGGTGTAGCCGACAACCTTGACCAGATCGCCGGTGCCAGCTTGCTCATTTCAGCGCGCGCGGGCTCAGGCCCCGACAACACCAGTCCATCACGACTCAGCAGCAAAACATCGATGCCTTCGTCATTTTTGCCAGCCAACTCGGCCTCAGCCCACTTCCAGTAAATATGGCCACACAGCACGCCTTGCAGAATGCCGTTGGCATCGGTCACGGGTGCCGCCACATCCAGCAGATAAAAATTCTCCCCGCTGGGGTTGGGCAATATCTTGGCCAGCAGCAATGCATCGTGCACGTCGCCGGCGTAGGGCCCTTCACGGCCTTTGTTGCACCACGGGCGTTGGCTCAGGTCTTTGCCTTCGAGGTATTTGCCCGTGCCCACCAGGCCTTTGCCGTCTGCGTCGCAAATGCCCACCCACGCATAGGCATCAAACGTCGTCTGCAACTTCTCCAATATGGCGCGTTTTTTGTCGACCGACACCAACGGATTGCGAATGTCATCGAGCGAGGCCACGATTTGCACCTCGCGGTAACGCTCAAACATGCCCCGGTCAAGCACATCCACCACGTGTTGGGATCGGCTTAAAAAGGTTTTGCCCAGGTCTTTTTCAATCTGCGCCCGGCTCATGGCACCGGCGTAATACCCCAGCACCACCGACAGCACGACGGTCACCAAGGCCGTGGCGTAACTGATCCGCGCCACCAAGCTGTTCCTGGGGTAAAACTTTTCCAACCATTTGTTACTCATTGAATGCGATCTTTTTTATAGGTTTGCCAATGCGCGCAAAAGTACCCTGCCCTGCGCGATGGCGACCACTTCGCCCTCGGCCAGCGGTTGCCAGGCTTCATCGCTCAAGGGCACGCTGGCCAGCAACACCACTTCCTGGTAGCCGCAGCCCACCTGCACACCCTGCAAGGCCACGGGCGTGTGGCCCTCGTGGCAGCGGCGTGACAGCATGAACAAGCCCGGCGGCTCAATGCATTGGCTCAGCGCCTGTGTGCGCCGGTGTCCGTGGGCAAACAGATAGTCGCCATCCGCGTACAAAAAATTGGCCGGCCCCAAACGCCGTAAATCTGCGGCGAACTGTGTCACCACGGCCATCCGTTGCGCCAGCGCTGGCACCGCCCCGCAGGACAGCCAGAGCGAGCGCAGGCGCTGCATCAGGGCACAAAAGGCGTGCTCAGAATCGGTCTCGCCGACACATTGAAAATCTGACAACGCAAATTGGGCATCCTGGGAAATACCAGCCAAATTGCCGTTGTGCGCGAAGGCCTGTGCGCGCCCTGCCCATTCACGCACACAGGGCTGCGTGTTGGCCAGTGAGACCAGCCCTTGTGTGGCCCGGCGAATATGCGCTATCGCCAGCGAACTGGTCGGGCCGTTGTCCTCCAGAAATCGCACCAAGGCACTGTCATCGGCGCAACGGGACTCGCGAAACAGTGCCACATCGTGGCCTTCAAAAAAAGCGGCACCCCAGCCGTCACGGTGCGGATGCGCCGGGCCGCCGTGCGCCGCCAGCGCGTGCAGCGACAGCGTCAGCCGCGTGGCAGACCGGCTGGACATGGCCAGCAGTTCACACATGGCGGCTGAGCCGACTCATGACTGAGCCACCTCCACCACGCAAAAGCTGGCTGCGTAGTCGGTCTCGTCGGTCATGCTGATGTGGGCGCTTAAGCCCCTGGCCTCAAACCAGTCTTTCAGTGCGCCGTGCAGCACGATGGTCGGCTGGCCGCTGGGCAGATTGCCAATTTCGCAGCCACGCCAGGTCATCGGCAGGGTCATGCCCAGGCCAATGGCTTTGCTGAAGGCCTCTTTGGCACTGAAGCGTGTGGCGAGAAACCGCACGCCGCGCTCAGGCCAGCGCTGGGTGCGCACTTGCCAGGTGTTGAATTCAGCGTCACTGAGCACCCGGGCGGCAAAACGCTCGCCGTGGCGCGCCAGGCTGGCCTTGATGCGGCGCACATCGCAGATGTCGGTGCCAATGCCGTAGATCATGACAACTGCTCAGGTCTTATCCTGGATAGGGGAAGCCCCGGCTGGGGCGAATGACAACTGGCATTTCGCGGCTGCCGCCGCTCCCATAAGGAACAGGTTGCAGCTGGCGCTGAGTAGTTATAAATCATGTATAAAAACACCTTCTAACCCCCGTGTAATATGCGCAAGCAGCTATACAAAACATAGCAACTCATGCCAACCCTCAGCGCAGACAGGCCAGATAGGCCTGCACGGTAGCGCTGTAGCCCAGCTCCAGCGCGTCGGCAATCAGCGCGTGGCCGATCGACACTTCGCTGACACCCGGCACCTGCGCGATGAAGGCGGCGAGGTTATCGCGGTTCAGGTCATGGCCGGCGTTAATGCCCAGACCCACGTCCAGCGCGGCCTGCGCAGCGGCGGCAAAGCGAGCCAATTGCCTGGGCTGGTCTGGCGTGCCCCAGGCAGCAGCAAAAGGCTCGGTGTACAACTCGACGCGGTCGGCACCCACGGCCTTGGCGGCGGCCATGGCAGTGGGATCAGCATCCATGAACAGGCTGACACGCAAGCCCCAGGCGTGAACCTGGTCGATCAGCGGTTTGAGCCGCTGGGCATCCGCGGAGATGTTCCAGCCGTGGTCGCTGGTGAACTGGCCTTGGGCATCGGGCACAAACGTCACCTGGTGTACCGGCAGCTTTTGCGCCACCAGATTACCCACCACGTCCATCAAATTGTGAAACGGATTGCCTTCGATGTTGTATTCGCGCCCTGGCCAGGCTTGCAACAGTTGGGCGAGTTCTGGCACGTCGCTGGCACGGATGTGCCGCTCATCGGGGCGCGGATGCACGGTGATGCCATGCGCGCCCGCCTGCAAACACAGCGTGGCGGCGCGGGTGAGGCTGGGAATGCCCAGGTGACGCGTGTTGCGCACCGTGGCCACTTTGTTAAGGTTGACCGACAAGGCGGTAATGTCTGTCATAGTTTTATCCGTATTTTAAGGCTCTAGCCCTTATGCAATAAGCGCAAAGCGCTATAAATTTTGAATATCGATCATCATTTGGCGGGTTCGCAGCGTCTGCACCCCGCAATGGTAATTGAGTAGTCCGCGCAACTGCGGTTTGAGCGCCGCCGCCACCTCGGCGCAAGCACGCAGTACGGTGGTAAAGGCCACCCGCTCGCCCAGCACCTGTTGCAGCCCAGACCACTGGGCACCACTCAGACTGGCGCGGTCTTGTTCGCCAGCCAGACGCAGGCCACCTTCGGGCACCAGGCTGTAGCGCGCATCAGGGTGCAGCGCCAGCAGCGTCATGGTTTGCGCATCAAGCAGCGGCAGCAGGCCAATTTCGCGCAGCAGCAGCAGCTCGAAGGCCCGCAGGGCAGCTTCTAGCACCTCGCCGTGCTCGCTGGCGATGACTTCCACCACGCTGGCGTACACGTCAAACAGCACCGGGTGCGGGTCTTCGCGGGCCAGCAAATTCAGCAGCAGTTCGTTGAGGTAATAGCCCGACATCAGCGCGTCACCGGTGGGCATGACGTGGCCACCCTGCCATTCGGCGGCTTTGAGGGTTTTGATTTCCGCATCGCCGCCAAACACCAGCCGCAGTGGCTGCAAGGGCAGCAAAATCGGGCGAAAACTGGAACTCGGCCGCTTGACACCCTTGGCCACCAGCGCCAGACGCCCGTGGTGGCGGGTGAACACCTCCAGAATCAGACTGGACTCGCTCCAGTCGTGGCGGTGCAGCACATAGGCGGGTTCGTCAGAAATGCGTTTAGTGGCCACTTAACAATTCAGAAATAACGCCATTGCGATTGCCGCGTCGCTGGCGCTCCTCGCCGTGAACCGTTGCGCGGTCGTCCCACAGAGAACCGTCATTGCGAGCGCAGCGTGGCTGGCGCTCCTCGCCGTGAACCGTTGCGCGGTCGCCCCACAGAGAACCGTCATTGCGAGCGCAGCGTGGCAATCCATGCAGTCCGAATCCATGGATTGCCGCGTCGCTGGCGCTCCTCGCAATGACGCGTGTTTTGGTTCATGGTTCGTAGGCGGTATGGAGGTCGAAACTGGAGACTCGCAATGACGCGTGTTTTGGTTCATGGTCTGTGTGCGGTTTTGATTTCAAAACTGGAAGCTCGCAATGACGCGCGGGTGATGGCCCGCCATCGGCAAGTCCAGGCTCATTCATACCCAAACGAGCGCACGCGCGCCTCGTCGTCGGCCCAGCCGGAGCGCACCTTCACCCACATCTCGATGAACACCTTGCAGTCAAACAGCTTTTCCAGCTCGACCCGTGTTTCCATACCGATGCGCTTGATACGCTCACCCTTGTCGCCAATCACCATGGCCTTGTGGCCGTCGCGCTCCACGACGATGGTGGCAGCGATGCGCAGCAGGCGCTTTTGGCCCTTTTTTTGCGGTGGCTCTTCTTCAAACTTGTCAATGATGACGGTGGATGTGTAGGGCAATTCGTCGCCGGTCAGGCGAAACAGCTTTTCACGCACCATTTCGGCGGCCATGAAGCGCTCGCTGCGGTCGGTCAGCTCATCAGCGGCATACCACCAGGCTTGCTCAGGCAAGTATTTGGCGCAAATGTCGAGCAGGCGTTCGATGTCTTTGGGACTCTTGGCCGACATCGGCACAAACTCTGCAAAGCTGTGCTTCTCTTGCATGGTCTGCAGCCAGGGGGCAATGTCGCCCCGGCGGTGCACGTTGTCGAGCTTGTTGGCAATCAGTAGCGTGGGAATATTTTTGCCCAGCAGCGCCAGCACACGGGCATCGGCCGGGGTAAAGCTGCCGGCTTCGACCACAAACAAAATCAAGTCCACATCCACCACCGCACCCACCACGGTCTTGTTGAGCGACTTGTTGAGCGCATTGCTGTGCAGGGTCTGAAAACCGGGCGTGTCTACAAACACAAACTGGTTGGCACCCACGGTGTGCATGCCGGTAATGCGGTGGCGGGTGGTTTGCGCCTTGCGTGAGGTGATGCTGATCTTTTGCCCCACCAGCGCATTCAGCAGCGTGGATTTGCCCACGTTGGGTTTGCCGACAATGGCAATCAGGCCGCAACGTTGGCCTTCAACCGGCGCGCCAGTCGGGCCGGCCGGGCGCATGTCGCGGCGCATGCCTGCCAACAGTTCTTCAAGGTTATTTTGGCCTTCAGCCCCCGTGTCTTCTGCGTTAGTAGCTATATTTTTTGTAGTAGTCATGATGGATGTCTGGTTTTAAGTAGTTGCAGCATGGCAGTGGCTGCGGCTTGTTCGCCGGCGCGGCGCGAACTGCCGATGCCGCGCGCTGACAGTTTGAGTTCGGCAATCTCGCACGCAACATCAAATGTCTGTTTGTGCGCCGCGCCCTGGGTGCCCGCCACGGTATAGGTGGGAACTTTCAGGCGTCGGCCTTGCAGCCACTCCTGCAGTTCGGTCTTGGGGTCTTTGCCGATGGCGGCCATGGCCGGGTTGATTTCCACCGGCTGATAAAGCCGACGCACCAGGTCATTGGCCGCCGAAAAGCCGCCATCAAGGTATACCGCACCAATCACGGCCTCCAGCGCGTCAGCCAGAATCGATGGGCGCTTCTGGCCGCCTGAGCGCATTTCGCCTTCACCCAGCAAAATCACATCAGGCAAGCCCAACTTGTCCGCCAATTGGTGCAGGGTATCTTGCTTGACCAGGTTGGCCCGCACCCGCGACAAATCGCCTTCAGGCAAGGCGCTCAGGCGCTCGTAAAGCAGATCAGCGACGCAAACACCCAGCACCGAGTCACCCAAAAACTCCAAGCGCTCGTTGTGGTCTGCCGAATAACTGCGGTGCGTGATGGCCCGGGTGAGCAGTTGGGTGTCGGAAAAATTGTGTTGCAGTCGTTGCTGCAAGGCCACCAGACCAGCGTTCAAACCATCACCTGTGCTTTCACTTGCGGGAGTCGCCGCTGTATTTGAGCGTCAGGTAAGCCGGGCCGGTCAGGTGAATCTCGCGCTGGTATGCAAAACTAACCACAACCTTGTCGTTTTCCTTGGTCACTTCGATGTCTTTTCCCGAGAGGGAACTGATGTTGTCAATACTGGCCGCCTTGTCAAAAATCATGCGGACCTCAGCCACCGTGTTGCCATCAGATGCTTTTTTTGCCGCTTTTTTAACAGCCTGGTATTCGATGGCCGTGGGAATCACTTGTGCAACGACAACGCCAGTAACCGCCAGCACGCCGCCGACAAACAGCAGCCCGATAAAGGACATGCCACGCTGACGAGATTTCAAATAGGCGGTCATACGTTTCTCCAGATCAATTGAACGAGCCAATGCGCTTGAGGTTGCCAAAGTTCATCCAGACAAAAAAGGCTTTGCCAACGATGTTCTTGTCTGCCACAAAACCCCAGTAGCGCGAATCGAGCGAATTGTCGCGGTTGTCGCCCATCATGAAGTAATGGCCTTCGGGCACCTTGCACACCACGCCTTCAACACTGTAGCGGCAATTGCTCTTGAATTCAAACTCGTCAGCACCAGGAACAAACGCCGGGCGGCTGTCGTCATTGAGAAGGCGGTGCTTTTGCGGCCCCAGACTTTCCTCAAACTGTTTCATGTAGCGCATGCTGTCTTCATCAAAAAACTCGGGCAGCGCATTGGTTTCGATGACCTTGCCATTGAGGGTCAAACGCTTGTTCAGGTAGGCCACTTCATCACCCGGCACCCCAACCACCCGCTTGATGTAGTCCAGGCTGGGCTTGGGCGGGTAGCGAAACACCATTACATCGCCGCGGGCAGGCGACGTGCCTTGCGTTAATTTGGTATTGATGACGGGCAGGCGAATGCCGTAGTGAAACTTGTTGACCAGAATCAGGTCGCCTACCAGCAGCGTCGGAATCATCGAGCCCGAGGGAATCTTGAATGGTTCAAACAAAAATGAGCGCAAGATAAAGACGCCGATGATCACCGGAAACAGCCCTGCCGTCCAATCCAGCCACCAGGGCTGGGCCAGGATTCGGTTTTGCGCCTCGGCCACATTGCCATCGACCTTGGCGATGCCCAGCGTGCCAAGTTTTTCATTGCGGCGCAGCGCGTCTGCTTCCAGTGCCGCAGCCGCCTGCTGGCGATTGGGCAAGAAGTAAAAGCGCTCGGCCAGCCAGAAGATGCCGGTGACCACGGTGGCAATGAACAGCAGCAGGGCAAAGTTGCCTTCAACCACGCCAAAGTACCAGGCACCCACATAGCCCAAAAAGGCCGCCAATATGACAGAGGTCAGGGTTTGCATCAGGCATCTACCTTCAAAATGGCCAGGAAAGCCTCTTGTGGCACTTCGACCGAGCCAATTTGTTTCATACGTTTTTTACCTTCTTTTTGTTTTTCGAGCAGTTTGCGTTTGCGGGAAATATCGCCGCCATAGCATTTGGCGATGACGTTTTTGCGCAGCGCCTTGACGGTTTCACGGGCAATCACGTTGGCCCCGATGGCGGCCTGGATCGCCACGTCGTACATCTGGCGCGAAATCACCTCGCGCATTTTGGCCACCACCGCACGGCCACGGTACTGCGACTGAGCGCGGTGCACGATGATGGACAGGGCATCGACCTTTTCACCATTGAGCAAAATGTCAACCTTGACCACATCAGCGGTGCGGTATTCCTTGAACTCATAGTCCATCGAGGCATAGCCCCGCGAACAACTCTTGAGCTTGTCAAAGAAATCCATCACGATCTCGGCCAGCGGTATTTCATAGGTCAACACCACCTGACGGCCCTTGTAAGCCATGTTCAACTGCACGCCGCGCTTCTGGTTGGCCAGCGTCATGACGGCACCCACATATTCCTGCGGCATGTACAAATGCACGGTCACGATGGGTTCGCGAATTTCGTCCAGCCGACCCTGATCGGGCATCTTGGACGGGTTCTCCACCATCCTGATTTCACCGTCAGCCTGCACCACCTGGTAGACCACGCTGGGGGCGGTGGTGATCAGGTCCTGGTCAAACTCACGCTCCAGGCGCTCTTGCACAATTTCCATGTGCAGCAGGCCCAAAAAGCCACACCGAAAGCCAAAGCCCAGCGCTTGCGATACCTCGGGCTCGTAGTGCAATGACGCGTCGTTGAGCTTGAGCTTTTCAAGGCTGTCGCGCAGGCCTTCGTATTCGCTGGCTTCGGTCGGGTACAGACCGGCAAACACCTGCGGCTGAATTTCCTTGAAACCGGGCAAGGCCTCGGTCGCGGTCAACGCCAATCCGCCGGTACCGGGTTTGATCAGGGTCACGGTGTCGCCCACCTTGGCGGCTTGCAGTTCGCGAATGCCGGCAATGATGTAGCCCACCTCACCGGCTTCAAGCGCATCACGCGGCTGGTTGGCCGGGGTGAAGACACCCAGACTGTCGGCGTTGTAAGTGGCACCAGTCGCCATCATCTTGATGCGTTCGCCCTTGGCCAGCCGACCATCGACCATCCGCACCAACATCACCACGCCCACATAAGCGTCAAACCAGCTGTCGATGATCATGGCGCGCAGCGGGCCTTTGGAGTTGCCCCTGGGCGGCGGCACGCGCGCCACCACGGCTTCCAGAATCTCATCAATGCCCATGCCGGTTTTGGCCGAACAGGCTATGGCGTTTTCTGCATCAATGCCAATCACGTCTTCGATTTCAGACTTGGCGTTTTCCGGATCGGCATTGGGCAAATCCATCTTGTTGAGCACCGGCACCACTTCCACGCCCAAATCCAGCGCGGTGTAGCAGTTGGCAACCGTTTGCGCTTCGACACCCTGACTGGCATCTACCACCAGCAAGGCGCCTTCGCAGGCTGACAGCGAGCGCGACACTTCGTAGGAAAAGTCGACATGGCCAGGGGTGTCAATCAGGTTCAGGTTGTAAACCTGACCATCGAGTGCCGTGTACTGCAGGCAGGCGGTTTGCGCCTTGATGGTGATGCCGCGCTCTTTCTCGATGTCCATCGAGTCAAGCACCTGCGCCTCCATCTCACGCGCCTGCAAACCACCACAGCGTTGTATCAAGCGATCGGCCAGCGTCGATTTGCCGTGATCAATGTGGGCAATGATCGAAAAATTTCTGATGTGATTCATCCAGGGAAACCGGAAAAGTGAGTAAATGCCAAGCAAACAGAAAAAAGGGCGCGGTCAAGTGGAACGCGCCCTGAACCAACCATCATTGGCAACTGCGAAAGTTGGAGGGCTATTGTAGGCAAAACTTCATGTCAGTTGCCCACAGGCTCATTTGCCAGGTCGAATCACCGTGTATTGCGCCCATTCACCGCGCCGAAACAAGATATTGATGGGCTTGGTTTTGTCCAGCTTGGAGAGCAACGCTTCAAGCTCTTTGACGTTCGCCACAGCCGTGTTGGCCACCGCCATGATGACATCGCCTTCACGCAGACCAGCGCGGGCGGCCGATTCGGTTGCGGCATCGATTTGCACACCGCCTTTGATATTGAGCTCCTTGCGTACGGCATCGGTCAAATCGCTCACTGACAGACCCAGACTCTGGGCGACGCTGGCATCTTTGGGCTTGACTGGCTTGTCAGCGGCTTTCTTGGCTGGCTTTTCTGCTTCAATCTCCGCAATGACCACGCTCAAATCTTTGGTGGTACCCCGGCGAAACACCGTCAGCGTGCTCTTGGTGCCCGGTTTGGTGTTGCCCACCATACGCGGTAAGTCGCTTGATTTTTCCACGGGTTTGCCATCGAATTTTGTGATGATGTCACCGGCCTCCACGCCTGCTTTTTCTGCCGGAGCACCCACTTCAACTGCGCGCACCAGCGCACCTTGCGGCTTGCCCAAGCCAATCGATTCAGCCACTTCCTTGCTCACCTGGTCAATCTGCACGCCAATGCGCCCACGCGTCACCCGGCCGGTGGCGCGCAATTGCTCGCTGACGCGCATCGCCTCGTCCATCGGGATCGAGAACGAAATGCCCATGGAACCGCCCGAGCGCGAATAAATCTGGCTGTTAACACCCACCACCTCGCCACGCATGTTGATCAGCGGCCCGCCCGAGTTGCCCGGATTGATGGCCACATCGGTCTGAATGAATGGCAGATAGTCACCGGTATCGCGCTGTTTGGCACTCACAATGCCGGCGGTGACGGTGTTTTCAAGACCAAACGGCGAACCAATCGCCATCACCCACTCGCCCACCTTGAGGCGACCCACATCACCCACCTTGACGGCAGGCAGGCTAGTGGCCTCGATCTTGAGCACCGCCACATCGCTGCGTTTGTCAGCGCCGATGATTTTTGCCTTGAATTCACGCTTGTCCGTCAAGGTGACCAGCACTTCCTCAGCCCCTTCAACCACATGGGCGTTGGTCATGATCATGCCGTCGGCAGTCAGAATGAAGCCGGAGCCAACACCGCGCGGTTGTGCATCATCTTGTTGACCCCGGTTTTGCGGTGGCGACGGATGCGGTGAATTGGGTGTATTGGGCATATTCGGAATGGGCAACCCAAAGCGACGGAAGAACTCCAGCATATCGGGGTCCATCGCGCCACCCGGCCCCGGCCGGGCACTGGCTTTTTCAAGCGTGCGAATGTTCACCACCGAGGGCCCCACCTGCTCGACCAGATCAGTAAAGTCCGGCAACGCCCGCGCTTGGGCCAACGCGGGCGACAGCGGCGCAAATGCGCCCGATACCGTGACCATCAGGACACCCGACAGCGCATAGGCGTACAAACTCTTCCAATTGAATCGAATCATCTTGAACCTTTCGAAATGACAAAAAAATGGTACATGGTGGCTTACTTTTTTCTCTCAAGACCCTGAACAAAGGTGACGAGTGTCTGCTGCGGCACCTCTCCCACTGCCGTGACCCACCACGCGCCCAAGCGACGTGTGAACATGTGCGTGGCCCCGACGGAAAAACGCTCATGATGCTGCGGCTTGCTGTGCCGACTGGCATCAAACGCCTCAATGAACAACGACACCGATGCCAGCCCATCCGAAAACACCCATTGCAGGGTGCCACCACCGGCATCCGGCAATGCGGCATCGGCCCGCTTGAAACAACTCATGGACTTGAAACCCGGCACATTGACCTTGAACAACCAACCCTCTTGGTTCGGCGTGGTCTTGATAAGTTCCGGCGTTTTAACCTGGTAGCCCTGCGTGTTGGCCATCAGCGCACCGAGCTGGGTCATGGACAAGGGCTGCGCCAATTGCAACTCCGAAAAAGCCGCCTGCTCCAGTACCGCACCGGCCTGGTCGAGGGTTTGCAACTTGATGACCAGGCCGGTTTTTTGTTCGGTCCAGATGCGGTAGCCAAAACGCAACTTGTCAGTTGGCGAAAGTTCCACAATGTCTGCATTAAACCCGGCAACACGCCCGCGCCCAGCGGCTTTCACACTGTAAAACTGCCCAATGGACGAGTCTGCCCGGCTCAGCATTTCAGGGAAAAGCCCCAAAGACTCCCGTGTTTCCCGCACTGCGATGCGGCTTTCAGGCAAAAACGTGACCACCTGGTCATTTTTTCGGTAAGTTGAGCGCGGTGCGCCCGTCAAGGCCTCTACCCGCTCCATTTGCTGTTGCCCATCACACGCGTGCCAGATACGGGCCGAGGACATGAAGTCGCCCGTCGTCACCACGAAGGTACCCACGTAGGCCCGCTGGCTGGCGGCATCGTGCAAGCCCTTCAACCATTGGTCTGCAGTTGGCGCAGTCTGTGCTCCAACCCACCCAGACCCTGCCATAAGCAGCAACCCTACCAACCAGGCCGGAAGTTTCAACGGTGGCCTTCTTCAAACGTGGCGTTGCGCAAAAAACCAGACGGCATTTGCAGTGCAGAAGTTCCACCAAACTGACGGTGCGCTGCCAGCAACGCATCCAGCCTGGGGTCACGCAGCATCAACATCGGCGAGCCGCCGGGGCTTGAACTGGCCTGAACCGCTGCCATGGCTGGCGCAGCCGCCACCTGGGCGATCTGTGGCGAACCCAAGGGCTGACCCGGCATGCCGGCACCCGTGTATTGAAACCCTTGCCAGACAACCATACCCACTGCAGCGACCGATGCCAGACCCGCCACCCGCTTCCACCAGCCATCATTGGCACTGGCGGATTTTGAGAATTTTTGGCCTCCAGCCCTTATAGATAAAGCGTCAGTAGCTATTAATTTAGTAGCATCTGGATTTGTAGCGTGGTTTACCATGCGCAAGCGCAAACGCGCAATAAATTCAGCATCGTGCGCAGTGGCATGCGCGTGCCCCGAGCGCATCACGTCACCCACCAGGTGATAGGTATCCCACGCGGCGCGCGCCTCGCTGCGGGTCTCCAGGAGCTTGACCGTCTGCGCGAACTCAGCACCGCGCAACTGACCATCAACCAGCGCAGAAACCTGCTCGTTGCTTGTCATCAATTTGTCTGTCATGGTCTTTTTGTGCCTCATGTTTACATGCAACTTCAACTGCCGCCATCACCAACGCTTGCCGGTCTGCTTGTCCAGCATGGGCTTGACTTTGGCCGACACCGCTTCGCGTGCCCGAAAAATGCGCGAACGCACCGTGCCAATTGGGCAATTCATCACTTCAGCAATATCCTCATAACTCAAACCGTCCATTTCCCGCAGGGTGATGGCTTGCTTTAAATCCTCAGGCAACGCCTCCAGTGCCGCATTGACGGCTTGGGCAATTTCCTTGGCTGCCAACACCGACTCGGGTGACTCGTCTGTGCTTGGTTCGTTTCTTGGACGGAAAGTTTCATCGTCATCATCATGGGACGACAACGCAGTTTGCGTCACCGTGGGATCACGCTTGAGTTCGAGCAAGAACTTCTTGGCCGTATTCACGGCAATGCGGTACAGCCAGGTGTAAAACTGCGCATCACCCCTGAACTGGTGCAAGGCACGGTAGGCGCGAATGAAGGTTTCCTGGGCAATGTCGTCCACCAAATCCACATCACGCACCATGCGGCCAATCAGGCGCTGAATGCGCCGCTGGTACTTGATCACCAACAACTCAAAGGCCCGCTGGTCACCCGCGACAGTTCGCTCTACCAGCATCGCGTCACTGTCATCCGCCGGTGCAGAAGGCTGAACCAGAGGCTCGTGCGGCGCGCTCATGGCATTGCCCTCAGCGACCCATTCTGATCGGCCAGCGGCTCCATCCCGAGGATGTCAGTCCTGGGGATGTGGCCAAACAGGGCCCGGCGAAACGGCAGCCAGCGTGCTGGCGCGATACGACGCTCAGGCCACGCCCAGTAACATGGCCCCGTCTGCGCGCGCAAACACAATAGCAACGCAAATTGAAAATCAAGCACCACCAAAGGCACAACCACCTGCGACTCGCCCGATGCTGTCTGAATCCAGCACAAACCATCCCAAACCAGTGCGCCACTGGCCACCCACTGCCACTGTCGGGCTGACCACCCGGTCAGCAGCAAGCACAGCACCATGATGGCCACATGCCGCACGCCAACCGCATCGGCCTGACGCGCCCAAGCCAGCATCAGCAATGCCTCACAGAGCGCAATCAGGGCGATCAGGCCGCCCTGAAAAAGAGAACGCCCCACCGGATAACTGACCGCTGGGGCGCTGTGCATGGTAAAAAATCGCTTGAAAGCGGGCTAACCCGCCATCAGACGCGATCAGGGTGCCCGTTTGAACACCAATGAGCCGTTGGTGCCACCAAAGCCAAAATTGTTCTTGATGGCGACATCGATTTTCATGTCGCGGGCTGCATTGGCGCAAAAGTCCAGATCGCACTCAGGGTCCTGATTGACGATATTGGCCGTTGGCGGGCTCTTCTGGTGATGCAGTGCCAGCACGGTCACGATCGACTCCAGCCCACCGGCACCGCCCAGCAAATGGCCGGTCATCGACTTGGTGGAATTGACCACCGTTTTTCTGGCGTGCTCGCCCAAGGCCGCCTTGATGGCGTTGCACTCATTGAGGTCGCCCAGCGGAGTCGACGTGCCATGGGCATTCACATAATCCACCTGGTCGGCATTGACTCCGGCGTTGCGCATGGCGCTGACCATGGCGCGGCGCGGGCCGTCCATGTTGGGCGCAGTCATGTGGCCCGCATCAGCACTCATGCCAAAGCCAGCCAGTTCGGCATAAATCTTGGCACCGCGGGCTTTGGCGTGTTCGTATTCTTCCAGCACCATGACACCGGCACCCTCGCCCATCACAAAGCCGTCACGGTCTTTGTCCCACGGGCGCGAAGCCGTGCCAGGGTCATCATTGCGGGTACTGAGCGCCCGCATTGCCGCAAAACCGCCGATGCCCAATGCAGAAATCGTGGCCTCCGAACCACCCGCTACCACGACATCCGCATCACCATACTCAATCATGCGCCCGCCTTGCCCGATGCAATGCAAGCCTGTGGTGCATGCCGTGACGATCGCCAGATTGGGGCCTTTGAAGCCATAACGAATCGACACATGGCCAGCGATCATGTTGATGATCGTAGACGGTACAAAAAATGGGGAAATGCGCCGCGCGCCGCGCTGAACATACTCGGTGTGCATGCCCTCGATCATTGGCAAACCGCCAATGCCTGAGCCAATGACGCAGCCGATGCGGGTTGCCAGCTCGTCACTGAGGGCCTCACCGGTTGGCAAGCCTGAATCGGCAACGGCTTGAGCCGCTGCAGCAATTCCGTAGTGAATAAACGTGTCCATGGTGCGCGCTTCTTTGGCGCTCATGTAGGACTCGATGTCAAAGCCTTTCACCTCACCTGCAATTTTGCAGCTGAAGGTGGATGCATCGAATTTGGTGATGGAACCAATGCCGGACTGACCAGCGAGCAAATTGGCCCACGTCGAATCAACCGTGTTTCCAACGGGGCTGATACAACCTAAACCAGTAACAACGACACGACGACGGGACATAGTAATAAGCAGTCAGTGGTTCATCTGAAAAAAGCCAGTTCGACTATGAACTGGCTGAGAATCTGCGAAGCGGCCAGAGCGTCAAAACCCATGTGGACATTTAACAATCTGGCGAAAGGCGCGGCACTTGTCGCGCCTTTCGCCTGAACCTTACGCTTTTTTGTGCGTAGTGGCGTAATCGACGGCGTTTTGCACCGTGGTGATTTTTTCAGCATCTTCGTCCGGGATTTCGATGCCGAATTCGTCTTCCAGTGCCATCACCAGTTCAACGGTATCCAGGGAATCGGCACCCAGATCGGCCACAAAGGCTTTTTCGTTGGTCACTTGTGACTCTTCAACACCGAGTTGTTCGGCAATGATCTTTTTAACGCGTGCTTCAATATCGCTCATGGGTTCCCTCAAAGGGTGGTTGTAAATGGATCCGTGATTTTAGCCGACGGACAATGGGGTTTTGGTTTTAACACAACCGACGGGCCACAGCCACGCAAATTGTTCTAATTTTCTTGCTGGCGACTACGCCATGAACATGCCACCATTGACATGCAACTCCTGCCCCGTCACATAAGCAGCCTGCGGTGAGGCCAGATACGCCACGGCATGCGCGACGTCTGACGGCTTGCCCAGGTGTCCCAGCGGAATTTGCGACAACAAGGCTTTTTGCTGGTCGTCACCAAGTTTCGCTGTCATGTCCGTCTCGATAAATCCGGGGGCAACGCAGTTGACCGTGATGTTGCGCGAGCCAAGTTCACGCGCCAGTGCACGTGTCATGCCGGCCACGCCCGCCTTGGCAGCGGCGTAGTTGACCTGCCCTGCGTTGCCCGATGCACCCACCACCGAGGTGATGTTGATGATGCGCCCGTAACGCTGCTTCATCATGGTGCGCATGACGGCGCGGCTCATGCGAAACACGGCCTTGAGATTGGTGTCAAGCACAGCGTCCCACTCGTCATCTTTCATGCGCATGGCCAGGTTGTCACGCGTGATGCCGGCATTGTTGACCAGTATCTGCAAGCCACCGTGGTCTTTGACGATGCCTTCCATCAAGGCATCCACAGCGGGTGCATCGTTGACATTCAGTGTCTTGCCGCTGCAGCCCGCAAAGGCTTCCAGCGCTTGGCCAATCCGGCCAGCCCCCTCAGCGGTGGTGGCGGTGCCAATCACCTTCAGGCCACGGCGCGCCAATTCCAGCGCAATGGCCGCACCAATGCCGCGTGAAGCACCGGTGACCAAGGCCACCTGTCCGTCAAATTTAATGTCATTCATGGTGATCACTCCTGCGTAAGCGTTGTCTTGACTTCAGCCAGGCTGGCGGGATCGAACATTGCCAGCCCTTGCAATTGCGGCGCAATGCGCTTGGTCATGCCAGCCAGCACCTTGCCGGGACCGCATTCAACCAAGTTTGCAATACCGCGAGCACCGATGGCTTGAACACATTCAACCCAGCGCACCGGGCCAAAGGCTTGCCGATACAGCGCGTCCCGAATGCGGTCAGGATCAGACTCCACCAACACATCAATATTGTTGATGACTGGTATTTGCGGCACAGCAAATGCGGTGGCAGCCAGTTTTTCTTTCAGCTTGAGCGCCGCTGGCTTCATCAGGCTGGAGTGAAACGGTGCAGACACCGGCAATGACAAGGCACGCTTGGCCCCGGCTGCTTTGAG
Organism: Burkholderiales bacterium; assembly: GCA_038328055.1. Classification (GTDB taxonomy): domain Bacteria; phylum Pseudomonadota; class Gammaproteobacteria; order Burkholderiales; family Burkholderiaceae_C; genus Rhodoferax. The sequence goes on from JBBQLQ010000015.1 coordinate 22,582, forward strand.
CGCGACGCAAGCCTGCTCCACTGCGGCCTTGGAGCCGGCAATCACGGTTTGCCCTGGGTCGTTAAAGTTCACCGCCTCGACCACTTCTGCGCTGCCTGGGTCGAATGCACGCGTCACTTCTTCACAGACAGCGATCACGCTGGCAGCAGGCATGCCCAAAATTGCTGCCATGGCACCTTGTCCAACCGGCACCGCCTCTTGCATGGCCTGCGCCCGAAAGCGCACCAGCGGCACCGCTTGCGACAGTGTCAGCACACCTGAGGCCACCAGCGCCGAATACTCACCCAGAGAATGGCCTGCCAACGCCAGCGGCGCGATGCCCACCTCGGTCATCCATACCCGGTACGCGGCCACACCAGCCACCAACATGACCGGCTGGGTGTTGGTGGTCAACGCCAGCGACTCCTTGGGCCCTTCGTGAATCAATCGACCCAGGTCTTCGCCCAGTGCATCTGATGCCTCCTGCAGCGCTTGCTGCACCTGGGGGTTGTCACCCCATGCGTCCAGCATGCCAACTGACTGCGAGCCTTGACCCGGAAAAACAAAAGCAAAAGGTTTCATATTGAATAAATATATAGGAAATGTGGCTCCAGCCCTTACTGAATATGCGCAAGTAGCTACAATTTAAGTAGCACTGCACCCCAGGTAAAACCACCGCCAACAGCTTCGAGCAGCAGGGTTTGACCCGGCTTGACTTGACCGCTACGCACTGCGGTATCCAACGCCAGAGGAATGGATGCGGCCGATGTATTGCCATGCTGATCCACCGTGACCACTACTTTGTCCATGGACAATTTCAGCTTGCGCGCGGTGCTTTGCATGATCCGGATATTGGCCTGGTGCGGAATCAGCCAGTCGACATCTGCCTCGGTTTTTCCGGCCTTGGTCAACACTGCGCGTGCCGCTTCATCCAGCACACCAACGGCCAACTTGAAGACCGCCTGGCCGTCCATCCGCAGAAATGGGTCACCGAGCAACTGCCCGCCGCATACATGACCTGGCACACACAAGATGCCAGCGTGTTTGCCATCGGCGTGAAGTTCGGTCGACAAAATACCGGGCTCGGATGAAGCCTCCAGCACCACGGCACCCGCACCGTCACCAAACAACACACAGGTGGTGCGGTCGGTGAAATCAAGAATACGCGAAAAGACTTCAGCACCGACCACCAGTGCTTTTTTTGTAGCGCCCGACGTGATCATGGCATCTGCCAGTGTCAAGGCGTAAATAAAACCGCTGCAAACCGCCTGTACATCAAAGGCGGCAGCGCCATGGTTGCCCAACTTTCCCTGCAGAATGCAAGCCGTCGACGGAAAAACCATATCGGATGTCGAGGTCGCCACAATGATCAGGTCAATTTCTGTTGCATCGACCCCGGCCGCTTGCAAGGCTTGGCGCGATGCCTCCAAGGCCAAGTCGCTGCAGGCAACACCTGCTTGGGCAAAGTGTCGCGCCCGAATGCCGGTACGCTCCACGATCCAGTCGTCGCTAGACTCAATGCCTTTGGCAGCCAGCTCAGCCACCAAATCCGCGTTGGTCAAACGCCGTGGTGGCAGAAAGCTCCCGGTGCCGGAAATACGTGAATAAATTTTCATAAATCAACCAAGGACAAGCGCTTCAGGATCAACCGCAACATTGGCAGCAGGCATCAACAAGGGTGCGGCGTGCGCGATCCGAACCTTTACCCGCTCCAACAAATTATTTCGGGCCGCATCATACGCCCGGGCCAAGGCGTAACCAAATCCAAGTTCATCCGCGGAGCCGTGACTTTTAAACACCAGTCCACGCAAGCCGAGCAAGGCACCACCGTTGTAACGCCGGTGATCCATGCGCTTTTTAAGCGCAGATATAACCGGATAGGCAATAATTGCCGCCAATTTGGTGAAAATATTGCGCGAAAACTCGCGTCTTAAAAAATCCACAATCATGCCAGCCAGGCCTTCACTGGCTTTGAGCGCCACATTGCCGACAAACCCGTCACACACCACGATATCGGCTGTGCCTTTGAAAATGTCATTGCCTTCAACATTTCCGTAAAAGTTCAAATCACCAGTTTTAGCAGCTGTACGCAGCAATTCACCGGCTTTTTTGATAACTTCGTTGCCTTTAATGGCTTCTTCGCCAATATTGAGCAAACCCACCGTCGGATTTTCATTGCCGCTGAGCACCGAGACCAAGGCCGAACCCATCACTGCGAATTGCACCAGATGTTCTGCCGTGCAATCCACATTGGCCCCCATGTCGAGCACCGTGGTGCCACCGCCCTTGGCGTTGGGGATCTGACCGGCAATTGCTGGCCGATCAATGCCGTCGAGCGTTTTCAGTACATAGCGTGAAATAGCCATCAAAGCGGCCGTGTTGCCAGCAGATACCGCAGCCTGCGCAACGCCACTCTTGACCAGCGCAATGGCCACCCGCATCGATGAGTCCTTTTTGCGACGCAGCGCAACTTCGAGCGAATCATCCATACTGACCACCTCAGTGGCCAGCATCACGGTCGCCCGCGCATGTGAAAACCCTTGCAGGCTATCGGCCAAGCCCACCAGCACCAGCTGCGCATCAGGGTGTTGCTCCAGAAAATGGGTACAGGCTGGCAAAGTGACGCGCGGGCCATGATCGCCCCCCATGCAGTCAACAGCAATAGTGATCATGAATAGCTAAAGTTTTGGGGAAACATCAAAAACAAGCTGAAAAACAGCCAGGCCACAAATACAAAGGCCCGAGGCTACAACTAAGGTAGCCCCGGGCCTGGAATGCGAACGAAGTTTTAGGCTTCAGACTTTGTCTTGAGCACCTGACGACCGCGGTAAAAACCGTTCGGACTGATGTGGTGGCGCAAATGGATCTCGCCGGTGGTGGATTCCACAGCAATACCGGGAACAACCAGCGCGTTGTGCGAGCGGTGCATACCGCGCTTTGAAGGTGACTTCTTGTTTTGTTGGACGGCCATGTTCCGCTCCTAAAGGCTATAAGCTGCCTCAAATGTGGCAGCTTGGGATTATTGAACAGCGCACAGCTTTCATGCGCCAAAGCCTTAGAGTATAGCCGATAGCGTGACCTCAGCACCGGGTCAGTCACCATTCTTGTCTTTTAACCCGGCCAGCACGGCAAATGGATTGGGTTTGGTCGGCACATCTTCAAAATCTGCATCTGCTGCTGCCAATTTGACCGCAACCGGGCAGGTGTCGTGGCGCGGCACCAAGGGCAAATCCATCAGCACTTCGTCTTCAATCAGACTTGCCAAATCAAATTCACGGCTCATGACCAGCAGGTCTTCTTCTGATTCGTCGTCCTGTTCCAGCGCCGCAGCTTCAGTTTCGACAAAACGAAACCAACGATCCACCTGCACCGGCACATCCACCGGGCTCAGACAGCGCTGACAAATCAGCGGCAAGGTGGTGTCAACGGTCAACTGCAGCCAGATTGATTCATTGCCGGCTTCATCTTGCCGCAGATTGGCTTGCGCTGACCAGTTTAAGGCGTTTTCAGCCCCTAGCCCTTGCGTCTCCTGCGTAAGGCGCTCGTAATTTGATAGCAAATCATGTCCGGACAAGGGCTCTGATGCATGCGCCGCGTGTTTCACGTCCATTTTTGGAGGGTGCTTGTGTTCATTCATGGCGGCAGTGTAAGAGAATCGCGGCATGAAAAACTCAGCGCCCCGGCAACTCATTCTTGCCTCCACCTCCGTCTATCGTCGCCAGCTGCTGGAGCGGCTACAGCTGGCGTTTACCGTCATCGCCTCAGATGTGGATGAGACCGCCCTGCCGCTGGAGGCACCCCAGCACATGGCCTGCCGACTGGCCCTGGCCAAAGCGCAATCAGTGGCCGCCCTTTACCCGGGTGCCGTGGTGATTGGCTCAGACCAAGTGGCCGATCTGGCTGGAAAGCCGCTGGGAAAGCCTGGCAATCACGCGCGCGCCGTAAGCCAACTGCAGACCATGCGTGGCAAAACAGTCATCTTTCAGACCGCCGTGGCCGTGGTGTGCCTTGGAACAGGTTTTGCGCAAACCGAGTTGGCACAAGTCAAGGTGAAGTTCCGTGACTTGAGCGATGCCCAGATCGAAGCCTATTTGCAAGCCGAGCAACCCTACGACTGCGCTGGCAGCGCCAAAAGCGAGGGCTTGGGCATTGCCCTGCTGGAGCGCATTGACAGCGATGACCCGACCGCCCTGATTGGCTTGCCCTTGATTCGCACCAGCCGACTGCTCGAAGCCGCTGGCCTGAAGGTGCTATGAATATGCCCACCACCGCTTTTGCCAAGCCGCCAAAGGGCAAACTCTACCTGGTGCCCGCACCGCTGGATTTTGGTTGTGATGAAGCGCCAGACCTGCAAGCCAGCCTGCCACTGGGCACACTGCAAGTCGCGGCCGGCTTGACCCACTGGATTTGCGAAAACGCCAAATCAACCCGTGCCTACCTCAAACGCATCGATGCCATCACGCCGCTGGCGCAGCCGATTCAAGCGCAATCACTGGTGGAACTGCCACGCGAAGTCCACAAAAAAGGCGACCACAATGGCAATTTTGACGCTCGTTCCCTGCTGAAGCCGGCACTTGACGGCCATAACATGGGACTGGTCAGCGAAGCCGGCATGCCTGCTGTGGCCGACCCTGGCTCGTCGGTGGTGCGTGCGGCCCATGACTTGGACATTGCCGTGCTACCCCTGACGGGCCCGGTCTCTCTGCTGCTGGCGCTGGCTGCCAGCGGCCTGAACGGCCAGAATTTTTCTTTTGTGGGTTACTTGCCGCAAGACCCGTCAGAGCGCGCCGGACGCATCCGCGAGCTTGAAGCGCTGACCCTGAAGACCGGGCAAACCCAGCTTTTCATCGAAACACCCTACCGCAACCTGGCCATGCTGCAATCATTGCTGCAAACCCTGCAGCACAACACGCGCTTGGCCTTGAGCAGTGGTTTGACGCTTGCGCGCGCTCAAACCCTCAGCGATAGCGTGAAGAACTGGAAACAAAAGCCCAACCCGCTAAACAATGCCACGCCAACCGTGTTCGCCATCGGCCGCTGAGCGCCAAGCAACGCTAGCGCAGCGCTGTCGAGGATTTCATTGCTTGCACCGCACCCGCGCCCATCGCCACGCCAAAACGTTTGACCAGTCTTTCGGCCACGTTCTCGCGGCGCGTGTAGTCGATGATGTCTTCGGCCTTGACCACTTCGCGGGCGACAAAGTCAAGACTGCCCAACTGGTCTGCCAGGCCAAGTCCAATGGCTTGCTGACCGCTCCAGAAGAGACCACTGAAAGTTTCGGGCGTTTCCTTGAGCCGATCGCCACGCCCTGCTTTCACCACGTCGATAAACTGCTGGTGAATCTGGTTGAGCATGGTCTGGGCGTAGGCGCGTTGCACCTCGGTTTGCGGGCTGAACGGATCCAGAAAACCCTTGTTGGCCCCGGCCGTCATCAGACGCCGCTCGACACCCAGTTTGTCCATCAGCCCGGTAAACCCAAATCCATCCATCAGCACGCCGATGCTGCCAACAATGCTGGCCTTGTCGACAAAAATTTTGTCGGCTGACACCGCGATGTAATAAGCCGCCGAGGCACAGGACTCTTCCACCACGGCGTAGACGGGCTTTTTGTGAATCAACTTCAGACGCCTGATTTCATCGTTGACGATACCCGCCTGCACCGGGCTGCCGCCCGGGGAATTGATCAGCAACACCACCGCCTGGGCACCAGTATCCTCAAAGGCAGCGCGCACTGACGACACAATCAAATCGGCACTGGCTTCGCCGCCCGAGGCAATTTCACCCTTGATCTCGACCATCGCTGTGTGCGGGGTTGCCACATTGCTGCCGCTGCCACCCTCACTCAAACCCAGCCAGACCAACACAACAAAAAACAGCAACCAGGACAGGCGAACAAAAACCCGCCAGCGCCGGGCCGTGCGTTGTTCATTCAAGCTGGCAAACACCAGCTTCTCCAGCGTGGCGCGCTCCCATCCAGGCGCCCCTTGGGCACCAATTGCTACATTATTGATAGCTGAATAGTCTTTATTTTCGGGGGGTTGCGCTTGATTTTCCATATTTTTCTCGGAGGCGGCCGAACGATCGGAATCGCCATGGGTGGGTTCAGTCATTAAGGGTTAAGCAAAGGTTTAAATTTATCTGAAGTATGCCAGTGCACCGAGCCGTCGGTCTCCGATGCTTCAATCCTGACCAGGCCACCCCGACACGGGCCCATGCGGCACTGGCCGGTTTGCGGCGTGTACATGGCCCCGTGGGTCGCGCACATCAGCCACTGGCCAGTCGAGTCAAAAAACTGGTTGGGTTGGTAGTCCATCTCCATCGGAACGTGCGAGCAACGGTTCAAATAGGCATAAACCCGTCCGGCGTATCGCACGGCAAAGGCTGCACAGCTCTGGGAAAAATACAGCACCTCAAAAGGCACGGCGTTGCCGCTGTCCACCAAGGCTGCAGAATGGCACAAGAAGACCGGCTTGGACATGACCCCGCGCGCAATCAGGCGTTGGCCCGCAACCAGCCATGCAGCTGCGCCACCGTGTGCGCCACAAAGCGTGGTTTCAGCGCATCAAACACTTCCAGGTCATGCGCGCCGTAGCTGACTGCGACGCTGGGGCAACCCGCGTTGAGTGCCATCTGCAGGTCATGCGTGGTGTCGCCAATCATCAGCGTGCGTTGCGGTACCACGTCAAATTCAGCCATCAACTCGATGAGCATCAGGGGGTCGGGCTTGCCTGCGGTCTGGTCGGCCGTGCGCGATCCATCAAAAGTCCCCGCCAGCGCCGTGCTGCTCAGCGCATCATCAAGCCCGCGACGGCTTTTGCCGGTGGCCACCACCAGCAGATGGCCTTGCGCTTTCAGATCGGCCAACAAAGGCAACACGCCCTCAAACAGGCTGATCTCATGCTGGCGCGCAAAATAATGGTGCCGGTAGCGGTCGCCCAGCTCGGGGTAGCGTTCTTTGGGAACATCCGGGGCTGCATGGGCCAGCGCCTGCATCAAGCCCATGCCAATGACGTAGGAGGCCGCTTCAAGCGTTGGCACCTGCCCCCCCACATCGCGCACTGCATCCTGAATGGAGCGGGCGATGATCGCAGTGGAGTCAAACAGGGTGCCATCCCAGTCAAAGGCGATTAAATCAAACTGTCTTTTTGTCATGATGAAAGGCGCTGCAACAAGGTGGCTGCTGAAAATTGAGCCAATTCTGGCGGTAATTCGGCCAGCAATTCCAGCCTCTCACCGGTCGCCGGGTGAGTGAACTGCAATCGCCAGGCATGTAAAAACATGCGTTTGAGGCTTGGTGACGCATTGTTACGCGCCAACGATTTATTGAAATCAAAGTCGCCGTACTTGTCATCACCCACGACAGGGAAACCTTCACTGGCCAAGTGCACCCGAATCTGGTGGGTGCGACCGGTCTTGATGGTCACCTCAAGCAGCGAGTAATCTTTGGACGACTCCCGCACCTTGACCAGCGTGACAGACGGCATGCCGTCAGGATCATCACGTGACACCACGCGCACGCGGCGCTCACCGGCTTGCTCATCTTTGCCATCAAGCAAGTATTTATGCAGCGGCTTGTCCAGCACCTTGAGCTTGGCCGGCCACTGGCCACGCACCATCGCCAGGTACGTCTTGCCAGTTTGCCGCTCACGAAACTGGTCTTGCAGGTTTGTCAGCGCACTGCGCTTTTTGGCCACCAGCAAAATGCCGCTGGTTTCCCGATCCAGCCGATGCACCAGCTCCAAAAATCTGGCGGCTGGTCGCGCCATGCGCAGTTGCTCGATCACACCAAAACTTACCCCTGAGCCACCATGCACGGCCACCCCGGCAGGTTTGTTGATGGCCAGCAGGTTGTCATCTTCGAGCAGCACGGCAAAGTCGCGCACCGGTGCCCCACGCGCCACGGCATCCGTCATGGCCTGGGCTTTTTCAGCCACATGGGCAGAGATGCGCACGGGCGGAACCCGCAGCAGATCGTCCAGAGCCAGCCGCGTATCAGCCTGAACGCGACCCTTGTTGACGCGCACCTCGCCGCTGCGAATCATGCGGTAGATGTGGGTTTTGGGCACCCCTTTGAGGTGACGCATCAGAAAATTGTCCACCCGCTGCCCGACCGCATTTTCATCAACGCAAACGGTTTGAACCTGGGGGACTGCCGGGGCAACTTTGCCCCCTATAATGTGTTTCACTAGCGTCGTGCTGTAAGTGGTTGATTTATCGACAAGTTAATTCGTTATTTCGGTGAAGTTTAGTTCACGTGCCACCTGCTCCGCTGGAAAAGTCGGTACCGCCGTGCACCCCGCCCGTAAATTTTTGACCCATGGTCATCAATGGCAGGCTGGGTGCCCGGTCAAGACGATGCCTTGAAACCCTGATTCGGAATACCCAAAGTTCACAGCCCCGTGCTGTGAATGGAATGAAGCGATATGTTTGTTTTGATGTCTCTGATGTGTTCTTGCCTGCAGCGCGCAAACGTGCTGTTTTTTGGCATGCATCAAACATCAGCGCCCGTCAAACCGGCGCAGCCAGCTATTAGATCAATAGCGAATCTACCCCCAAACCCAATCGCTCCCCTCCACGCGCCTACACCCAGACTCATTGTGTGAGTTTGCGTTCTCCGGCTGTTTCCTCCTCGTTTCAAAGCGTCAGTTTGTGTATCAAAAGCTCGTTATGAGCTTGTTTGTAGATATTTGAATTGAAGGAACGCTACCCATGAAACGGATGCTGATCAACGCGACGCAGGCTGAAGAACGCCGCCTCGCCATCGTCGACGGACAGAAACTGCTCGACTACGAAATCGAAATTGAAGGGCGCGAACAGCGCAAGGGCAACATTTACAAGGCCATCGTGACGCGTGTCGAGCCGTCACTGGAAGCCTGCTTTGTCGACTACGGCGAAGAGCGCCATGGATTTTTGCCGTTCAAGGAAATCTCCAAACAGTATTTCCAGCAAGGTGTGGCCATCAGCCAGGCGCGCATCCAGGATGCCATCAGAGAAGGTCAGGAACTGCTGGTTCAGGTCGAAAAAGAAGAGCGCGGCAACAAGGGCGCAGCGCTCACCACGTTCGTCTCGCTGGCTGGTCGCTATGTGGTGCTGATGCCCAACAACCCGCGCGGCGGTGGCGTGTCGCGGCGCATTGAAGGCGAAGACCGTCAAGACCTCAAGCAAGCGCTTGACCAACTCGAATACCCCAACGGCATGAGCATCATTGCGCGCACCGCCGGCATTGGCCGTGATGCGCCCGAACTGCAATGGGACCTGAATTACCTGCTCAAGCTGTGGACCGCCATTGACGGTGCCGCCAAAGGAGCCAAGGGTGCCTTCCTGATTTATCAGGAATCTTCGCTGGTGATTCGCGCCATTCGCGACTACTTCAACCACGACATTGGCGACATTTTGATCGACACCGATGACGTGTACGAGCAAGCCCAGCAGTTCATGGCCCATGTGATGCCCGAACACGCGGATCGCGTCAAACGCTACCGCGATGATGCGCCCTTGTTTTCGCGCTTCCAGATCGAGCACCAAATCGAAACCGCTTACGCCCGTACCGTCACGCTGCCCAGCGGCGGCGCGATTGTGATCGACCATACCGAAGCCCTGGTTTCGATTGACGTGAACTCGGCGCGTGCCATCAAGGGTGGTGACATTGAAGAAACCGCCACCCGCACCAACCTCGAAGCGGCCGACGAAGTAGCCCGCCAGGCGCGCCTGCGCGACTTGGGCGGCTTGCTGGTAATCGACTTTATCGACATGGAAGAAAGCCGCAACCGTCGTGACGTGGAAAACCGCTTGCGCGATGCCCTGCGCCAGGACCGCGCCCGCGTGCAGTTTGGCACCATCAGCAAATTCGGCCTGATGGAAATGAGCCGCCAGCGGCTCAAACCGGCTTTGTCCGAAGGTGCATCCATACCCTGCCCGCGTTGTGGCGGCTCGGGTCACGTGCGCGATACCGAATCCAGCGCACTGCAAATTTTGCGCATCATCCAGGAAGAGTCCCTGAAAGACAACACCGCCTCGGTGCTGTGCCAAGTGCCGGTTGAAGTAGCTTCGTTCCTGCTGAATGAAAAGCGTACCGAAATTGCCAAGATCGAACTGAAGCAGCGCATCCATGTGCTGGTGGTTCCCAACAAGACGCTTGAAACCCCCAACTACCGCCTGGAACGCCTGAAACACGACGACCCGCGTCTGGACAACATCACTGCCAGCTACAAGATGGCTGAGAACATTGAGGACGCGACAGCCGTCACACGCCGTTCGCAAGAACCCAGCAATCGGCAAGTCCCGATCATCAAGGGTGTGCTGCCTGATGCGCCTGCGCCGATCTCGCCACCCAAGCCCGCACACGCACCCGCTGCACCGCGTGCGCCACATGCGCCACATGCGCCGGTCAAACCAGTGGTCGAAGCGCCTGCGGTAGCAGAAAAAGGCTTTTTTGGCTGGCTCAAAAACATATTTGCACCAGCACCGGAGTCTGCACCCGTACCAACTGCACCGACGGCACCGTCTGATCCGGCGCGGGAGGAAACACGTGGTGGTCGCCCACCTGCCAGATCGGGTCGCGACAGCAGCCGCCGTGGTGAGCCCCGCACTGACCGGCCCGAAGGCCGTGGCCCACGACCTGATGGTCGCAGCCCTCGTGGTGAAGTCCCTCGTGGTGAAGGCCGCGGCGATGGGCGCTCAGAAGGTCGTGGCGATGGCCGCAACAACCGTGGTCCCCGTGGCGAACCACGCAACGAGCGTCCGAATGGCCCGCGCGAACGCGTTGAGCGCCAGGACATGCCGGCCAATGCGGGCGCTGCCGATGTCGTCAATCTTGACGCGGACTTGCCAGCAACAGGCAATGCAAACGAGGGTGCCCGCAACGAGCAACGCCCTGAGCGCAGCCGCAGCCCACGCGGCGAGCGCCGGCCACCACGCGGCCCACGCGCTGATGCCGAGTCCAACCCAAACGAGTTGAACAACAGCGTCCAGATGCCTGATGCAGATGCCACACCACCTGCGCAGGACAGCGGCGCGAATGCAGAGCAGGCCGAACGCAGCGATGGCATGCCTGGCCGGGATAAGCGCCCTCGTGACCGTTATGGTCGCGAACGCAAGCCTCGCGGTGACCGCCAGGAGCGCGGCACCTCTGACAACCTGGCATCCGGCGAAATGCAAGCTGCATTACCGCTTGACGCTGAGCCAACACAGCCAGCCCAGGCAAGCCAGGAAGAGGACTTGGCACCCCGCAAGTCGTACTTCACGGCACCGAGCCAGCCGTCCAGCCAGGCACCGGCGGCACCGGCACCAAGCGAGTCGCCCGCCATGCCCGCCACCGAGGTCCAAAGTGCTGTGCCCGAGCTGGCCGTGCCGCCGGCCGCCAAGCCCGTGGCCATGGCTGCGGCTGCG
>JBBQLQ010000016.1:0-33364 GCA_038328055.1 Burkholderiales bacterium
CGATCTCATCACTACTCCCACAGAGAAGCAAAAGCACGCGCTTGAATTGATCGGTTTAATCAAAGCGTAGTCAGAACGTGGAACCTCTAAATGCAGAGGTTTCATTGAAGAAACTCGATGTTTTTGGGGAAGAACTTCAGGTTAGCCCATCCGATGATGCGCCAGCGTTGGCGTTGTCAACTTCATGCAATGTCCAGTCGCTAAAATTCCAAGGGTTTTTACCTACTAACTCACTGGGATCATCATGACTGCTCGTCTTACTAACAAGGTTTCCATCATCACCGGCGCAGCCCAAGGCATCGGCCTGGCCACCGCAATCAAATTTGCCCAAGAAGGCGCTATCGTCATAATCTGTGATGTCAAGCAAACCGGCGTGGACGAGGCGCTGGCCCAATGCCGCGCCCTAGGTGCGACGGCCGAGGGTTTTGTCATGGACGTGACGCAGCGTGCCGTGGTGGACGATGTGGTGGCCCAGGTCAAAGCCAAGTTTGGCCGCGTCGACGTGCTGGTCAACAATGCCGGCATCACGCAAGACGCGCGGCTGCAAAAGATGACCATCGAGCAATTTGACAAGGTCATCGATGTCAACTTGCGCGGTGTGTTCCATTGCACCCAAGCTGTCGCAGACGGCATGGTCGCGCAAGGCAGCGGCGTGATTCTGAACGCCAGCTCAGTGGTCGGCCTGTACGGCAACTTTGGCCAGACCAACTACGCAGCAACCAAATTCGGTGTCATTGGCTTCACCAAAACCTGGAGCCGCGAGCTGGGCCCCAAAGGCGTGCGCATCAACGCGATCGCCCCCGGCTTCATTACCACCCCGATGGTGGCCGCCATGCCTGAGAAGGTGTTGCAAGACCTGAGCGCCAAGGTGCACTTGCGCCGCCTGGGCAAGCCCGAAGAAATCGCCAACGTCTACGCCTTCCTGGCCAGCGACGAAGCCAGCTACATCAACGGCGAAGTGATCGAAGTGTCAGGCGGCATTTCACTCTGAACTTGCCCGCTCTGTGGCCCGCTCGGCGTATTTGTTAAAGCGCCAGGCGGTGCCTTGCTGCGTGATGCGCCGCCAGGTGGCACGCTTGGCCACCGGTTCCATTTCAGTCCAGTACTGCACCTCGGCAAAAGTCCGGCCACAGCCCTTGCACACAGCGTCGCCCTGACTGGTGGAACAAATGGCGATACAGGGTGTGTCGGGCGTGCTGGCATACCAGGCCAGCCACGCTGTCAACGCCGCAGCGGGCAGAGCCGCTTCACCGATTTCATGACTGCCCTCAAGCGCCATCACACCGTAAACCTCGGCCAGGGCGCACAGCTCTGGGCCCAGTGAAAAACCATCGCCCGATGGTTTCTGAGCGCGCCAGTAATTGATGGCTGATTCGATGTCGGTGATGTGGATGGCTGCCATGGCAGGGCGCATGATAGCGTGCAGTAGTTGGCCCGGGCGCTGCGTCTCTGGGCCCCCCCTGCAAACAGCAATGGGGATGCTTTTTACCAATCTATGGACCTGCGCCAAGCATGCTACGCTTGCCGCATGAAACTTATCGTCAAATGGCTCCTAAGCGCTGCCGCCCTGCTTTGTGTGGCCTATTTATACAGTGGGGTCGTGATCAGCAGCTTTGGTGCGGCGCTGATCGCTGCGCTGGTGATCGGGCTGTTTAACATGGTCTTGCGCCCGGTGCTGGTGCTGCTGACGCTGCCGGTGACCGTCGTCACACTGGGGCTGTTTTTATTTGTCATCAACGCGCTGATGTTCTGGGCTGCCGCGGGCGTGCTGGAGGGCTTTTACGTGCGCGGCTTTGGCGCGGCGCTGCTGGGTTCGCTGATTTACTCGGCCTTTGGCATGGTGATTGACTCAGCGGTCGAGCGCCTGTTCTTTAAGTAAGTCCTCCATCTGCCGACGGCGGGTGTCGATGATCGACGCGTCAATATGCTCGGCGGGCGACATGTTTGCCGCATTGGCCCGAATATGATCTTGTGCGGCCTTGAGCCTGTCCAGCGCGGCACTGTAATCAAGCTGCGCCACCTGCACCTCTGCCTCTGCGCGCAAGGCGCGTGACCGCTGCTTCTGTGCGGCGTAAATATGGGCCAGCCATTGCCAGGCCAAAGCGTCTTTCGGCTGGCCTGATACCCAGGTTTGCAGGCTCTGTGCAACCTTGTCCTGCAGATCGGCCTGACCCGCCTGCAAGGCAAGCTGCGCGTGCAGCAAAAGCTCAGGGCGACTCAGGGCTGCCCCAGGTGCAGCCGTTGGGTTGATCAAGCCGATCGTTGATCCCAGCGCAAGGGCCTGTGCCCGCGACAAATCTTGCGATGCCAGAGCGACTTCAACCCTGAGCCAACGGCCCTGTTGCGCCGCCTGCGGCTGGTCGGCCACCAGCGCTTGCAATCGCTCCAGGTAGCGCTGCGCCATGGCCCCCTCGCGCAAACGACTGGCCACCATGGCCGCGCCATACAACACACCCGCCTGCAGCGCGTTGGGCTGCGCGGTCAGCGCCACGTCCTGGGCCTGAGCTTGCCAGCCGTGCATGGCATCAACCCCCAGGTTGGCCAGCACGCGCGCGCGCGCAGTCATCATGGCGTGCAGCGCGGTGGGCGGCACAGCCATCCCATGCAACCCGCCCAGCGGCAGACGTGACTGCATATCCGCAATGCGCTCGGTGGTCAGCGGATGACTGCGCAAGTAAGGGTAAGCGCCGCTGTCGTTCAAACGCGAGGCCTGCTGTAATTTGTCAAACATGCTCACAAAACCCTGCGGCTCAAAGCCGGCTTGGGTCATGACACCGTAGCCAATGCGGTCGGCCTCACGCTCCATGTCGCGTGAAAAATTGAGCTGGCTTTGTGCCGACAGCGCCTGCCCGCCAACGATCAGGGCGTTGCCGGCTTGCGGGCTTTTACTCGCTGCCAATGCGCCCAGAATCATGGCCCCGATGAGCCATGGTGTCTGTTGGCTATTTCTCGAAATCAAGCGCGAAATATGCCGCTGCGTCACGTGGCTGAGTTCATGGCCCAGCACCGAAGCCAGTTCGTCGCGGCTGCTCACGACCGCCAGCAAGCCCAAATGCACCCCCAGGTAGCCACCCGGCAGCGCAAAGGCATTGACCGTACGATCACGCCCCAACAAAATTTGCCAGGCAAAACGTTCATCCAACTCCGGTGTCACATCACCACGAAGTCTTGCCGCGCTCAGCAGCGGCTGCCAAACCCCTTGCACATAGTCGCCCAGCACCGGATCGTCCAGGTAGTCGGGGTCACGGTACAGCTCGCGGGCAATGCGGTCGCCAAGACGACGCTCGGCGGCACTGGCCATGTCACTGCCGTCGCCCAATAGTGGCAAGCCTGCCGACAACGGGGCCGCCTGAACAGGCACGCCCTGCGCGGTCAAGCTCGCCGGAGCAAGGCCGCCAACAGCTATCATAAAAATAGCTGCTTTCGCTTTGTATATAAGGGTTACAAGGCTTTTTTGCTTAAAATTATCGATCCGCATAGGGTTCACAAATTATCCACAATCAAGACAGCGAGTTGCCGTCATGGCCGTATGATGCCTGCACCGCGTAAAGGTTCGGTGAAGCGACCCAAGCATTTCAACTCTCAGGAACTGATTTTCAGCCATGACCATCCTCACCCATTTTGATGACCAGGGCCAAGCCCACATGGTCGATGTTGCCGCCAAGGCCGCCACCCACCGCATTGGCGTGGCCAGCGGACGCATCGAAATGCTGCCGGCCACGCTGGCCCTGATCACGTCCGGCAACGCCAAAAAAGGCGATGTACTGGGTATTGCGCGTGTCGCAGGCATCATGGCCGCCAAGAAAACCAGCGAGCTGATTCCACTCTGCCATCCGCTGGCGCTGACGCGGGTGGCGATTGAATTTAACGTGGTTCAGGCCGATCCCACCCGGGCCAGCAGCGTTTATTGCACAGCGACAGTTGAAACAGTGGGACCGACCGGGGTCGAGATGGAGGCGCTTACCGCGGTGCAGGTGGCTCTTCTGACGATTTATGACATGTGCAAGGCCGTCGACCGGGGCATGGTCATGACCGACGTGAAATTGCTGGAAAAACATGGTGGCAAGTCCGGCAGCTTTATGGCGGCGACCTGAGTCGATCATCCGCCGTGACGGCAGTGGGCCGTCAGTCAGGCAGCGCTTCGCCAGTTTTTTTGGTGAGCCAGCGCCCGTAGGCCTCCAGAAAAGCCGCCTGGTAGCGCGGCGCGTAAAACGCCACTTCGTCGGACTTGCCAAGCAGCACAGCACTGTCAAGCAACAATTCAGCCACCCGCGCTTCGGGTGAAAAATGCAACAAATCCAGCGCCAGATTGTGCAGGTACCGGGCATTGTCAGGCGTTAACCCGGCTGTGGTCAGCTCCGCAAAATGCAGCTGATCCTGAAAAAACCAGACACCGCGAATCTTCTCCAGCGTGTTGTCCTGGTATTGCGGTGCACGCTCTTTGCCGACCTTGTATATCTGGCTGACCTGATGGTAATTTGCGGCAACAACACCACAAAATGCTATTACAACAATAGCTATAAACCCTTTCAGCAAGGCGGATAGAGACCCATATGTCCAACTAGCGCTTGCTAGTTGTGCGGGGCGAGGAACCCACCAGACAATCCAGACACTCAAGCCTGCTGCGATCTGAAATGGCCCGTACCACAGCGGATACTCAAGCAAGCTGTGCAACAAAATCACCGCCAGAACACCCCAGGCGAACTGCCGCGTGACATCGGTTTCACGCCACGGATTGGCGCGCCAGACCAGCCATAAACCGGTGCCGCAAAGCAACAGCGCCATCGGCACACCCAGTTCCACAGCCAGCTGCAGCGGCAAATTGTGGGCGTTGTCCAGAATGTCACAAAAGCGCGCACCGGGGTACAGCGTGACGAAGTGGGCATAGTCCAGTTCGCCCCAACCCCAGCCCCTCCATGGCTTGTGTGCAATTAAATCCAGCACGTTGCCCCAGAGTGTCAGGCGGCTGGCACAGAGCGCGTCACCCGAACGCAGTCGCGCCCAGGCCCCGCTGGCAAACGGGTCAAGCCCAATCAGCCATGGCAACGCGAAGGTGGCTATTGCGTAGCTCAGCACCGCAATCAGCAGCAAACGGTGCAGCTGCCCTGATCGCACCCCTCTCAGTCGGCCGCTACCCAAACGCACCGGTTGCCACCACAAGACAAGGCCCACCACCAGGGCCAGCTGCAACAGCCCGGTTCGGGAGGACGATGCAGCATTACCCACGGCCAACAACGCGACCACAAGGCCCATCTGCACTTCAACCCAGCGGGCGTCGGCATGACGGACGCCATGCGCTTCGAAGTACTCTCCGGCGAACGCTATCGAATGCGCCGCCGAGGCGCTTCGCAGCTGTCCCGCCCACCACAACTGGGCCAACAGGCCCAAATTCATCAAGGTTGCGAACTGGTTGCGCTGGCGCAGGTTACCAAAAGCCTCCCCCAGCCCGGTATGGTTAACCCAAACCCCAAACACCGACGTCTGGCCAACATATTGAAGCAAGCCGATGACCGCATTTAAGCCGGCCGCGACAACCCAGGCCAGCGCACTTGCCCGAACCAGGCGATCAGCCTGACCGCTGTGGCGATCGAGCGACAGCACCAGCAACAACAAGCCGACGCAGACCCAGGAAAACACCAGTGGACCGACCGATGCCATTGGGCCAGGTGAGAATGGATTCAACCAAGGCAGCGCAATAAGAATCGCGGACAGACTTGCAACAACTCGCATCAAGAAAATGCCCCATTTCATGGCCAATTTAGCCCAGAATGCGAAACGCCCACTTGAAGTGGGCGTTTGCTTGCGGGATTTCCGCTTTGATTGGTTGCGCGAGAAGGATTTGAACCTCCGACCTTTGGGTTATGAGCCCAACGAGCTACCAGACTGCTCCATCGCGCGGTATCTTTAGATTATAACTTATTCTGCTGCCGACGGCGCTTCAGTCGTCTTTTCTTCTACAGCAGCGCGATCAACCAACTCAACCAGCGCCATCGGTGCATTATCACCCACGCGGAAACCCATCTTCAATATGCGGGTGTAGCCACCTGGACGAGCTTTGAAACGTGGCCCGAGGTCATTGAACAATTTGACGACACTGTCCCGATCGCGCAGGCGGTCAAACGCCAAGCGACGATTGGCAACAGTAGCTTCCTTGGCCAGCGTAATCATGGGCTCAATAACGCGGCGCAGTTCTTTGGCTTTGGGAACCGTTGTCTTGATAACTTCATGCTCGATGAGCGAATTCATCATATTCCTCAACATCGCCAAACGATGTGAAGAGGTTCGGTTGAGTTTTCGTAATCCGTGTCCGTGGCGCATAATTATTCCTAAGTTTATTTTTCAAGCAGCCGTATCAGGTACTGCTCGTGGCGTAATGCCTCAAATGAGACAGTAAATTTAACGTTTTTCAAGTGCCGCGGGCGGCCAGCTTTCCAGCTTCATACCCAGCGTAAGACCACGCGATGCCAGCACTTCCTTGATTTCATTCAGTGACTTGCGACCCAGATTAGGAGTCTTGAGCAACTCATTTTCTGTACGTTGAATCAAGTCACCGATGTAATAAATGTTTTCAGCTTTAAGACAATTGGCCGAGCGCACCGTCAGCTCAAGCTCGTCCACCGGACGCAACAAGACCGGGTCAAACTGCGTGCTACCGCGTGAAGCCGGTGAAACAATCGCATCGATTTCGCCGCCTTCGAGCTGCGCAAACACCGCCAACTGTTCAACCAGAATCTTTGCCGAGGCGCGCACTGCATCCTCTGCCGTAATGGCACCGTTAGTTTCAATATCAACAATCAGCTTGTCCAGGTCGGTGCGCTGCTCTACCCGAGCACTTTCGACCGTATAACTGACACGCTTGACGGGTGAGAAAGAGGCATCAAGAACAATGCGACCAATGGACTTGGTTGGCTCGTCGTTGTGACGACGCATCGTGCCGGGCACATAGCCACGACCCTTTTCAACCTTGATTTGCATGTCAAGCTTGCCACCGTGAGCCAGATTTGCAATCACGTGCTCAGGATTCACAATTTCAACATCATGGGGGGTCTGAATGTCTGCGGCTGAAACTACGCCTTCGCTGTCCTTGCGCAGGCTCAGGGTGACTTCATCCCGGTTGTGCAGCTTGAAGACAACTCCCTTAAGATTCAGCAAGATGTTGACAACATCTTCGTGCACGCCATCAATTGAAGAGTACTCATGCAAGACCCCAGCAATGGTCACTTCCGTTGGCGCGTAACCCGGCATTGACGACAACAATACACGACGCAAGGCATTCCCCAACGTATGCCCGTAGCCACGCTCGAAGGGCTCCAGCACCACTTTGGCGCGATTGGGGGCCAATTGCTCAACCTGAATGGTTTTGGGTTTCAGTAAACTATTTTGCATCAAAAATCCTCTCAATACCCCCGACTCGTTACATCGGTAAGGCTGACCAAACGACCGAAGGCCCACAAAGGCCCACGATTCAAATTAGAGTTTGACGAATCAAATCAACGCGAGTACAACTCAACGATCAACGATTCATTGACATCCGCAGCAAACTGATCACGGTCAGGAACAGACTTGAAAATGCCTTCAGCCTTTTCGGCGTTGACATCGACCCAAGCTGGCATGCCGACTTGTTGAGCCAATTGCAAAGCCTCAACGACACGATTTTGCTTGTTGGATTTCTCGCGCACGGAGATGACATCACCGACTTTCACGGCGTAAGACGGAATATTCACCGACTTGCCATTCACCAACATGGCCTTGTGAGACACCAGCTGGCGCGCTTCAGCCCGCGTAGAACCAAAACCCATCCGATACACCACATTGTCCAAGCGGGTTTCAAGCAAAGCCAACAAATTACCGCCGGTATTACCCTTGCGGCGATCTGCCTCTTCAAAATAGCGACGGAATTGTTTTTCCAGCACGCCGTACATGCGTTTGACTTTCTGCTTTTCACGCAGTTGCAAGCCGAAATCTGATGTGCGGGCGCCGGATGTGCGACCGTGCTGGCCTGGCTTTGAGTCAAATTTTGACTTGTCTGCAATAGAGCGACGTGCGCTCTTTAGGAACAGGTCGGTGCCTTCACGGCGGGAAAGTTTGGCCTTGGGGCCTAGGTAACGTGCCACTTGAATATCCTTTAAATCAGCTGCCGCAAAAATGCGGGAGCCACAGGTCAGTAACCTGTGGCGGTGGGCTTGGTTGGAAAATTAGATACGACGGCGTTTTTGAGGACGGCAGCCGTTGTGCGGGACTGGCGTCACATCGGAGATCATATTGATCCGGATGCCCAGCGCAGCCAAAGCACGCACCGACGATTCACGACCTGGTCCAGGTCCCTTGATTTCGACATCAAGGTTCTTGATTCCTTGTTCAATGGCCGCGCGACCTGCGACTTCAGATGCAACCTGCGCTGCAAAAGGTGTCGATTTACGCGAACCCTTGAAACCCTGACCACCCGAAGATGCCCATGACAGGGAGTTTCCCTGACGATCCGTGATCGTGATGATGGTGTTGTTAAACGAAGCGTGAACGTGTGCAATACCATCTGCGACGTTTTTGCGAACTTTTTTACGCACGCGTTGAGCGGCGTTATTGGCTGGTGCTTTTGCCATAATGGTCTTTCAAAAACTTTTATTTCTTAAGCGAAGCGGCTGCCTTACGCGGGCCCTTGCGTGTGCGCGCGTTGGTACGGGTCCGCTGGCCGCGCAGAGGCAACCCACGACGATGCCGAAAACCACGGTAGCAGCCAATGTCCATCAAACGCTTGATGTTCATGGTGGTTTCCCGCCGAAGATCACCTTCGATTGTGAATTTGGAAACTTCATCACGAACTTTCTCAAGCTCCGAGTCCGTTAAATCTTTGATTTTTTTCGCGTAGTCGATGCCACAAGCTTCGCAAATTTTGCGAGCGCGACTACGACCGACCCCAAAAATGGCGGTCAAGCCGATTTCGGAATGCTTTTGCGGCGGAATATTAATACCAGCGATACGTGCCATTTTGATCCTCTAAAACTCTTGCAATTAACCCTGGCGCTGCTTGTGACGCGGATCTGTACAGATCACACGCACAACGCCCTTGCGCCGAATAATTTTGCAGTTGCGGCAAATTTTTTTAACCGAAGCCGAAACTTTCATGTCACTCTCCTAAACAATACAATAACAGTTTTAATTACTTGGCTCTAAACACAATACGTGCACGACTCAAGTCATAGGGTGTCAGCTCTACCGTCACCTTGTCACCTGGCAAAATCCGAATGTAATGCATACGCATCTTTCCAGAAATGTGCCCTAGCACCACATGTCCATTTTCAAGTTTTACGCGGAATGTTGCGTTTGGGAGATTTTCAACAATCTCGCCCTGCATTTGAATAACGTCATCTTTTGCCATACTGAATACCTCAAGAAGCTTTGAAATTAGCCTTCTTCAGTAAGGATTCATACTGCTGAGACATCATGTAGTTTTGCACTTGCGCCATAAAATCCATCGTTACCACCACAATAATCAGCAGTGATGTACCGCCAAAATAGAATGGTACGTTGTATTTCAGAATAAGAAACTCAGGCAACAGACACACCAGGGTAATATAAATGGCCCCGACAAACGTCAACCTCAACAAAATTTTGTCAATGTATTTGGCCGTGTTATCACCGGGCCGAATGCCCGGTACAAAAGCACCACTCTTCTTCAAATTATCGGCAGTTTCACGGCTATTAAACACCAGTGCCGTGTAGAAGAAGCAAAAGAAAATAATAGCAGCCGCGTAAAGCATGACATAAATTGGCTGCCCTGGTGTCAATGAACCAGCGATATCTTTCAACCAACGCATCGAGTCACCGGCGCTAAACCAGCCCACCACGGTAGCAGGTAACAAGATAATTGACGAAGCAAAAATCGGGGGAATAACACCAGCCATATTCAACTTGAGTGGCAGATGGGAGGACTGGCCGCCGTAAACCTTGTTACCAACCTGACGGCGGGCATAGTTAACCAAAATTTTCCGCTGCCCACGTTCTACAAACACGACAAAATAAGTCACCAAACCAACCAGCACCACAATCAGCAACGACACAATAATGCTCATCGCCCCGGTGCGAACCAGTTCCAGCAAGCCGCCAATCGCATTCGGCAATCCCGCCGCAATGCCAGCGAAAATCAGAATCGAAATCCCATTACCCAAGCCCCGCTCGGTAATTTGCTCACCGAGCCACATCAGGAAAACGGTACCTGCTGTCAAAGTGACCACCGCTGTCATGCGAAAGCCAAATCCGGGCGAAATCACGAGTCCCGCCGAACTCTCAAGCGCAATAGCAATACCCAACGACTGGAACAAAGCCAAGCCCAGCGTGCCATAGCGCGTGTATTGGGTGATTTTGCGTCGACCAGCTTCGCCCTCTTTCTTGAGCTGCTCAAAGGCCGGCAGCACATAACCCATCAACTGCATGATGATCGATGCCGAAATATACGGCATGATGCCAAGCGCGAAAATGGTAAACCGCGACAGCGCACCACCGGAAAACATATTGAACATCCCGAGGATGCCACCCTGTTGTCCCTTGAAAAACTGCTGCAGTTGGGCCGCATCAATGCCAGGCACAGGGATATGTGCACCGACCCGGTACACCACCAGTGCCAGCAACAAAAAGACAAGGCGCCGTCGCAGATCGCCGTACTTGTCTGTTTTTGCCATGGATGCTGAGCTTGTTGCCACTTACAGTCTTCTTTTAAGTCAGATTACGCAAAGGATCCACCAACTGCTTCAATAGCAGCCTTAGCAGCAGCGCTAGCGCCAATGCCGGTCAGCTTGATCGCTTTGGTGATTTCACCAGTTTTGATGATCTTGACAACTTTTGCCAACTCACTAACCAAGCGAGCCTGCTTGAGCACCAGCAGATCAACTTCGTCAGCACCCAGCTGTTCAAGTGCTTTCAAGGTCACTTCTGCATTGAACTTCAGCAATGCAGATTTGAAGCCACGCTTGGGCAAGCGTCGCTGCATAGGCATTTGACCGCCTTCGAAACCGACCTTGTGGTAGCCACCTGCACGGGACTTTTGACCCTTGTGCCCACGACCCGCTGTTTTTCCCAGACCTGAACCAATGCCGCGACCGACACGACGTTTGTAGTGCTTGGCACCATCAGCGGGTTGAATGCTATTGAGTTCCATCATTAACCTCTTAAAGCACTTTGACCAGATAACTGATCTTGTTAATCATGCCGCGCACTTCGGGGGTGTCGACCAATTCCCGGGTGCTGCGAATCTTGCGCAGCCCCAAGCCACGAACGGTGGCACGGTGCGACTCAGCACAGCCGATTGGGCTGCGCACCAGTTGCACGGTGACTTTTTTTTCTGTTGTCATGCTCAATAACTCCGTTTAAGCAAACAGTTCTTCAACTGATTTGCCACGCTTAGCCGCCACATTGGACGGCGTTGTAGCGTGCGACAACGCATCTAGCGTTGCCCGAACCATGTTGTAGGGATTGCTCGAACCATGGCTCTTGGCCACAATATCGGTAATACCAACGACTTCAAACACTGCGCGCATCGGACCACCGGCAATGATGCCAGTACCCTTTGGAGCGGGTGCCATCATGACCGAGGCAGCACCGTGGTGACCCATCACTTTGTGGTGAATTGAGCCATTTTTCAGTGAAACTTTGGTCATGTTGCGACGTGCTTCTTCCATAGCTTTCTGGACAGCAGCGGGAACTTCTTTGGACTTTCCTTTGCCCATGCCAACGGTACCATCACCGTCGCCAACCACAGTCAATGCTGCAAAGCCAAGGATACGACCACCCTTCACCACTTTGGTGACACGGTTGATCGCGATCATTTTCTCGCGCAGACCATCCTCAGGCCCTTCAGCCTTACCTTGCATTTTTGCTTGAACTTTAGCCATTGTGTATTCCGATCTGCTTAAAACTGCAAGCCAGCTTCACGTGCCGCATCGGCCAGCGCTTTGACGCGGCCATGGTACGCAAAACCCGCGCGATCAAACGCTACTTTTTCAACACCGACAGCCTTTGCCTTTTCAGCCAAACGCTTGCCAATAACTTGGGCCGCAGCCACGTTACCACCCTTGCCGGATCCGCCCAATGCCTGGCGAACTTCCGCTTCTGCAGTAGAAGCCGACGCCAGCACCTTGCAGCCGTCGCCAGAAATCACACTGGCGTAGATATGCAAATTGGTACGATTGACCGTCAAGCGTGCTACACCCTGATGGGCGATACGGATACGCGTCTGACGGGCTCTGCGAAGACGCTGTTCTTTTTTGTTCAACATAGTGCAGATCCTTATTTCTTCTTGGTTTCTTTGATAGCAACTTTTTCGTCCGAATAACGAATGCCTTTGCCTTTATAGGGCTCAGGTGGTCGAATCGCACGAACTTCAGCCGCAACCTGACCAACGCGCTGACGGTCAGCACCCTTGATCACAATTTCAGTGGGTGTAGGCGTTGCCACAGAAATGCCATCGGGCATGTCTTTGTTAACCGGGTGAGAGTAACCAACTGTCAGATTGAGCTTGGTACCCTGCGCTTGCGCCTTGTAACCCACACCGATCAAGGTCAGCTTCTTTTCAAAGCCTTTGGTTACGCCAACGACCATGTTGTTGACCAACTGGCGCATGGTGCCAGCCATGGCATCGGCTTCGCGAGAGTCATTGGCGGCTGAAAAGCTCAACACGCCAGACTCGTTCACCAACTTGACCAAAGCGTTCTGTGGCAGCGTCAACAAACCACCAGAGCCTTTGACAGTAACAGCTTGTTGACTGATCGTCACATCCACGCCTGCCGGAATGGCAACGGGCATTTTTCCAATACGGGACATCTTATGTTTCTCCTGAATGTCACGCGTTAAGCGACGTAGCAAAGAACTTCGCCACCGACACCGGTAGCACGTGCTTTGCGATCAGTCATCACACCCTTGGGTGTTGTGACAATTGCCACACCAAGCCCATTTTGAACCTGGGGGATGGCATCGCTGCCGCGGTACACACGCAGTCCTGGGCGACTGACGCGCTCAATGCGCTCAATCACAGGGCGGCCTGCGTAGTATTTAAGGGCTATTTCAAGCTCAGGTTTGCCGTCAGCTGCATTGACTTTGAAATCATCAATATAGCCTTCGTCTTTCAACACTTGGGCAATCGCCACCTTCACTTTGGAAGAAGGTACGCGAACAGTTGCTTTGGCAACCATTTGCGCATTGCGAATGCGTGTCAACAGGTCGGCGATCGGGTCACTCATGCTCATATCTATGTCTCCTGCCGATTACCAGCTAGCCTTGACAATGCCAGGGATTTCACCGGCAAAAGCCATTTCACGAATTTTTGCCCGCGCCAGACCAAAGTGCGCAAAGGTGCCACGTGGGCGCCCTGTGATTGCACAACGGTTGCGTTGACGCGTTGGGTTTGCGTTGCGTGGCAGCATTTGCAAACCAAGACGCGCTGCTGCGCGCTCTTCGTCTGTGCGCTTTGCATCGGTTGAAATCGCCTTAAATTCCGCATGTTTCTTTGCGTACTTGGCCACGAGTTTGTCTCTTTTGAGCTCGCGTTGGATTAAAGCCATCTTAGCCACAGATCACCTCAGTTCTTGAAGGGGAAACGGAACCCTGTGAGGAGCGCCTTGCACTCGTCATCGGTTTTGGCCGTTGTCGTGATACTGATATTGAGACCGCGCAAGGCATCAACCTTGTCGTATTCAATTTCAGGGAAAATAATTTGTTCTTTGACACCGATGTTGTAATTGCCACGGCCGTCAAAAGCGCGCCCGGAAATACCACGGAAGTCCCGAACCCGAGGCAAGGCCACGGTGACGAAACGGTCCAGAAATTCATACATTTGCGCACCGCGCAAAGTTACCATGCAGCCGATTGCCTGGTTTTCACGAATCTTGAAGCCGGCAATCGCCTTCTTGGACATGGTGACGACAGGTTTTTGTCCGGCAATTTTGGACAAATCGCTGACAGCGTGGTCCATCACTTTTTTATCAGCTACTGCTTCGCTGACACCCATGTTCAGCGTGATTTTGGTCAGACGCGGAACTTGCATGGCAGACGTGTAGCCGAATTTGGCCATCAGTTCTGGCGCCAGCTTTTCGCGGAAGAGTTGTTGCAAACGAGCCATGTTCATGCCACCTTGATTTCTTCGCCGCTGGACTTGTAAACGCGAACGCGCTTGCCATCAGCCAGCAACTTGATGCCTACACGATCAGCCTTGCCAGTTGCCACATTGAAAATGGCAATGTTGGACTGGTGAATAGGCATGGTCTTTTCAATAATGCCGCCTGCCACACCCTTCATGGGGTTTGGCTTGGCGTGCTTCTTGACGGTATTGACACCATCAACAACCACGTGCGAATCATCTTTGCGCAGCGATACTTTGCCGCGCTTGCCTTTGTCGCGCCCGGTAAGCACGATCACATCGTCGCCTTTGCGAATCTTGTTCATGGGATGTCCTTACAAAACTTCAGGGGCCAGAGACACAATCTTCATGAACTTTTCAGTGCGCAATTCACGTGTGACCGGTCCAAAAATGCGGGTGCCAATCGGCTCCAGCTTGGCGTTAAGCAAAACAGCTGCATTGCCATCAAACTTGACCAGGGAGCCATCGCTACGGCGAATGCCTTTTGCAGTACGGACAACCACCGCACTGTAAACATCGCCTTTTTTAACGCGGCCACGAGGTGCAGCTTCTTTAATGCTAACTTTGATAATATCGCCCACACTGGCGTAGCGACGCTTGGATCCGCCGAGCACCTTAATGCACAGAACGGACTTTGCGCCAGTGTTGTCGGCGACTTCTAGTCGAGATTCGGTTTGGATCATTTGTTTATTTCCCAACTTGCACCAAAAAAACAGCTCACACAATGCAAGCGTTTATTTCAGTCAGTCTTGGGCCCGTTACACCCAACATGAACCACTCACGTTGTTAGCTTTGGGCAGACACTTCATACTTTTTCAAGCGAAGCCCCGAATTATGCACTGAAATTGCAGGTCGCTCAAGCTTTTTATGAGTTTTCTGAAAATATTCAACGATCGGGCTTATTTGGCGACCGGCAGCGGCGGCGACCGATAGCGCGGTAGGACTTCTCAAACCGGGCGCGCAGATTGATTAAACTTGGCCGCTTCAACCTAGCAACGCAGTCTGACCGCTGCGCACCACACATGAGCGAGCAAGTAGCATTTATCGGCGGGGGCAACATGGCCAACGCCATCATTGGCGGACTCATCAAACAAGGCGTGCCGGCACAACAGATACACGTAGTAGAGCCTTCCACTGATGCCAGGAAGAAGTTGCAGGACGACTTTGGCCTGTCAGCACAGCCCCAAGCCGGCGCTTTTCTGGCGGATGCTGCGGTAGTGATCTGGGCGGTCAAACCACAGACTTTCAAGAATGCGGCTTTGGCTGTGGCGGCTTATTGCGCCGGGGCCCTGCACCTGAGCGTTGCCGCTGGCATTCGCAGCGACAGCATCGCGCAGTGGCTTGGCAGCGATCGCGTGGTGCGCGCCATGCCCAACACACCCGCGCTGATCGGCAAGGGCATCACCGGCTTGTTTGCCCGCGCTGGCGTGTCAGCGACGGATCAGGCACGGGTTGATCAAATCATCGCCACAACAGGCGAGGCCATTTGGTTTGATGCAGAAGAACAGCTCGATGTGGTCACCGCTTTGTCGGGGTCTGGCCCGGCCTACGTGTTCTATTTCATGGAAGCCATGACCACGGCAGGAACCGAAATGGGTTTGAGCCGTGAACAGGCCCACCGGCTCGCTGTGGCCACCTTCGCCGGAGCCAGCGAATTGGCGCGCACCTCTGGTGATTCGCCGCAAGTGCTGCGCCAGCGGGTGACATCCAAAGGCGGAACCACCCACGCGGCCATTTCCGCCATGGAAGACGGCGATGTCCGCGCCTTGTTCATTGATGCCATGTACGCCGCACGCGAACGGGCCAAGGAACTCGGCGACGAGTTTGGTGCCGCCTGAGCCCAGACAAACGCCACCGGGCATCGTGCAAGCCCCGCCGCCATCCACACCCAAGCCGCCTTGCTGAAAGGCGGCTTTTTTATTGCAGCATGTAGCTGGCCACGATGCCAGCAAACACGGTCAAGCCCAACCAGTGATTGAGCCTGAAAGCCTTGAAACAGCCGTCACGGGTGCGGTTGCGAATCAGGGCGAAGTGCCAGATGGCTTGTCCGAAGGCGAGCAGTATAGCTATCAAAAAGATAGCGTTATGCGCATATTTTATAAGGGCTACAGCCCAAATACTTATAAATAACGAATAACACAAGGTCACCACCAGCACATCCCAACGGCCCAGGGTGATGGCCGATGTTTTGATGCCAATTTTCAGATCATCATCGCGGTCAACCATGGCGTACTCAGTGTCATAGGCCAGCACCCAGAACAGGTTGCCCAGCATCAACCACCACGCCAGCGGCGGCACATCGCCCAGCACGGCGGCAAACGCCATCGGAATCCCCAGGCTGAACGCCACCCCCAGCACGGCTTGCGGCATCGACACAAAGCGCTTGGCATAGGGATAAGCCAGTGTGACAGCCAGGGCGGCACAAGAGATGCCCACAGTGATGGTGTTGGTGCTCAGCACCAGCGCAAACGCCAGCAGCGCCAGCACGGCACCGACCGCCAATGCTTCATTGACCGAGACGACTCCGGTGGTGACCGGCCGCTGGGCGGTGCGCTTGACGTGACGGTCAAAATCGCGGTCGGCCACGTCGTTGATGCAGCAGCCCGCGCTGCGCATCAGAATCGTGCCCAACACAAACACGCCCAGCAGATGCCAGCCTGGAAAGCCGCCCGCAGCCACCCACAGCGCGCCCAAGGTTGGCCACAGCAGCAGCAGCCAGCCGGCCGGGCGGCTCCAGCGGATCAAATCCAGATAGACCTTGAGTTTTTTACGCCAACGTGTCACATCCAACCCCATTCATCAGTCAGGACAAGCGCTGCACGCCCGGCAATTCACAGGCATAAATGGCGTTGCGCAGCGCGGCAATCGCCTCATAGCGGGTGAAACTACGCCGCCAAGCCAGTACCACCCGGCGCGTCGGCGGGTCACCGGCGAAAGGCAGGTATTTCACATAGGGGTCTTCATCACGCTTGCGCCGGGGTTTGGGTGCCAGCGCCTCTTTGGGCACGCTCAGGCGCGGCACCAGCGTGACACCCATGCCAGCGGCCACCATGTGCTTGATGGTTTCCAGCGATGAGCCCTCAAAGCTTTTGCGAATGCCCTCGGCATTGGCCGAAAAGCGCGCAAATTCCGGACAAACTTCAAGCACATGGTCACGAAAGCAATGGCCACTGCCCAGGAGCAGCATGGTCTCGGCCTTGAGCTGCTCGCTGGTCACACTGCTCTGGCTGGCCAGCGGGTGATTGATCGGCACCACCGCCATGAATGGCTCGTCGTACAGCGGCGCAATGGCCAGCCCGGCATCGGGAAACGGCTCGGCCAAAATGGCGCAATCAATCTCTCCGGTGCGCAGCATCTCCAGCAGTTTGACGGTGAAGTTCTCCTGCAGCATCAGCGGCATTTGCGGTGTTTTGGCGATCATCTGCCGCACCAGGTCCGGCAGCAAGTACGGCCCTATCGTGTAAATGATGCCCAGGGTGAGCGGCCCGGCCAGCGGGTCTTTGCCGCGCTTGGCGATTTCCTTGATGGCAGCAGCCTGCTCCAGCACGCTTTGCGCCTGGCGCACGATGGCTTCGCCCAGATGCGTCACCGTTACTTCATTGGCGCTGCGCTCAAACAGCTTCACGTCCAACTCTTCTTCGAGCTTTTTGATGGCCACCGATAAAGTGGGTTGCGAGACGTAACACGCCTCGGCTGCCTTGCCAAAGTGCCGCTCGCGCGCCACCGCCACGATGTATTTGAGTTCGGTCAGGGTCATGGTGCTATTTTCCTACCAACTTGCATGAATCCGGAGAAGCAACCCACATGAAATGGCGCGCCATAGTGCACCCAGTTATGCGGGCATCAACGCGCCGCAGTTCCAGCACTGCTCAAAGCCACCTTCCACCGGCTCG
Organism: Burkholderiales bacterium; assembly: GCA_038328055.1. Classification (GTDB taxonomy): domain Bacteria; phylum Pseudomonadota; class Gammaproteobacteria; order Burkholderiales; family Burkholderiaceae_C; genus Rhodoferax. The sequence continues at coordinate 18,019 of JBBQLQ010000016.1, forward strand.
CCGCAAGTGCACTGCCAACGGCGCTGGGGAGTGTGCGCAATGTCAAAAAGCAGCTGTTGCGCCCGTGCCTGCTGTGCTGCTTCATGCACCCACACCTCGGGCAAACACTGATCCGGCGGCAGTTCACCGGCCAAGCTGCCCAGATATTGACGTTGCACGCTGGCGGCGATGCCTTCCACCCTGAGCGAGTCAACCCATAAAGTGGCAATCGCCAGATTGGGAGCTTGGGTCAGACGCTGCATGATAGGTGCGAGCATACGCGTCTATTGTTGCGGCGCGGATGCCGCTACCATGTAGCGGCCACTGCCATCGCCTTAGCCTCAGACTTCCTGATCCGCACGAAATCCATTTGGCATGGTGAAAGCCTGGTTGTGACTTTGTGGGAGGGCTGGCAAGCCCGAAATCGCGGCTGCCGCCGCTCCTACAAGTGCCAGTCCTATTCCTGAAAAAAGCAAATTTTGTCTATACGCATCAAGAAGTCTGAGCCTGCGGCCTCAAACAGGGCTATTTTTTTGCATTCAATTCCAGGAGTCTTCATGTTTGTCGTTATTTTTCGCGCCAAGGTGCGCCAGTTCGGCCCCGAATATTCTGCGGTCGCCGCGCGCATGCGCGAGCTGGCGCTGGGGCAGTTTGGCTGTCTGGAATTTCACGCGGTGACCGAAGGTAGCAACGAAGTGGCCCTGTCGTATTGGCCCAATGAAGACAGCATTCGCGCCTGGAAGGCACAGGCCGAACACGTCATCGCCCAGCAACTCGGGCGCGAGCGCTGGTATGAGAGCTACGTGGTGCAGGTGGCACAGATCACCCGTCAATACCGCCACGACACATGATCCTAAATTCCTTAGTTGGACGCGCCCGAGTGGGCTGTCAGAACCGTGTCTGGGTAGGCGAGACGACGCTGAAGGCTGCTGCCTTCGAGGAGGATCAACGCCCCCAGGCACGGTCCTGGCGGCTCAATCGGATGCGTAGCGCTGTCACCCAAAAGGTGAAGTCGATCAACGCTGAAAAAGCGAATGTTCATGCGAACTTACTGAAAGAAATGCGCGGTCAACTGAGGAATCTAGGATGATGGTGCACAGATGCGAATACATGGATTGCCGCGTCGCTGCGCTTTTCGCAACGACGGGGTTTACGCTTTCAGGTAGTCCGAACGCGCACCCAGCCAGCGCTGCACATGGTGCTGGGCCAGTTGGGGATGCCCGTCGAGCATGATGGGCGCGAGCTTGCGCGCCCAGGCCAGCAGCGCGGCATCTTCCACCACATCGGCAAAGCGCAACAGCGCCGCCCCCGACTGGCGTGCGCCCATGAATTCGCCGGGGCCACGAATCTCCAGGTCGCGCCGGGCAATCTCAAAACCGTCGTTGCTCTCGGCCATGGCGCGCAGGCGCTCACGTGCGGTCTCGCCCAGTCGTGGCGCGTCACCCGTGGAGTACAACAGCACGCAGGCCGAAGCCGCCGCACCGCGCCCAACCCGGCCACGCAACTGGTGCAGCTGGCTCAGGCCAAAACGCTCGGCATGCTCAATCACCATCAGTGACGCATTGGGCACATCAACACCCACTTCAATCACCGTGGTGCTGACCAGCACGCCCATCTGGCCAGCGGCAAACAGGCTCATCACGGCTTTTTTCTCGGCCACCGGCATGCGCGAGTGCAGCAGGCCCACCATGACCCCCGGCAGCGCGGCACTGAGCTGGGCATGGGTTTCGGTGGCGTTGGTCAAATCCAGCGCCTCGCTTTCTTCAATCAGCGGGCAGACCCAGTAAATCTGCCGACCTTGCAGGATTTGCCCCTGGATGCGTTCCACCACCTCACTGCGGCGCGCGTCGTTGACCACCTTGGTGATGATGGGCGTGCGCCCGGGCGGCAGTTCGTCGAGGGTGGACACGTCGAGATCGGCGTAGTAGCTCATGGCCAGCGTACGCGGGATGGGTGTAGCCGTCATCATCAGCAAATGCGGCTCCAGCGCATCCACCAGCTTGCCGCGTAGCGCCAACCGCTGCGCCACGCCAAAGCGGTGCTGCTCGTCGATGATGGCCAGCGCCAGATGTTTGAACTGCACCTTGTCCTGGATGATGGCATGCGTGCCGACCACCAGCTGAGCTTTGCCGCTGGCAATCAGCGCCAGCATCTCGCGGCGCTCTTTGGTTTTCTGGCTGCCGGTGAGCCACGCCACGGTGATGCCCAGCGGCGCCAGCCAGCTCACCAGTTTGGCAAAGTGCTGGGTGGCCAGAATCTCGGTGGGGGCCATCAGCGCGCACTGCCAGCCGGCATCCATGCACACGGCTGCCGCCAGCGCTGCCACCACGGTTTTGCCGGAGCCCACATCGCCTTGCAGCAGCCGGTGCATAGGCACCGGGCGGCGCAGGTCATGGATGATTTCCTCGCAGGCACGGCGCTGGGCTGCGGTCAGTTGAAAGGGCAACACGGCCAACAGACGCTCATGCAACATCCATTCTGAATGGCTGATCGCCAGCAAAGCCGGTGCGCGCAACAAGGCCCGCTCGCGTTTGGCCTGCAGTTGCGACAGTTGCTGGGCCAGTAGTTCTTCGGCCTTGAGACGCTGCCAGGCCGGGTGGCTGCGATCTTCCAGCGCTGCCAGCGTCACATCGGGCGCAGGATGATGTAAAAATGATAGTGCCTCACGCATATTCCAAGAGGGCTGCAGGCCAATTTGGCTTAAAAACTGCCCTGGCACCGTATCAGCCAGGTCAGCCCGCGCCAGGCCACCGTCCACCGCCCGACGCAAATAGATTTGCGGCAATCCGGCCACCGTTGGGTACACCGGCGTGAGCGCCGTCGCCAATTCACCCCCGGCGGGTTTGAAGGCCGGGTGCATCATCGTCAGCCCCATGAAGCCGCCACGAATTTCACCGCGCACGCGAATCCGGTTGCCCACCGTCAGCGCCTTTTGCTGCGACGGGTAAAAAGTGAAAAAACGCAACAAGCAGGTGCCCGTGCCGTCGTCGAGCGTGACGAGCAACTGCCGATGGCCGCTGAGTTTGACCTCGCTGTGCGTCACCGTGCCTTCGACCTGCGCCACATCACCCTCACGCACATCGCGCAGCTTGACCAGCCGGGTTTCATCCTCGTAGCGCAGCGGCAGGTGCAGCGCCAGATCAATCGGTCGCACCAAACCGAGTTTGGCCAGCGCTTTTTGCGGGCCGCTGAGGGTTTCGGCAGAAGAGGATTTTGCAGGGGCACTGGCCATCACGGCATTGTGGCGCATCCCCACCAGCGCGGATTCGACAAGTTTTCAAGCGGTCGGCTTGATGGCACGCAAGTTAATTTTGTCGGGCTCGACATGTTTTTCCAGTCTGTGCAATACTTTGCCTCCAACTTATATAAAGGAGACCCGTATGACTTTCCGATCCCTCGCGGCGCTGACCGTGCTGCTGTTCAGCTTGACCATGGCACATGCCCAGGACAAGGTGGTGTACCACGTCAATGACACCGCCAGCCAGGCGCTGGCTACGCTGCGCAACATCCGCAACCACCTCGACACCGACCCCACTGCCCAGATCACACTGGTGGCACATGCGTTTGGCGTTGATTTTTTGATGGAGGGCATGAAGGACCGCAGTGAGTCATCGTTTGAACCGCTGGTGGCCGCACTGAAAAACCGCGGTGTCAAGTTTGAGGTGTGCGAAATCACCCTGAAGAACCGCAATCTGAAAAAAGAGCAGTTCATTCAAGAGGCCGACTTCACCCCCTCAGGCGTGGTGAGGCTGACCAAATTGCAACTGCAGGGCTACGCCTACATCAAGCCTTGAGGGTCACCCTCCAATTTCACGGGCGCAGCGTTGTCAATCAGCTGCACCATGGGGCTTCGGCCCCATTTTTTGGTTCAAATGCGGGCAGAAGCCTGGTCGATTTCGCGGCGCAATTCGGTGTAATTCATCGTCACCGGAAACTGCGGAAACTCGTCAATCACGTTTTGCGGCGGGTGAAACAAAATGCCGGCATGGGCCTCAGCCAGCATGGCAGTGTCGTTGTACGAGTCGCCTGCGGCAATCACCTTGAACTGCAACTCACGGAAACGCTGCACCGCCTCTTTTTTCTGGTTTGGCATGCGCAGGTGGTAGTTCACCAGGATGCCAGCAGCATCGGCTTCGAGCTTATGGCAAAACAATGCGGGCATGCCCAGTTGCGCCATCAGCGGCATGGCAAATTCGTAAAACGTGTCTGACAGGATGATCACCTGAAAATCACGGCGCAGCGCGTCAAGAAAGTCCTTGGCACCGGCCATGGGGCCCATCTCGGAAATAACTTTCTGGACGTCTGGCAGGCCGAGTTGGTGCTTTTTGAGCAGGTCGAGCCGGAACTTCATCAGCTTGTCGTAATCAGGCTCATCGCGCGTGGTGCGCGACAGCTCGGGGATGCCGGTGCGTTTGGAAAACTCGATCCAGATTTCGGGGACGAGGACACCTTCAAGGTCCAGACAGACAAGTTGCACTGAAATTCTCCAAAAAATGGGCATGGCCTGTGTGGCCGGTAAAACGACTTTGGGGCTCTAACCCGCCCCCTGACGCGGCCCAAGTTTACCCGCTGGCCTGCGACAATGCGGGCCTTATCCACTTGGCACGGGGCAGTCCGCCCCTCAAGCAGCATGACTCTCAGCACACCGACAGCCCCCGACGCACAGCGCACTTTCACCCTCAGCGACTTTGACTTTGAATTGCCCCCGGAGTTGATCGCCCAGCACCCGGCACCCGAGCGCAGCGGCTCGCGCCTGCTGGACGGCAGCACGGCCACGCCCGTCGACCGCATCTTCCGGGACTTGCCCGCGCTGCTGCAGCCTGGTGACCTGCTGGTGTTCAACGACACCAAAGTGATGAACGCGCGGCTGTTTGGCGAAAAACCGACCGGTGGCAAGGTCGAGCTGCTGATTGAGCGCGTGCTGGGTGGCAACCAGGTGGCCGCCCACATGCGCGTGAGCAAAAAGCCTGAGGTCGGCACCACCCTAGCGCTGACCAGCGCGCCCGGCCACCCCGACCACCTGAGCGCCACGCTGCTGGGGCGCTGGCCCGACGAGCAAGGCGCGCTGTTTCGCTTTGTGCTGAGCAATGATGCTGGCGACGACCCCTACACGCTGATGGCGCGCCACGGCCATGTGCCGCTGCCGCCCTACATCACCCACACCGACTCGGCTGAGGATGCGCAGCGCTACCAGACCGTGTTTGCCAAAAACCTGGGGGCGGTGGCGGCACCGACTGCTGCGCTGCATTTTGATGAGCCCCTGCTGGCGGCCATTGATGCCATGGGTGTTGCGCGCGCGCATGTCACGCTGCACGTGGGCGCGGGCACCTTTCAGCCCGTCAAAACCGAGAACCTGGCCGAGCACCAGATGCACAGCGAGTGGTACGAGGTGCCGGCAGCCACCCAACAGGCGATTGCCGACTGCCGTGCGCGCGGTGGGCGCGTTGTGGCGGTGGGCACCACCACCGTGCGCACGCTGGAATCGTGGGCATTGACGATGTCAACCCATCGTCATGGCGAGTTGCCAGTTTCGACCTCAAAACCGCCCACGGACCTTGAACCGAAATGTCCGTCATTGCGAGGATCGCCAGCGACGCGGCAATCCATGAATTCCAGGACTTCTGGAGCCCTGGACTGCCGCGCTACGCACGCAGCGACGGACGGTCTTCCCGCGACTTCCCCCGTTTCTGGCGACACCTGCATCTTCATCACGCCCGGCTTTGAATTCCAGGTGATTGATGCCCTCATCACCAACTTTCACCTGCCCAAATCGAGCCTGATGATGCTGGTCAGCGCCCTGGCCGGTTTCGATCACATCAAGGCGCTGTACCAGCACGCCATTGAGCAGCGCTACCGCTTTTTCAGCTATGGCGATGCCATGCTGCTAGTGCGCACGGTTTACACCCGTGATTAGTCAACAGCGCCACCCTTCGCCCGGGGTCCAACAAGGACAGTCTCATGAACAGCTTTCAAAAACGCACCGCTGCCCGCATCGCCATGGTGAGTATTCTTTTGGCTTGCATCGGCAGCCCGATCGCCTGGTTTGTGCAACGCGAAAACTCCGAAGAAGCCATTGTTGCGCTGGCGAACGAAGAAGCGGGCCGCCTGCTGCACCGCTACAACGCCTTCAATTTATCAGGCCCTGAGGCCGTAGCGCGCGCCACCGAGGCGGCAAAAATGATTTCTGGCGGCATGTTCGATCTAGTTGAAATTTACGATGCACAGGGCAACAAATTGGCCGAGGCCAATACGCCGCAGGGCATGGCCATCGAACCGCAACTGCCGAACCATGGCGTACCCAATTACTCCGCGGCGCTTTACCAAAGCATGCAGTTGGACAAAGGGGTTTGGGTGATGCGGGTGTTTGTGCCGCTGCGCGATTCAGCCACCGACATGAGTCTGCCCATCACCGGGTATTTTGAGGGTGTGCGGGTCATGCCTGACTGGCAAAAAGACCAGGTTATTTACAGCGCATTGACAGCCGCCTTGATGATCGGGCTGGCCGCGTTGCTGTGCGGCGCGGTGCTGTATCCGGTGGTGGTTCATTTGTCGACCGACAACGAGCGCAAGGCGCGTGAGGTGCTGGACTCGCACATTGCGATGATGGAGTCGTTGGGCCGGGCCATTGCCAAACGCGACTCGGATACCGGCGCACACAACTACCGGGTCGCCTGGATAGCCGCCAGCGTGGCCGAGAAAATGGGCGTTTCAGGCGGAGCAATGCAAGCGCTGATTGCGGGGAGTTTTTTGCATGATGTCGGCAAAATCGGCATTCCCGATGCCATTTTGCTCAAGCCTGGCAAGCTTGACGACGCTGAAATGACCATCATGCGTACCCATGTGAACCAGGGGCGCGACATTGTCATGGGCGCAGGCTGGCTCAGCGGGGCCCATGAGGTGGTGGCGAGTCACCACGAAAAGTGGAATGGCACCGGCTATCCACAACAAACCAAAGGCGAAGACATTCCTTTGGCCGCACGCATTTTTGCGGTGGCCGACGTGTTTGACGCGCTGTGCTCCAAACGGCCATACAAAGAACCCATGGGCTATGAGGCCGCGATGGCGATTCTGGAAAAAGACACCGGCAGCCACTTTGACCCTGGGGTGATGGCTGTCTTCAAACCCATGTCGCGGACATTTTTTGACCGACTCGCCAACATTGAAGAGCAAGCAGCCCGCACCCTGCTGGAAGAGCGGGTGCGCAGTCACTTTGAGCTCTAGCGGCCTGCTAATCCACGTTCTTCAAATAAATCACCCAAATTGCTTATCGATTAGCAAATTGGCGCACCCTACAATCATCGATATGCAAAATCAAACCGTCATCGTCTCGCCCAAGTACCAGGTGGTCATCCCGCGCGCCATTCGCGAGGCCGGCGGCATCAAGCCCGGCAGCCGGATGAGCGTGTTCGAAGTCAATGGTGTGATTCAACTGGTTCCCATCAAGGCTCCTGCTGACTACCGGGGTTTGCTGGCTGGACTAAGCAGCACCGACATCCCGGTTGAGCCGGATCGATTCTGATGACGCGGCCAAAAACGGCTTCGGGCAGCCAACAATTGGTGCTCGACTCCTCCTGCTGGTTAGAATTTTTCAGCAATTCGGAACGGGCCGATTTGTATGCCGAAGTGATTGAGAAAACCGCTCAACTGGTCGTTCCCATGATCACGATTTACGAGGTCTACAAAGTGGCATTGCGTGAGTTTGGCGTGGCCCACGCCAATCAGGCGGTGGCTTTGATGCGCGAAGGTCGCGTGATCGACATCGACCTGAACTTGACTTTATCTGCAGCCGCCAGCGGTCTGCCCCTGGCTGATAGCCTGATTTACGCCACGGCCCAAGCCCAGCGTGCCACGCTCTGGACCCAAGACCAGCATTTCAAAGATTTGCCAGGCGTGAACTACCTGCCCAAAAGCAACCCTGCCTGAAGTTAATCCATGCTGAAATTTGACCTGCTCGCCACCGACCCCGCCCAAGGCACTTATGCTGGCAGCCACGCCCGCCGTGGCACGCTGACACTGAACCACGGTGTGGTGCAAACCCCGATCTTCATGCCGGTGGGCACCTACGGCACCGTCAAAGGGGTCACGCCTGCCAGCCTGCAAGACATGGGCGCACAAATCATTTTGGGCAACACCTTTCACCTGTGGATGCGCCCGGGTGAAGACGTGATGAACAGCTTTGGCGGTTTGCACGGTTTTGAGCGCTGGAACAAACCGATCCTGACCGACTCAGGTGGCTTTCAGGTCTGGAGCCTGGGAGCCATGCGCAAGATCACCGAGCAAGGCGTGCATTTTTCATCGCCGGTCAATGGCGACAAGCTGTTCATGTCGCCCGAGGTCAGCATGCAAATCCAAACCACGCTGAACTCCGACATCGCCATGCAGCTCGACGAATGCACGCCGTATTTATCAGTCGAGCCCAAAACCAAAGGCCAGATCACCACCGAGCGCGAAGCCCGCATCTCGATGGAAATGAGCCTGCGCTGGGCCAAACGCTCACAAAACGAGTTCGAGCGGCTGGAAAACCCGAACGCGCTGTTTGGCATTGTGCAAGGCGGCATGTTTGAGCACCTGCGCCAGGAATCGCTCGACGCGCTGGTCGCCATGAACTTCCCCGGCTACGCTGTGGGCGGTGTCAGCGTGGGCGAGCCCAAGGATGAGATGCTGCGCATCATGGCGCATTCGCCGCACCGCCTGCCAGCCCATAAACCGCGTTACCTGATGGGTGTCGGCACCCCCGAGGATTTGATTGAAGGCGTGGCCCAAGGTGTTGACATGTTCGACTGCGTCATGCCCACCCGCAACGCCCGCAACGGCACCCTCTTCACCCGTTTTGGCGACCTGAAAATCCGCAACGCCCGCCACAAAACCGACCACGGCCCGCTTGATGCCACCTGCACTTGCTACGCCTGCAAAGGCAACACCCGCACCGATGGCAGTATTTCGGGCGGCTTCAGCCGCGCCTATTTGCACCACCTGGACCGCTGCGCGGAAATGCTAAGCCCGATGCTGTCGAGCATCCACAACCTGCACTATTACCTGAACCTGATGAGCGAGGTGCGTGCTGCGCTGGACGGCGGCAACTTTGCCCAATTCCGCGCCCAATTCAAGGCCGACCGGGCCCGCGGGGTGTGAACCAGACTGCGCGCTCCGTCGCCAATAAACGTATATACTTACCGTTATTACAACCAACGGAGCCGCGCATGACTTACGCCCGTGTTTTTCAATCCGGCAACAGCCAAGCGGTGCGCCTGCCCAAAGAATTTCGGCTCAACGTTGATCAAGTCGAAATCTTTAGGCAGGGCAATGACATCGTGCTGCGCCAGTCGCCCCCCAGCGCCGCCGCCGTGTTTGACCTGCTCGCCAGTCTGCCGGCTGACTTCATGGCCGACGGCCGCATCGACCCCCCGGCGCAAGAGCGCGAGGCTTTTTGATGCCCCTGCACGCCCCGGTGCGCTACCTGCTCGACACCAACATCTGCATCTACATCGCCAAAGGGCAACCCCTGGCGGTGCGCGCGCGCTTTGAACGCCACGCAGTGCAAGAGCTCGCCATGTCGATCGTCACATTGGGTGAACTGCGCTTTGGCGCAGAAAAAAGTCAGGCCCGCACGCGCGCCCTGGCCACCATTGAACAACTGGCCCAGATGATTGCGCCCTGCCCGCTACCCTTGGCTGCGGCTGAACACTATGGTGACATTCGCGCTGTATTGCAAAAACAGGGGCAACCCATCGGCGGCAACGACCTCTGGCTGGCCGCCCACGCCCGCGCCCAAGGCTGGATTCTGGTGACCAACAACACCCGCGAATTTGACCGGGTTCCGGGCCTGACGGTTGAAAACTGGGTCGGTTAGTGTTTCACCCAAAACATCCGCGCATTATTCACGTCAATTCGCTACCAAATTGATAGCTATCAGCGCATATTACATAGGCGATATAGCCTTATTTGATGCATAAGTCTACGCCGCATGCCAAAACCAATGCCAAGCCCTGATTCCACCAGCCTCTGGCAGCACCTGCTGCGCCTGCCAGTTCGCCTGCTGCGCGTCCTGTTCGGCTGGCTGCTGGCCCTGGTGATTCTGTTTGAGGAATGGGGCTGGGAGCCGCTGCAGCGGGCGCTGGCCTGGGTGGGCCGCTTGCCGGGCCTTCGCTGGCTGGAGCTGCGCATCCCAACACTGCCACCCTACGCCGCACTGGCGCTGTTTTTGCTGCCGACCTTGATGCTGCTGCCGGTGAAACTGCTGGCGCTGTGGGCCATTGGCCAGGGCCAGGTGCTGCTGGGCACGTTGGTCATCCTGGGTGCCAAGCTGGCTGGCACGGCCATCGTCGCCCGGCTGTTTACCCTGACGCGCCCAGCCTTGCTGCAACTGGCCTGGTTTGCCTACTGGCATGCGCGCTGGATCAGTTGGAAAGAAACGCTGCTGGCGCAAGTGCGTGCCTCCTGGGCGTGGCGGCTGGGGCGGGTCATGAAAGCACGCGTGCGCCGCGCCTTGCAACGCATCCGCGCCCGCTTGAGCCAAAATTAAGCACCCGAGCCTGGGCGACTGCGCCCTACCAACACCTAAAACCATTCAACCAAACAACATGACGCAACAAAACGACCTGTTCACGCCAACCCCGCCTGCCAAACCCGAAGCCGCCAAGCGCGGGCAGGCGCTGACTGCCCTCAAGTTTGACGCAAGCCAACTGTCACCGGCGCAAAAGCGCTTCAACCAATTGCTTGCCCAGACCGAAACACTGGCGGGCAAAATTGCGGCCGCACAGGCGCTGACCGACCGCCACCGCGTGGTGTTTGGCCACACGCTGCCGCCACTGCAAAAAGAGTACGACGCGCTGCTGCGCAAAATGGCCTGCTGGCTTGATGAACGGCTTAAGCAAAAGGGCCTGAGCGCCAAACTCAAGGGCATTGCCACCGAGGTCGTTTGCAGTTTGGCCGGTCGCCTGGCCATCGACGGCGACGAAGCCATGCAAGTGCTGCACGATGCCCACAGCGACCATTCACTTGAAGACCAAAACCGGGCTGCCACCGCTGAGTTGCATTCCTTCATGGAAAGCATGTTGGGTGAAAAAATTGGTGACGATGGCGGCGATTTCGACAATCTGCACGACCTGATGCGCGCCAGCGCAGCCAAAATCCAGGCGCAAAACGACGCGGCCCAGGAAACACAGGCGGGCAAAAGCGCCTCCAAACGCAAGAAAACCGCCGCGCAGACCAAAGCCGAGCAACAAACGCTTGACGCAGACGGTGCGCTGCGCACCATTTATCGCCAACTTGCCAGCGCCTTGCACCCCGACCGTGAAACCGACCCTGACGAGCACATCCGCAAAACGGCGCTGATGAAAGAGGCCAATGCCGCCTACGAGCGGCGCGACCTGCTGGCGCTGCTGCAATTGCAACTGAAAGCAGAACTGGTGGATGACCACAAAATCAGCAGCATGGCGAAAGAAAAACTGGCCGCCTTGACCAGCTTGCTCAAAGAGCGGGTCGACGTGCTGACCCGCGAGTTGTACCGGATTGAGCACCAAGCCACTGCAGAATTTGGCCTGCCGATGTTTGCCCCGTTCAGCGCGGCCAGCCTGAAGCGGCAACTGGCGAGCCAAAAACAGCAACTCGAAGGCAATATTGAATCCATGAAGAACGACCTGGCACGGGTGCCAGACGACCGCTATTTCAAGCATTGGCTGCGCCAGCAACATGAACTGCGCCACGACGAATTCGACCCGCTTGATTTTGCTGGGTTGTAAGCGGACACCCGGTATGGCAGGCGCTAAGTCACCGAGAAAAAATAACTTGAACATTCTCCATCTTGCATGCGAGCGCTATGCTGCGTTGCAAAACACTTGTGTGGCCAGCCACACGGCGCGTTCTGCGCCTTGCCTAGCATCTCGTCTGTAATCGGATAATTGTTCAATTTATTATTTTTCGGTTCCTAAGTCGCTACGGGGTCATTCGCCCCTGGCGGGGCTTCCCACAGGAATAAGCGCTTGCATCTCTGCGCAACAGGAGCACCGGGAAGCGCGAAATCTACCTGTCATGACGCTCTTATAAATATAGCTACTAGCGCTTATTCCATAAGGGCTGTAGCCCTATTTATATAAAAACGGTCAGCACACCAGTGTAGCCATACAGGTGGTTGCGGGCGATCTCGCCACCGGCAAAAAAGCCCACCAGCGGCACATCACCGAGCGCCCGGCGGATGATTTGCAGCTCGGCGCTGGGGCCGCCAAAGTGGGCACCACCACGCCCGCTGCAGCTGACATAAATAGCCCCGGCAATGCCGCGCGCCGGGTGCGGTGCGGCCTCTATTTCAGACGCTGCCAGCGCGGTGACAGATTCCAGCGCCAGCTCTTGCGGCTCAAGTTCCTCGCGGATTTCGGCGCAGACGCGCATCAAATCGGCGCGGGCGGCTTGCACATTGCGCTGGCAAAACGCCAGCTCCATGCCCACCGCCACCGGGGCGGCCAGCGCCACGCCGGCGCGAGCGGGGTCAAGACCAACGATGTGGCGCACCAGCACATCGTTGCCAAAATTACCGGTGCGGGTCACGGTGGGCGAGTCAGATGACGGGCCACTTGAGTCCACCACGTCCGTCAAGCCGGCCAGCGTGGCGCGCACCGCCTGCAGGGCCAGGCGTGGCTCATTCAGGGTCACCTGCAGCTCGCGCAACAACACGTCCAGCGCGGGCTGCTGGTCCAGCGTCAGCACTACATTTCTATCGGCCGCCGTGATCTGGTGCGCTTTGGCCACCGGCAGGCAGCCCTGTGTCACGCGCGAAATCAGCTGCACGCCGGGGCCAAAAGCCACGCCACTCAAGCCACCGCTGAAAACACCGCTGGCCGCGCCCTGGCCCTTGACATTGCCGTCGCCCGCCACGGCAAATTGCACCGATTTGCCCCGGCTGGCCGACAGGCCACCAAACACGTAGCCGGAATCGGTACGCGCGGCCATTTCGGCAATCAACTCGGGCAGGTCAGCGGTGTGCGGGTCGGCGTGAACCAGCGCGGTGTGCGCCTCAAACGCCATGCCCAACGGGGCCACACCGGAGAACACGCGATACTGGTCGGTGGGCAGTTCGCACAACATCACGGCCAGCGCGGGCTCGTCAAAGTACTCGACATTGTTGGAGGCAATGCCCACGCCGACGGTGCCGGTCCAGTCGGTGATCTCGGGCAGCTCGGCGCTCAGGTGCGCCAGGATGTTTGGCGCGTCGGCTGCGTAATGGTCGGTGATGTAGAGCAACGCCAACGTCGGGTTGCTGGCATAGCCATGCAGCGCGATCTGGGCGCGCAACTGCGCCAGCACCAAGTTGGCGGCCATGCCCCACTGCGGGTGGGTGGCGTGCGCGTAGGGAAACAGTTTCATGGCAGCTTGAAAACCTACTTCCTGCCGGTTTTCTTGGCCACCGCTTTATTAACGACTTTTTTGGCTGGAGCCCTTTCGGCTACTGCGCGAGCCGCTACAGTTTTAGTAGCTTTTACGGCCTCTTTGGCAACCCCCTTGACAACCCCTTTCGCGAGGCCTTTGCCAGCGCCTACGGCAGCGGCCTTGCCGACTTCTTTCATGGCACCGGCGGCAATTTGCTGAAACTGCTGCGTCAGCGCCGTCCACAATTGCATCGGGTCCACCATACCAGCCGCAGCAGCTGCGACAGGCTTGGCGGCCTCACCCACTTTGTGAGCCGCTTCTTCGGCCTGCTCAGCCACACTGGCCACCGTTTTGGCGGCGTATTCGGCTTTTTCTGTCACTTTATGCACGCCAGCGGCAACGGTGTCGGCGGCCTTGAGCTTGAAGGCATTGGCCAGGTCGCCCATGTTGAAGTTCATGCCCTTCAAGGTGGCCAGGGTCATCTTTTGCACTTCCAGCGCCTGCACGGTGGCACCCAGCGCCTTGGAATTCTGGTCAAGCCAGAAATGCACCGCCTTGAGCTCCTGAATGCGCTTGTCGAGCTCTTCGATATTGAGCGTGGGGGCGATCCAATTGGCCAGATTGGGCATTTGCGGCACCGCCTGCGCGGCACTCTTGGTCAGGTTTTGCAAAAAATCAAAACCGGGCACAAATTTGGCAAAACCGCTGTTGTCTGAATCACTCATGAACATCTCCTGTAGGTTGGTAAAACACTGCAGGTGACAGCTTACCGCAATGCGCGGCGCAATAGGGCGACACCGTGACAGAAAATCCAGCGAAGGCAACACGGAACTTTTCCCTGCGTGTCAAACGCCAATGCGTCGTCAACCAATACACGAGTGCAGCAGCCAGTCTGCGGCCAGGTGACGTGTGATGTCGGGTGTGTTAACGGCGACTGCAGCACCTCTACATGCAGACGGGCCTGCGCACCTCGGTGTTTGACTTGGGATATGACCAGCCAAGCAGCACCCGACTACACCGAAGATCAGCGCCCTGCTTGGTGAACTTGCTTGGTCAATTTGTAATGGGTCGCGACGACTGCGCCGGGGTAGGGCTGTGTTCTTCGGCAGCCCGGAACGTGGGTTGCGAGGATGGGGCGCAGATTCTTGGGGATTCAGACTGTCACCTCAGGGAAAACCCGTTTTTTCAGGCCGGTTTGGGCTGCGACACTTGGCCTTACGCGGTTGGAAGTTCTATCCGAAGCATCTACTTTGGAGTGACTGTTCGCGTTTGATTTCTTCCTGATCCCTTTGCCACAGAATCGCTCTGATCATGTGGATGTTTCTGGTCACCACCGCCAGCGGCACATAGCGTTTGAAGCCGTTGAGGCCATGATCCGGGCAAACATCTGTGGCCATGCACTTCCACGCGATTGATGGCAGACTCCACCGCAGAGTGGGCTCGCCTGCCAGTGCGCCAATGGGTGCTGTCGGTACCCAAGCGGCTGCGCTACTACCTGTCACGAGACAAGGGCGCACTCAATGCGGCGCTGCTTATCTTCTTGCGCTTGGTCCAGCAGAGTTTGCAGGCCCATTGCCCCAGTGCAGACTGGCTGATCAGCACGGAATCCATTTGGCATGGTGAAAGCCAGGTTGTGTCTTTGTGGGAGGGCTGGCAAGCCCGAATTCGCGGCTGCCGCCGCTCCTACGTCAGCACGGAATCCATTTGGCATGGTGAAAGCCTGGTTGTGACTGTGTGGGAGGGCTGGCAAGCCCGAATTCGCGGCTGCCGCCGCTCCTACAAGTGCCGGGTGCGATTCAAAGTGATGTGCAGCAGAGTCACAGCACGCCAGTTTGAATCGCACCCTGGTGAAAGCCAGGTTGTTACTTTGTGGGAGGGCTGGCAAGCCCGAATTCGCGGCTGCCGCCGCTCCTACAAGTGCCAGTCCTATTTATGAAAAAAACAAACTGTGCCTATACGCATCAGAAAGTCTGATATTTTGACCCAGAAGGCAAACGAGAAAATT
>JBBQLQ010000017.1:0-32491 GCA_038328055.1 Burkholderiales bacterium
CGCGAGATCATTCGTGCGCACGACTTAAACCACAGCGCTGGCGCAACCTGCCCCAATGCTCAGGTGATGGTGATGGTGATGGTGATGGTGATGGTGATGGTGATGGTGATGGTGATGGTGATGGTGATGGTGATGGTGCGGGTGCTGTCGCCGCTGGTGGAGTCAGCAACCCATTTGTTGCGCCAGGTCTGGGCTGCGTGGCGTCAGCACTTCTGGCAGCTGCCTGCTGTCAGCCCACGCATCTGGGCGACTTGAGGGCACCGTCTGCATCTTGGGCTGGCGTGATTCTTGCGTGTTCAGGTGATGGATAAAGCGCTGCGGATTGTTGTTGTTGTTTCCGACCCGGACCTCCTTGAGCCTGACGATGACCAAGCGCAAGGCCAGGCTGAGCGCACGCGCAGCCTGCGCATTGGCCTGCTGGAAAACGGCTTCAACCTGATTGCCAGTTTGCCCGCGGATGTGTTTTTGACCGAGCGCATTGCCCAGTTACGGCCCGACATGATCATTGTGGATGCCGAAAGTGATGCGCGCGATGCCCTGGAGCACGTCGTGATGGCCACGCGTGATGAACGCCGCCCCATCGTCATGTTCACCAATGATCAGGACACTGCCAATGCCCGCGCTGCGGTGGCTGCGGGTGTGTCGGCCTACGTGGTGGCGGGTTTGCAGCCTGCGCGCATTCGCCCGATTCTGGATGTGGCGCTGGCCCGGTTCGAGCAAGAGCAGGCCCTGCGCGCCGAACTGGCAGATGCCAGGTGCGAACTCAAGGGCCGCAAGGTCATTGACCGTGCCAAGGGCCTGTTGATGCAACGCCAGCAACTCACGGAAGAAGCTGCCTACGCCAAGCTGCGCAAGACCGCCATGGACAAGAACCTTAAGCTGGTTGAAGTGGCGCAGCGCATGCTTGATGTGGTCGACCTGCTGGGCTAGCGCTGTCACCAGCGCCGGGGTGCGATTCACACTGGTGTGCTGTATCGGCTTTGGGGTCGGATCACGATTTTGGCTGCTGGCCGGTGAGCTTGCCAACAGTCGCCCCCCAAACTCGTGCTCTGACCCCAATGCTTTGACTCTGCTGCACATCACTTTGAATCGCACCCCCAGCGCCGTCAGCGCTTGCACCAATTGGGCGCAGCCTGTAACCTTGCGCTTTTCTGAACAGCGCCGGAGCCAGCATGCATTCAAAAGACCATTGGGAGCACGTCTACACCACCAAGCAAACCGACGGTGTCAGCTGGTTTCAACCGCACGCTGAACAGTCTTTGCGCCTCATTGAGGGCACCGGTGTGCCCACCAGCGCGGCCATCATCGATGTGGGCGGCGGTGCCTCGACCCTGGTTGACGACCTTTTGCTGGCCAACTTCCATGCCATCACAGTGCTGGACCTGTCTGGGGCCGCCTTGTCTGCAGCCCGGTCGCGCCTGGGTGCGAACGCATACAAGGTGCGCTGGATTGAAGGGGACATCACAAAAGCCATTTTTCCGGCGCACCACTTTGATGTCTGGCACGACCGAGCCGTGTTTCATTTTTTGACCAGCAAGGAAGACCGCCAAGCTTATGTTGACAACGTGCTGCACTCGGTCAAGCCCGGCGGCCACGTGATTGTGGCCACGTTTGCCGAAGATGGTCCACTGCAGTGCAGCGGCTTGCCCGTGATGCGCTACGACCCCAATGGGCTGCATGCCGAATTTGGTGCTCCTTTTGAATTGGTGCAGCATGAACGCGAAGAACACCGTACCCCGTTTGGCACGCTGCAACAGTTCACCTACTGCTACTGCCGCAAGCATTCAGCCTGATTTTGGTGCGCTGCACAAAATCAGTGCCAGCAGCATCTGCGCACTACACCTATGTTTAAAAACACCCACTAGCCCATGTAATCAAAGGCTTAGTAGCTATGCTAAAAATAGCAAGTCTGGTCAATCAGTGCAAGCCCTTAAGGCCAAGTAAACCTGGCACGGTCATTGCTTGATTATTGGCAAGACCACTGAGGGTCAAACGACTGGCACCACCCAACGGCGGGTGGCACCTGTCACACCGGACAAAGGCGTCCCCACTTGTGCGTTGCTGCATTTATGCAAGCGACCGCGCAACGTGAGGACGCCTTTTTTTTGCTTTAGCAACTTTGTGGGACAGACCGCAGCCTTCACACCGTAGGCCCGCTCTGCCCCCAACACTTTGAGAAGGAAATCGCCATGACTGACCTGTCCAAAACCAGCCTCAACCGTCGCACTGTTTTGCAATCCGCCGCCGTAGGTGCCATGGGCATCAGCCCGGCGCTGCGCTCCATGGTCTATGCCGGGGGCTCTGATGCACCCGAGAAAACCGAAGTCAAGATTGGCTTCATCCCGCTGACCGATTGCGCCAGTGTGGTGATGGCGGCTGAACTGGGCTTGGACAAAAAATACGGTGTCAAGATCATCCCCACCAAAGAAGCCAGCTGGGCCGGCGTGCGCGACAAACTCACCACCGGAGAGCTGGACTTTGCCCACGTGCTGTACGGGCTGATTTATGGCGTACACCTGGGAATTGGCGGGGCCAAAAAAGACATGGCCGTGCTGATGACCTTGAACAACAACGGCCAGGCCATTAGCTTGAGCAAGAAGCTCGCGGACAAAGGCGCGGTGGACGGTGCCAGCCTGGCCAAGCTGATGGCCTTGGAGAAGCGCGAGTACACCTTTGCCCAGACCTTTCCCACTGGCACGCACGCGATGTGGCTGTATTACTGGATGGCGGCCAACGGCATCAACCCGATGACGGATGCCAAAGTCATCACCGTGCCGCCGCCGCAAATGGTGGCCAACATGCGAGTCGGCAACATGGACGGCTTCAGCGTGGGCGAGCCCTGGAACCACCGCGCCATCATCGACGGTATTGGCATCACGGCCGCTACCAGCCAGGAGGTCTGGAAAGACCACCCCGAAAAAGTGCTGGGCACCACGGCCGACTTTGTCAAAAAATACCCCAACACGGCGCGTGCTGTCACTGCCGCGATTCTGGAAGCCGGCAAATGGATTGACGCTGGCTTGCAAAATAAAGCCAAGATGGCCGAAACCATTGCCGCCAAGTCCTATGTCAACACCAGCGTTGATGCCATCAACCAGCGCATTCTGGGGCGCTACCAAAATGGCCTGGGCAAGACTTGGGACGACCCCAACTACATGAAGTTTTACAACGATGGCGCGGTCAATTTTCCCTACCTTTCCGATGGCATGTGGTTTTTAACCCAGCACAAGCGCTGGGGTTTGCTGAAAGAGCATCCGGATTACCTGACGGTTGCCAAGCAGATCAACCAGATCGATATCTACAAACAAGCCGCTGCTGCAACCAAAACGCCAATACCCAAGGATGTGATGCGCACCAGCAAACTGATGGACGGCGTGGTCTGGGACGGCAAGGACCCGAAGAAATACGCAGACGGGTTCAAGATAAAGGTTTGAGCCATCCATGCCTACCAACCACCGTCATTGCGAGCGCAGCGCGGCAATCCATGCACCCCGGAAGGCATGGAATTCATGGATTGCCGCGTCGATGCCCGCCACGTCGCTACGCTCCTCGCGGCTAAAGGCTTTTGCCTCGCAATGACAGAGTTTTCGGTTCACGGTGAGTGTGCGGTTTTGGCCCCAAAACTGGAGACTCGCAATGACGAGTGTTTTGGTTCACGGTGTATTTAACCGACTTGAGCCAGCAATGGGTGGCTCGCAACGGAAACATTTTTTAACTTTTTTTGAATTGGACAAACCATGGTCAGCGCCGTCTTTCATTCCCCGCTTGAGCACAGCGTTGCCGAGCCAAACCAGGTGGCAACTGCATCGCCAATTGCTATAAATATAGTAGCTACTTACGCAGATGCAGAAAGCATCACAAGCCAAAAACAGCCTTATGACTGGCGCAGCCTGTGGCTCACCGTGCTGCCGCCTGTGCTGGGCCTGGGGCTGTTGATTGGGGTCTGGGCGCTGGTGTCCATCGGCACCGTCAGCAGCATTCCGTCGCCGATTGACACCTTCAAGCAGGCAGTCACTATTTTTTCAGACCCGTTTTACCGCAAGGGCCCCAACGATCAGGGCGTGGGCTGGAACATTCTGGCGTCTCTGGAGCGGGTGGCGGTGGGCTTTGGCCTGGCCGCGGTGGTGGGCATTCCGGTGGGGTTTGCAGTCGGGCGGTTTGAGTTTTTAAGCCGCATGTTCAACCCGCTGATCAGCCTGCTGCGCCCGGTCTCACCCTTGGCCTGGTTGCCGATTGGTTTGCTGGTGTTCAAAGGCGCAAACCCGGCCGCCATCTGGACTATCTTCATCTGCAGCATCTGGCCGATGATCATCAACACCGCCGTGGGTGTGCAGCGTGTGCCGCAGGACTACATGAACGTGGCCCGCGTGCTGAATTTGAGCGAATGGAAGATCGTGACCAAGATATTGTTCCCGTCGGTGCTGCCCTACATGCTGACCGGTGTGCGCCTCGCCGTAGGCACGGCCTGGCTGGTAATTGTGGCCGCCGAGATGCTGACCGGTGGCGTTGGTATCGGCTTTTGGGTGTGGGACGAGTGGAACAACCTGAACGTCAAAAACATCATCATCGCCATTTTTGTGATTGGCATCGTTGGGCTGATTCTGGAATACGCGCTGATCAAAATTG
This sequence comes from Burkholderiales bacterium, assembly GCA_038328055.1. Taxonomy (GTDB): domain Bacteria; phylum Pseudomonadota; class Gammaproteobacteria; order Burkholderiales; family Burkholderiaceae_C; genus Rhodoferax. Next base: position 4,627 of record JBBQLQ010000017.1, read on the forward strand.
CCACCGCCTTTACGTTTGAAGAGGTCAAGAGCTAAGCCCCTACCCACTGCGTCACAAGCGATCACAGCGCGGCGATCCATCCGTTGCGGCCACTGGATTGCCGTGTCGCTGACGCTCCTCGCAATGACAAGCCAATTGAACAAATAAGGACTCACCGTGAACGACCACCAAACCACCAAATTTATCGACATCGTCGGTGTCGAGCAGGTTTTCAAGACAAAAAAAGGCCCGTTTTGCGCGCTGCAGGGCATCAGCCTGACGGTGGCCAAGGCCGAGTTTGTGGCGCTGATCGGCCACTCGGGCTGCGGCAAGTCCACGCTGCTGAACCTGATTGCTGGCCTGACCGTGCCCACCCAGGGTCACCTGCTGTGCGCCAACCGCGAAATTGCCGGCCCCGGCCCCGACCGCGCGGTGGTGTTTCAAAACCATTCGTTGTTGCCATGGCTAACCTGTTTTGAGAATGTTTACCTGGGCGTGGAACGCGTTTTTGGTGCTGCCAACCGCTCTGCCGGTGCACCCTCTGAAAGCAAAGCACAACTGATGGCGCGCACCGATGCCGCATTGGCGCTGGTCGGCCTGACACCGGCGGCGCAAAAGCGCCCGGGTGAAATATCGGGCGGCATGAAGCAGCGTGTTGGCATTGCGCGTGCTTTGGCCATGGAGCCCAAGGTGCTGTTGATGGACGAACCGTTTGGCGCGCTGGACGCACTGACCCGCGCCAAACTGCAGGACGAGTTGCTGGAGATCGTCGCCAAGACGCAAGCGACGGTGGTGATGGTGACGCACGACGTGGACGAGGCGGTGCTGCTGTCTGACAAGATCGTGATGATGACCAACGGACCCAGCGCCACCATTGGCGAGGTGCTGAGCGTGAACCTGCCACGCCCGCGCAAACGGGTTGAGTTGGCTGACAGCACCCAGTACCTGGGCTATCGCAAAGCGGTGATCGATTTTCTGTACACCCGGCAAGCACACGTAGAAAAGGCGGCCTGACATGGATATGCGCGTAGAACCCAAAATCCGAATGAAACTTGTGATGGTGGGCAACGGCATGGCCGGCGTGCGCACCCTGGAAGAGCTGCTCAAAATCGCCCCCGAGCTGTACGACATCACCGTCTTTGGTGCCGAGCCGCACCCCAACTACAACCGCATTTTGCTCAGTCCGGTGCTGGCCGGTGAGCAGACGCTTGATGAGATCGTGCTGAACTCGTTCGAGTGGTACACCGACAACCACATCACCCTGCACGCCGGTTGGCGCGTGACTTCGGTGGACCGAGCCCGACGCATCGTGCATGCCCAAAATGCTGCGGGTGAAACCCTCAGTGCCAAGTACGACCGCCTGCTGCTGTGCACCGGCTCCAACCCGTTCATGCTGCCGATTCCCGGCAAAGACTTGAAGGGCGTGATTGCCTACCGCGACATTGCCGACACCAACGCCATGATCGATGCCGCCAAGCACTACAAGCACGCCGTGGTGATTGGCGGTGGCCTGTTGGGGCTGGAGGCTGCCAACGGCTTGATGCTGCGTGGCATGACGGTGAGCGTGGTGCATGTGATGCCGACCCTGATGGAGCGTCAACTCGATGAGGTGGCGGGCAAGCTGCTGCAAAAGTCACTGCAAGAGCGCGGTCTGAAATTTTTGATGGGTGCGCAGACGCAAGAGCTGGTCGGTGGGCCCGATGGCCGCGCGGATGCAAGCAACCCGTCTGGCCAACGGGTGAAGGCCATCAAATTCAAGGACGGCACCCAAGAGCTGGCCGATCTGGTGGTGATGGCGGTTGGCATTCGCCCCAACGTTGAGCTGGCCATGCGCATGCGCCTGCACTGCGACAAGGGCATTGTGGTCAACGACACGCTGCAAACCACCACCGACGCGCGCATTTACAGCGTGGGCGAATGTGCGGCCCACCGGGGCACCGCCTACGGGCTGGTGGCACCTCTGTTCGAACAGGCCAAGGTGGCTGCCAACCATCTGGCGCAGTTTGGCATTGGCCGCTATGTCGGCTCGCTGACCTCCACCAAGCTCAAGGTCACCGGCATTGACCTGTTCAGTGCAGGCAACTTTTTTGGTGGCGAGGGCTTTGAGGAAATCATCATGAGCGACCCCAAAGGCGGGGTTTACAAAAAACTGGTGTTGAAAGACGATAAGCTGGTGGGTGCCTGCCTGTACGGCGATACCGTGGACGGCAGCTGGTACTTCAAGCTGCTGCGCGATGGCCGGCCGATTGCCGACATTCGCGACCGGCTGATGTTTGGTGAGAGCAACATCGGCGATGTCGGTCATCAGGGCCAGAACAAGGCGGCTTTGATGGCCGACACGGACGAGGTGTGCGGCTGCAACGGGGTCACTAAGGGCACCATCTGCCGCGTCATCCGGGAAAAAGGCCTGTTCACGCTCGATGAGGTAAAAAAACACACCAAGGCCAGCGCATCGTGCGGATCATGCACCGGCTTGGTCGAGCAATTGCTGATTTTTACCGCCGGTGCCGACTACTCTGCCACCCCCAAAACCAAAGCCATGTGCGCTTGCACCGACCATGGCCACCAGGCCGTGCGCGAGGCCATCAAGGCCAACAAGCTGCTGAAAATCGCCGATGTGTTCAATTTCATGGAATGGAAAACCCCCAACGGCTGCGCCAGTTGCCGCCCGGCAGTCAACTATTACCTGATCAGTAGCTGGCCGAAAGAAGCCAAAGACGACCCCCAAAGCCGCTTTATCAACGAGCGCAGCCACGCCAACATCCAGAAAGACGGCACCTACTCGGTGATTCCGCGCATGTGGGGCGGCGAGACCACGGCCAGCGAACTGCGCCGCATTGCCGACGCGGTTGACAAGTACAAAATCCCAACCGTCAAGGTCACCGGCGGCCAGCGCATTGACTTGCTGGGGGTCAAAAAAGAAGACTTGCAGGCGGTCTGGAAAGACATCGGCATGCCCAGCGGCCATGCTTACGCCAAAGCGCTGCGCACCGTCAAAACCTGTGTCGGCTCAGAGTGGTGCCGCATGGGCACACAAGACTCGACCCAAATGGGCAAAGATATGGAGCGCGCCATGTGGCGCATGTACGCCCCGCACAAGGTGAAATTTGCGGTCAGTGGCTGCCCGCGCAACTGTGCCGAGGCCGGCATCAAGGACGTGGGCATCATCGGCGTGGACTCAGGCTGGGAGATGTATGTGGCGGGCAACGGCGGCATCAAGACCGAGGTGGCGCACTTTCTGGTGAAAGTAAAGACTGCCGCCGAGGTGCTGGAGTTCACCGGGGCATTTTGCGAGCTGTACCGCACTGAGGGCTGGTACCTGGAGCGCACCGTGCATTATGTGAACCGGGTCGGACTGGACTACGTGAAGAGGCGCATTGTCGAGGATCACGCCGGGCGCAAAGCCTTGTGGGAGCAACTGCAGTTTGCGCTGGACGGCGAGCCTGATCCTTGGTTTGAATTCGACAAGGCAGCGGTCGATACGCGCCAATTTGCGGCGCTGAACGCGTGAAAACCACTGCCAACACATCCGCCACCATGAACCATTGCGCTCGAACCACAAAGAATCGTCATTGCGAGCGCAGCGCGGCAATCCATGCACCCCGGAAGGCATGGAATTCATGGATTGCCGCGTCGCTGCCCGCCACGTCGCTGCGCTCCTCGCGGCTAAAGGCTTTTGCCTCGCAATGACAGCGCTTTTAGTCACGGTTCGCGCACCATTAATACGGTGTAAAACATTACCAAAGGAATAGCAAAATGAACGAATGGACTCTCATCTGCCACATCGACGACATCCCTGTGCTGGGCTCGCGCCGGGTATCACGCGCCCAAGGCGTGAATGTGGCCGTGTTTCGCAACGACCAGAACGAGGTGTTTGCGCTGCTCGACCGCTGCCCGCACAAAGGCGGGCCGCTGAGCCAGGGCATTGTGTTTGGCACCAGCGTGGCGTGTCCGCTGCACAACTGGACGATTGGCCTGTGCACCGGCCAGGCGGCAGCGCCGGACGAGGGTTGCACGCCGCGCTTTGAGGTGCAATTGGTCAACGGTCAGGTGTCCCTCAAAACAGCTGAGCTGGCCAGCCACGCCACCGACCAGACCCGCCCGGTGGCCGGCCCAACGCGTCACACCAGCTGCGCCTGATCGATATCCCTTGCCCCCACCGAACCCGCCATGACAGAAACCCGATCAACCTGCCCCTACTGCGGCGTTGGCTGCGGCGTGATCATTGCGTCCGAAGGCACGCAGATCACCGGCGTGCGTGGCGACCCCGATCATCCGGCCAACTATGGCCGCCTGTGTACCAAGGGTTCGACTTTGCACCTGACCGCCAGCAGCGCCGTCACGCTGCAATCACGCTTGCTACAACCTTTGCAGCGCCTCACGCGCTCTGCACCTGCTCTACCGGTCAATTGGGACAGTGCTTTGAGTTTGGCGGCAGAGCGCTTTGCCAGCATCATCAAGCGAGACGGCCCGGACGCGGTGGGCTTTTACATCAGTGGCCAGTTGCTCACCGAAGACTATTACGTCTTCAATAAACTCGCCAAAGGGCTGATCGGCACCAACAACATCGACAGCAACTCGCGTCTGTGCATGAGCAGCGCGGTGGCTGGCTACAAGCAAACGCTGGGCATGGACGCACCGCCCAATTGCTACGACGACATCAACCATGCCAGCACGATTTTTATCGTCGGCTCCAACACGGCTTATGCGCACCCGATTTTGTTTCGGCGCATTGAAGATGCCCGTCGAGCCAACCCGGCGCTGAAAATCATCGTGGCCGACCCGCGCCGCACCGACACCGCTGACATTGCCGACCTGTTTTTGCCGATTCAGCCCGGCACCGACGTGATGCTGTTCAACGGCATGCTGCACATCATGCGGTGGGAGGGCTGGCTTGATGCCGATTACATGGCAGCCCACACCAGCGGCTTTGAGGCGCTGAAAGCCACTGTGCGCGATTGCACGCCCGAGCTGGTCAGCCAGGTGTGTGGCATCAGCCGTGCCGACCTGTTGCAAGCGGCTCGCCTGTTTGCTGGTTCCGGTGAATCAAAAGCTATCAATTCAGTAGCTGAATGCGCAATGTATTCGGGGGCTACAACCCGAAAACACACCTTAAGTCTGTACTGCCAGGGCCTCAACCAGTCCAGCAGCGGTGCCGCCAAAAATGCGGCCCTGATCAATCTGCACCTGGCCACCGGCCAGATCGGCAAGCCCGGTGCCGGGCCGTTTTCATTGACCGGCCAGCCCAACGCCATGGGTGGGCGCGAGGTCGGTGGTATGGCGAATCTGCTCTCAGGTCACCGCGATCTGGCCAACCCGGCACACCGCGCCGAAGTGGCTACCTTGTGGGGTGTGGTATCCGTGCCCGAGAAGCCCGGCAAAACGGCAGTCGAGATGTTTCAGGCCGCCGCCGATGGCGAGATCAAAGCGCTGTGGATTGCCTGCACCAACCCGGCCCAGAGCATGCCCGACCAGGCCACGGTACGCCGGGCGCTGGAGCGCGCCGAGTTTGTGGTGGTGCAAGAGGCCTTCGCCAGCACTGCCACCTGTGCCTACGCCGACCTGCTGTTGCCTGCCACCACCTGGGGCGAAAAAGAAGGCACCGTGACCAACTCCGAGCGCTGCATCAGCCGCGTCCGCGCCGCAGTGCCAGCCGCAGGCGAAGCGCGCCACGACTGGCAAATAGCAGTCGACTTTGCCTGCCGGCTGGAGCCGCTGCTGAGCCCCATGGCGCAGCCACCCAAGGCGGCCCTGTTCCCCTACCAAACCCCCGAATCCATCTGGAACGAGCACCGCGAATCCACCCGGGGACGCGACCTCGACATCACCGGCATGAGTTACGCCATGCTGGAAACCGCGCCAGAGCAATGGCCGCTGCGCCAAGGCGATTTGCATGGAAAAGCCCGGCTGTACCAGGACGGCATCTTCCCGACACCCGACGGCAAGGCGCGCTTTGTCAACACCGTCTACAAGCCGGTGGCCGAGCCACGCAGCGCACGCTACCCGTTTTCTCTGACCACCGGGCGATTGCGCGATCAGTGGCACGGCATGAGCCGCACCGGCACGCTGGGCCTTTTGTTTGGCCACGTCAGCGAGCCCGCCATTGCTTTGAGCCCGCAGGACATGACCCGTCGATTGCTTAAAAACGGCGATCTGGTGTACGTGACCAATCAGCGCGGCTCGATCATGGTGCCGGCCCACGCTAGCCCCGAGGTCGCCCCAAACCAGGCGTTCATGGCCATGCATTGGGGGGAAGAATTTTTGAGTGGCAACAGCGCCAGCGGCGACAGGCTGGCCGGAGTCAACGCACTGACATCGCCCGCCCTTTGCCCGGACGCCAAACAACCCGAGTTCAAACACACCGCTGTCAAAATTCTCAAGGCCGACATGCCCTGGAACCTGTTGGCCGTGGCGTGGCTTCCCGCCACCTCTGTGATCACCGCGCGGGTCGAACTGCAAGCGCTGATGCGCCAGTTTTCCTATGCCAGTTGCGTGCCGTTTTCTGATGGTGCAGTGGCCAGTGGGGCGGTGGGGCGCAGCGGGCTGCTGTTTCGCGCAGCGCATGACAGCGCCCCACCCGAGGCGCTGTTGGCACAGATCGAACAAATTTTGCAGCTTCAAGGCACTGACATCTTGCGCTACGCTGACCAAAAACGGGGGCAACGGCGCGCCATCCGCCTGGCGGAAAGTGACACTCAGACAGCACTGGAGGGCTTTTTGCTGGCCGGTGATACCAGCGCGCAAGGCTGGATCACCACGCTGCTGAAAGAATCCTTGCCGGCCCACTCGTACGGTCGTGCCCTGCTGGTGCCGGGTGCCACGCCCCCGGTTGCGGTGGTGTCGCGTGGCCAGCAGGTGTGCGCTTGCTTCAATGTGACCGACACGGCTATTGCAGCGCACCTGAAACACTGCACGGGTAAGCCTACCGAGCGACTGGCATCGCTGCAAACCACCCTGAAATGCGGCACCAATTGCGGCTCGTGTCTGCCTCAGTTGCAGCGACTGATCCGTGCTGCAGTGGCCCCGCAAACCTCTGTGGCCTGAAAGCAGCCAACGGCGCCAGCAAGCGGTCAGTCGGTCACCTGCACGCCTTTCCAGAAGGCCACCCGGTCACGCACCATGTCGGCCTCGGGCTTGGGGTCGGCGTAGTACCAGGCGGCATCGATATTCATCTCGCCTTTGACCATCAGCGAGTAGTAGCTGGCCTGGCCTTTCCAGGCGCAACTGGTTTTATGGTTGCTAAAGCAGGTCAGGTCTTTGTTGAGCGAACGCATCGGAAAGTAACGGTTACCCTCTACCAGCACCGTGTCGTCGCTTTGCGCAATCACTGCGCCATTCCAAATTGCTTTCATATCAAACTCCTTTGTCAGCGCAGAATTGCACCACAGGGCTGCTTGCGCAACGACCGTCAAGGGTATTTTTTTTCGCTTATCCTTGACGGCGCTCATTTTTTTGCGAGCGGCTGGACAGCCTGATTTAGGGCGAAAACTTTTACAAAGGGGATGGTATGTCTTCAACACTACGACGCACTTTACTGGTGGCCGCCAGCTTGATGGCCGTGCTTGGCGTGTCCGTACCGGCACAGGCACAGGTCTCAAGCCCGGTGCGGGTCGGCTCCAAAATTGACACCGAAGGCAAATTGCTCGGCAACGTTATCGTGCTGGCCCTTGAAGCCAACGGCATCAAAACCGAAAATCGCGTGTCGCTTGGCAACACCAAGGTGGTGCGCACCGCCTTGCTCGCCGGTGAAATTGACGTTTACCCGGAATACACCGGCAACGGCGCTTTCATGCTGGGAGACGAGGGCAACAAAGCCTGGAAAGACTTGCGCGCTGGCTATGAATTGGCCAAAAAAATGGATTTTGAGCGCAACAAAATCGTCTGGCTGGAGCCCGCCAACGCCAACAACACCTGGGCCATCGCGGTGCGCAAGGACGTGGCCACGGCCAACAAACTGCGTTCGCTCGATGACCTGTCCAAGTACCTGGCGGGCAATGGCGTGTTCAAGTTGGCCGCATCAGCCGAATTCATGGAACGCGCCGATGCCATGCCGGCATTTCAGGCCGCCTACGGCTTCAAATTGCGCCCCGAACAAACACTGGTGCTCGCCGGTGGCGACACTGCTGCCACCATTCGGGCAGCGGCTGAGAAAACCTCAGGCGTGAATGCCGCCATGGCCTACGGCACCGATGGCCCGGTGGCCGCACTCGGACTGCTGATCATGGAGGACCCCCGGGGCGTGCAACCGGTTTATGCGCCAGCGCCCCTGGTGCGCGACGAGGTGCTCAAGCGCCATCCCAATATGGCCACGGTGCTGGCCCCGATCTTCAAATCGCTGGATGGCCCAACGCTGCAACAACTCAATGCGCACATTCAGCTTGAAGGGCAAGACCCGCGCAAGGTCGCCGGTGACTATTTGCGCAGCAAGGGTTTCATCAAGTAAAGGCGGTGCGTCGCCCAGACCTCAACCCGGTACTGGCCTTATGCCTGGTGCTGGGACTGTGGGCTGCCAGTGGCTTGCCGCTGCTGCGGGTCGCGCCCAACCGGCTGTTGTCCGGCGAACCGGTTTACCTGCCCGTGCTGCTTCAGGGTCATGGCTTGAGCGCTGGCACTCTGTTGCTGGCGCTCGCGCTGGCGATTTTTTTCCCGATGCGACGTTTGACGCATTGGATCGTTCTGGGGCTGGTATCCGCACTGATGGCCGCTGCCGTCTGGCTTGCTGGCGACTACGCCAGTGGCATTGCGCAAACTGAATCATTCCTGGCACGCACGGCCTTGGGGGCCGGTTTCTGGAGCCTGATGGCGCTGACTTGGCTGATTGGCCTGGATGCCGCAAACCATCTGAAAATTTCAACCTTGCCACGCAGCGCCCTGCTGATGTTGGTTGCTTTCCCACTGGTGTGCATGTTGGGGCTGGGCTATGGAGGCAACCTGTCAATCATGAAGGAATACGCCAACCGGCAAGACGTATTTGCCCAGGCGGTGCTGCGCCACTTGCAGATCGTGGCTGTGGCCATCGTGCCCTCGGTGCTGCTGGGGCTGCCGCTGGCATGGGCCAGCTACCGTCACCCGCGGCTGCGCCAAGGGATTTTTCCGGTGCTCAACATCATCCAGACCATACCGTCGATTGCCTTGTTTGGCCTGTTCATGGCTCCGCTGGCGTGGCTGGCCACGGCCTATCCGGCCTTGTCCAAAGCGGGTATCAGCGGGGTTGGACTGGCACCCGCCGCGCTGGCACTGGTGTTGTATTGCCTGCTGCCGATCACGCGGTCGGCCTTGGCCGGGCTGGAGCAGGTGCCGTTGGCGGTCAAAACCGCTGCGCTGGCCATGGGCATGAGTCACGCTCAGGTTTTTTGGCAGGTAGAAGTCCCTCTGGCCTTGCCAGTGCTGTTGCCGGGTCTGCGAACGGCGGTGGTTCAAACCATTGGTTTGGCGGCTGTTACGGCGCTGGTCGGCGCGGGTGGCTTGGGCTCACTGATGTTTGACGGGCTTTTTAGTGCTGCCAATGAACTGGTGCTGCTGGGCGTGCTGCCCATTGTGTTGATGGCGGTGCTGGCAGATGCGCTGTTCAAGTCCCTGTCCGCCCTTTTGAAGGGGCCGGTGCTGTGATCGAGTTTCAAAATATCAGCAAGTCGTATGACGGTGCACTGGCAGTGGACCAACTGAGTCTGACGATTGCGCGGGGCGAATTTGTGGTGCTGATTGGCCCCTCAGGTTCGGGCAAAACCACTGCCCTGAAAATGATCAACCGCATGGTCGACCACGACAGCGGGCGCATCTTGTTTGAAGGCGAAGAAATCTACAGTTTTGACGTGCGCGATTTGCGTCGCCGCATGGGGTACGCGATTCAATCGGTTGGCCTGTTTCCGCACTGGAGCGTGGCACGCAACATTGCCACGGTGCCGCATTTGCTGGGCTGGAGCAAAGCCCGCATCGACTTGCGCGTGACCGAGCTGCTGACGCTGTTTGACATGGAGCCCGAACGCTATCGCCACCGCTACCCGCACCAGTTGTCGGGTGGGCAGCAACAACGGGTTGGTGTCGCCCGCGCCTTGGCGGCTGACCCTGCCGTGCTGCTGATGGACGAGCCGTTTGGCGCGCTTGACCCGATCACGCGCGCCGCCTTGCAGCTTGAGCTGAAACGGGTGCATCAGGCATCGGGAAATACCATTGTGCTGGTCACCCACGACATTGACGAAGCCCTGTTGCTGGCCAGCAAAATTGTGCTGCTCAACCACGGCCGCATCGTGCAGACCGGCTCGCCGCTGGATTTGTTGTCCAACCCGGTGAGTGATTTTGTGGTCGACTTTGTCGGCCGTGCAGACCTTGGTATCAAGTTGTTGTCACTGCGGTCCATCGAGGCGTTTGTGCGCCGCGAGCTGGCCCCCGCTGCGCCGTACACCCTGACCCCGAAAGCCACACTGCGGGAAGCCGTGGCCAGCATGGCGGCGCATGGCACCTCTCAGATCAACGTGATCGACGCGGACGGCAAGCCGGTGGGCAGCGTCCATGCGGCTGACTTGTTCGCGCCTGCGCGCCATGACCGATAGCGGCCCAACTGAGTCTGGCAGACTGGCGTTTGCGCTGCGCGACCGCTTGCTGTGGGTGGTAGTGTTACTGCTTGGGCTGGCAGTTGGATTACCCCATTCGCAGCGCTTTTTTGCGATTATTTTTCCTGAACTGGCGCGACCGGTTTATCTGCAGGAACCGTTTACCGATCTGTTGTGGCAACACGTCTGGCTGGTGCTGGTGTCGAGCACTGCGTCAGTGTTGGTAGGTATCACCACCGGCATCGCCGTGACCCGGCCAGCGGGGCGTGCTTTTCGCGCACTGGTGGAGGCCATCGCCGCCATCGGCCAGACCTTTCCACCGATTGCAGTGCTTGCGGTGGCGGTGCCAGTCGTTGGTTTTGGCGAACTGCCTGCGCTGATTGCGCTGGCCCTCTACGGACTACTGCCGGTGATGCAGGCCACCCTGGCCGGACTGGACTCGGTGCCGCAGTCGGTCAATGAATCGGCCCGCGCTATGGGCATGACTGCGACACAGGTTCTGTGGCGGGTGCAAATTCCGCTGGCGCTGCCAACCTGCATCGCGGGTGTGCGCACCTCGGTCATCATCAACATTGGCACGGCAGCAATTGCGTCCACAGTGGGTGCCAAAACGCTGGGCTCGCCCATCATCATCGGTTTGAGCGGATTCAACACCGCGTATGTGCTTCAAGGTGCGGTGCTGGTGGGCTTGCTGGCGGTGGCCACCGACATGGCGTTTGAGCGCCTGGCCCGGCGGTTAGCTCAAACGCCATCCTGATCGGGTGCGATTCAAACTGGTGTGCTTTGACTCTGCTGCACATCACTTTGAATCGCACCCATCCTGATCTGCGCGTCGTGCGCGGTATGTTGCTCAGGTGCATAACGGCTATCGACCAGTGATGGAGGTCGATGCGCAGACCTACAGCGTGCGCGCCGATGGTCAACTGCTGTCGTGTGAAGCGGCAGTCAGTTTGCCGATGGCGCAGCGGTATTTTTTGTTTTGAAACGTGTCAGGCAAACTCTAGCGCGGCTGACTATAGGCGCGAATCCACTCACCAAAAGTGGCCTCGTCGATGTCGCCGGTTGCGACATCAAGCATTGTGATGACGCACTCAACATCCGTGGCCACCAGGTCAAACCCATTGAGCGCAAGAAACAATGCCATGGCAACAAACGCCGTTCGCTCGTTACCGTCAATGAATGGATGGTTGCGTGAAATTCCGTAACCGTAGCTGGCAGCCAAGGCGGCAGCATCGGGCGTGCCGTAGTGCGCGAGTTGCCCAGGCCGGGCCAGTGCAGATTCAAGCAAATTGGCATCGCGAACCCCACTGCCACCACCGTGCTCAGCCAGTTGCTCGTCATGAACGGCATGAATCAGGGCATTCTCAATCCACACCCAGTCTTGGCACTGCGCACTCATTTAGCCAACTCGCGCAACACGTTACGGCGACTTTTCATGATGGCCCTGGCCTGGGTCATCTGGGTATCGAACGTGCTGTCATAAGGACTCAAGGCGATGCCATTGACGGTATTGGTCACAAAAACCGCATCGCCCTTTTCCAGGTGGAGTTGGGCAAGTATTTCCTTCGGAAATATTACGCCAACCGAGTTGCCAATTTGGGTGAGTTTGAGTACTGACATGGTGGCATCCTTAAAGTTATAACTTTTGTTAAATTAACGGCATTTCCCGCCAAATACCAGCTATCGCATCACACCGGGTGCGGTGAAAGCCGGGTTGTGTCTTTGTGGGAGGGCTGGCAAGCCCGAATTCGCGGCTGCCGCCGCTATTCAAGTGCTGCATCGGCTTTGGGGTCAGATCACGATTTTGGCTGCTGGCCGCGGAGCTTGCCAACAGTCGCCCCCAAAACTCGTGCTCTGACCCCAATGCTTTGACTCTGCTGCACATCACTTTGAATCGCCCCCCTGTTGGCAGGCCTGCAACCCACTTACCCGATGGCCTTTGCACTGGCGGCCAGCAGCACCGGTGCGCCCTTGCGTGTCTGCCTGCTAGCCTGCGCTTTTGGCTGGGCTGAAAACATGGTGCAGGCGGCCAACAAATCGGTGCCGCTGGGCCAAAGCGCCGGTCAACGGATTTTGTCGGCGCTGGCGGCCGAAATTCCTGCCGCCGTCGACCACGCCCTGAATCTGGACGATGGCACACGCCAAGCCTTTTCACCGATGCTGGCGATTCTGTCAGCCCAGCACGAAACCCAGTATTCAAGGCTTTTCAGGTCCTAGCCCTTACGCAATAAGCGCAAGCAGCTATTTTTTTTGATGGATGGTATTCACATGACAACACCTTTGCACCACATTCCCAAGCGCACCAAACTCCTGCCACCGCTGCGCGTGGGCATTGGTGGGCCGGTCGGTTCGGGCAAAACCACCTTGCTGGAGATGCTCTGCAAAGCCATGCGCGGCCGCTACGACCTGGTGGCCACCACCAATGACATTTACACCAGGGAAGACCAGCGCCTGCTCACGGTCAGCGGTGCGCTGCCGGCCGAGCGCATCATGGGGGTGGAAACCGGCGGCTGCCCGCACACTGCCATCCGCGAGGACTGCTCCATCAATCTGGAGGCGATTGACCGCATGCTGGTGGGGTTTCCCAATGCCGACATCGTGTTCATCGAGAGCGGCGGCGACAACCTGGCTGCCACCTTCAGCCCCGAGTTGTCAGACCTGACGATTTATGTGATCGACGTGGCGGCTGGCGAAAAAATTCCGCGCAAGGGCGGCCCCGGCATCACCAAGAGCGATTTGTTTGTCATCAACAAGACCGACTTGGCACCGCATGTGGGCGCAGACCTGGCCGTCATGGAGCAAGACACCATCCGTATGCGGACCACCGCCAAGGGGCTCAAGCCCTATGTGATGACCAATTTGAAGACGCTCGACGGGCTGCAGGAGGTAGTCGCATTTATTGAGGCCAAAGGCATGCTCAAACCCGACTGAGCGGGTGGTTCACAGCGTCAAAACCATACGGCCCGGGTTGAAAATGCCAGCCGGGTCGAACTCGGCTTTCAGGCGGCGGTGAATCGTCGCCAGGGCTGGGTTTAATGCATCAAATCGACCTGTAGCCCCCGTATTGATTGCGTTAGCAGCTACAAAAATTGTAGCTGATCCGCCTGCTTGCGAAGCGGCCTGGCGCAATTGCGCCTGCGCTGCCAGCGGAGCCCAGAGCCAGCGCTGGCCACCATGCCACTCAACCAACTGTGGCCAGGGCAGGGTCAGCGCCGGGGTGGTTTGGGGCACGCTCAAACGCCACAGCGCAATGGGCTCGGCATCAGGTGTGGCAGTTAGAGTGAAAAAAGGCAGGCGCTGGTCGCGGCAGGCGGTCCAGTCTGGCTTGGCTTGGGCGTTGTCCATGCGCTTACCAGCCACGTCCTGCGTCATCTTGACGATGGCGGATTCAACGGCCGCCACGGCTCCGCGCAGGCGAACGAACAGCAACTCTGGTGCGCCGGGCGCTGCGGTGTCGCGCACCCAGCAACTGGCGTTCAAAGGCAAGGGCTGCGCGCCCCAACGGTGCAACTGGGCCAGTGCGCGGGCTTGGTCGAGTTCAAATACCAGCGTGGCCTCTGCCGGTGCCACGGGCAATACCTTCAACGAGATTTCAGTCAGTACACCCAGGCAACCCAGGCTGCCTGCCAGCAAGCGTGACACGTCATACCCCGCCACGTTTTTCATCACTTGCCCGCCAAAAGTCAGGTGCTCGGCACGGCCGTTGAGCAGTTGCACGCCTAGCACGTAGTCGCGCACACCGCCCACACTGGCGCGGGCCGGGCCGCTCAAGCCGGCGGCCACCATGCCGCCGCAGGTGCCGCTGTTGTCCACCGAACCAAAGCGCGGTGGCTCAAATGCCAGGCACTGGCCTTTGTCCGCCAATGCTGCTTCCAACTCGGCCAAAGGTGTGCCAGCGCGAACGGTGACGACGAGTTCACTGGGCTCGTAGCTGACGATGCCGCAGTAGGGCGTGGTGTCGAGCAACTCACCTTGGGGCGTTTCGCCGTAAAAGTCTTTGCTGCCGTGGCCACGAATGCGCAGCGGTGTTGCGGCGGCGGTGGCGGTGCGGATCTGTTCAATGATGTGTTGTAGTGCTGCGTCCATGGCCTTGGCTCAAAAAGTCAGGTCGCAATGGTAGGGCCTGGGTCGTGCCCGAGTTCCGAATTTTTTTAAACATTCTTGTTCGGAAATTTACGTCATGGCCGGGCGCCCTCAATGGCCATCAGTCCGACCTTCAAGGGCTTGTGGGTCGGCAGGCGCAATGGAGCACGAAACAAGGGTTTTCCCCGATATCTTTGCTTGACTGGCTTTCGATCTGGGGGTGCATGATAGACAGGTTTTCAACACAAGGAGCTTCTGATGCGTCGTGATACTTTTCTGAAATCGTTGGCAGCCGTGGCAATGGCTGGCAGTCTTCCCATGACGGCCAGAGCCGGTGCCAGTATCAAAATGATGATTCCAGCCAATCCGGGTGGCGGCTGGGACATGACGGGGCGCGCGCTGGGTGCCGCGTTGCTCGATGCCAAGGTGGCAGACACGGTTCAATACGATAACAAGGGCGGTGCAGCGGGGGTGATCGGCCTGGCCCAATTTGTCAACGCCAACAAGGGTGACCCCAACGCCATCATCATGACCGGTGCCGTGATGCTGGGTGGCATCATCACCGGAAAACCGCAGATATCGCTGGACCGGGCCACTCCGGTTGCGCGCCTGACCAGCGAATACAACATTTTTGTCGTGCCGGCCAATTCGCCCATCAAGACAATGAAAGACGTGGTGACCCAGCTGCAGAAAGACCCCGGCAGCGTCAAATGGGGCGGCGGTTCACGCGGCACCACCGAACACATTTGCGCCTCCATGCTCGCCACCAAGGTCGGCGTTGATCCCAAGCGCGTCAATTACGTCGCCTTTCGAGGCGGCGGTGAAGCGATTGCGGCCATTCTGGGCGGCAATGTGACGGTTGGTGGGGGTGGCATCAGCGAGATGAGCGAGTACATCAAGGCCGGCAAGATGCGGGCGATTGGTGTTACCTCCGAGAAGCGCTTGGCCGGCAACACCCCAACGCTCAAAGAGCAGGGTTATGACATCGTGTTGGGCAACTGGCGCGGCGTTTACGGTGCACCCGGCATTAGCGCCGAGCAACGTGCCGCCTTGACCGACCTGATTGTCAAAGCCACCAAGTCCAAGTCATGGGCTGAATCGCTGGCCAAGAACGACTGGACACCGGCGCTGTTGACGGGCAAGGCTTTTGACGAATTTGTTGACGCCGAGTTTTCAAGTTTGCGCGGCACCATGCATCTGGCCGGGATGCTCTGATGTTTTCCAACCGTAGTCAGCGCTACCAGACGGTGATTGCCGCGTGTGTCGCCCTGTTGGGAATGGGCATGGGGCTCACGGCCATGACCATTCCCGCTGACGCTGGCTACGCCGGCGTGGGGCCCAACTTTCTGCCCTGGGTGGTGGCGGTCACCCTGCTTGTATGCAGCCTGTTCATGTTCTACGAGATCCGCACCGGCGGGTTTCGCGAGATGGAAAAACTGCCCGGCGAGGGGTCTCTGCCAAACTGGATCGGGTTTGCCTGGCTGTCGGCGGGCATGCTGATCAGCGCTGCATTGATCACATCGATTGGCTTCATTCTGAGTTGTGCCCTGTGTTTCATGTTGGCGGGCCGGGGCTTACGCCAGGCTGAGGGGCAAGTGCTCACCGGTTGGCGGTCATGGGCGAAAGATGCCATCGGTGGCCTGCTCATTGCGGCACCGGTCTATTGGATTTTTGGCAAGTTTCTGGCCATCAGCCTGCCGGGGCTGACACAAAGCGGGTGGCTGTAATGGATGTCATGGAAGTCTGGGGCCATTTGTTGCAGGGCTTTGCCACGGCGGGCTCGCCTGTCAACCTGATGTGGGCCTTTGTCGGCTGCGCCTTGGGCACTGCCATCGGTGTGCTGCCCGGCATTGGCCCGGCCACAGCGGTCGCCATGTTGTTGCCGATCACTGCCAAGGTGGACGCGACGGCATCGATGATCTTTTTTGCCGGCATCTACTACGGTGCCATGTACGGGGGCTCGACCACATCGATCCTGCTCAATACACCGGGCACCAGCGCCAGCATGATCACGGCCATGGAAGGCAACAAGATGGCCAAGAGTGGCCGTGCCGGCGCCGCACTGGCAACCTCTGCGATTGGTTCATTCTTTGCGGGCACGTTTGCAACAATCATTGTCACGCTGTTTGCGCCCATCGTTGCCGACTATGCGGTCAAGCTCGGGCCACCTGAATATTTCATGCTGATGCTGCTGGCGTTCACAACAGTAAGCTCGGTGCTCGGGCAAAGCACCCTGCGCGGTGTCGTGGCGCTGTTTATCGGTCTGGCCATCGGGCTGGTCGGCATGGATCAGATTACCGGGCAGGCGCGCTATACCGGGGGCATTCCCGAGTTGCTCGACGGCATTGATATCGTGCTGGTTGCGGTCGGCATGTTTGCCGTGTCCGAAGCCATGCACGTGGTGTTGTTCGAGGGCCGGGTGACTTTGCACGAGCACAAGATGGACCGTGTCACCATGTCCCGCTCGGACTGGCGGCGCTCGATTCCGGCGTGGATTCGCGGCACCGCCATCGGTGCGCCCTTCGGGTGTATTCCAGCGGGCGGGACCGAAATTCCGACCTTTCTGAGCTATGCGGTTGAAAAGAAAGTGGCCAAGGGCGACAACCTGGCGGAGTTTGGCACCCAAGGGGCCATCGAGGGTGTGGCCGGCCCGGAGGCTGCCAACAATGCCACGGTGACCACCGCCATGATCCCGCTGCTCACCCTGGGGATACCGGTCTCCAACACCACTGCCGTGATGCTGGGTGCGTTTCAGAATTACGGCATTCAGGCCGGCCCCCAGTTGTTCACCAACTCGGCAGCGCTGGTGTGGGCTTTGATCGCATCCATGTACATCGGCAATGCCATGCTGCTGGTGCTCAACTTGCCGCTGGTTGGCCTGTGGGTCAAATTGCTGAAGGTGCCCAGGCCACAACTCTACGCCGGGATATTGATTTTTTCGACCGTGGGTGCTTACGGCATGCGCCAAAGCGTGTTTGATTTGTACCTGCTTTATGGCATTGGCGTGCTGGGCCTGGTGATGCGTCGGTTCAGCATTCCGTCGGCACCGGTGGTGGTGGCGATGATCCTCGGGCCCATGGCCGAAGCGCAATTGCGCAACGCCATGTCGATTGGCGAAGGCAGTGCCCTGGTGTTTTTGCAGCGCCCAGTGTCCTTGACGTTGCTGGTCATCGTGGTCACCGTGCCGCTGATTCCTCGGCTGCTGAAATATTGGTCCAGAAAACGCGGGATGGCGCTGGGCTAGCGGTTCACCGGGTGGCACAGAAGTTGACCGGCAGGCCCGGCACCTCAACTTGCATCGACACCACAGCGCCCGCCAAGGAGATGCGCCGCGTACGCAATCAGTCGATTCAGGCTTGCAAAGCCGCGCACGGCGCAAAGCCCTATAAACAGGCGCTTGCGGCTTAGCGCTGACCCCAAAGGCTCTGCGCTTCAGCAAAGCGTTGCACTACTTAAAGCGCAACGAATCATCAAACAGCGGACACCACTTTGAATTGCACCTGTACTAGGAAGGCCGGTTGACAAGCAGTTGTTCGAATTGCTGTGCGGGAATTGGCCTGGAAAACAAATAGCCCTGACCGAAATCGCAGCCCGCGGCCTTTAACAGGTCGCATTGTGCTTGCGTCTCGATGCCTTCGGCGATGACCTTCATCCCGAGTTCGTGCGCCATGACGATGATGGCTTTAGACAAGGCCAGCTCGCTGGAATTTGGCGCCAGGTTGCGGGTAAACGACTGGTCAATCTTCAGATAGTCGATGTGAAACTGATTCAGGTACGCCAGCGACGAGTAACCGGTGCCGAAATCGTCGATGGCGACCTCAATGCCTGCGTCGCGGTAGTCGCGCAGCGCTTTCTTCACCTCGGGCCGATTTTTGAGCAGGATGCCCTCGGTTATTTCGACTATCAGCCCGGCCCCGGACATATCTGCCTGGTGCAAATGGCTGGTCCATTTTTTCTTGTGATCGCTGGACATGATCTGAACTGGCGACACATTCACGCCGACCTTAAACGCTTGTCCTAGCAAAACTGACCAACGCTTGCTGAACCTGACGGCTTCGCCAAATACCCAGTCGCCGATAGCGATGATCATGCCGGTTTCTTCTGCCACCGGGATGAATTCGATCGGTCCAACCAGGCCGCGCACCGGGTGATGCCAGCGCAGCAAGGCCTCGGCCTTGACCAGCCTTCCCGTCACCAGATCAAGCACTGGCTGAAAATACAATTCAAACTCCGCTTGGGGCAGCGCCTCATGCAGATCGCGAATCAGGCTGGCGCGCTGGATCGATTTCTCTTCGATAGACTTTGAGAAATAGCTGAAGCGGTTTTTGCCGTCATCTTTGGAGAGGTACATTGCCTGGTCGGCGTTTTTCAGCAAGGTCACCGGATCGAGGGCATCTGCAGGACAAACCGAGATGCCGATGCTGGCCGTCAGATTGGCCCGATCTTCACCCAACTGAAATTGCTGCGACACGGCATCCAGCAGCGATTGAGCCACCCGTTCGACCTGGCTCGTGTCGGTGATTTCGGTCAGGATAACCGTGAATTCATCGCCGCCCAGACGTGCCACGGTATCGGTGTCCCTGACGCAAGACCGGAGGCGCCTGGCGACCTCGATCAGCAACTCGTCACCCACTAGATGTCCGTAGGTGTCGTTCACCTCTTTGAAGCCGTCAAGGTCAAGCAGCAGCAAGGCTATCGAACCTGTGGCACGGGGTGCCCGCTTGACAACCTGTTCCAGGCGGTCGGAAAACAACCGGCGATTGGGCAACTGGGTCAGAGCATCGAAGTGAGCCTGATTCCAGATCAGTTCTTCAGACTTTATCTTGTCGGTAATTTCGGAAAACAGCGCCACGTAACGGTGCGAAGCACTCGCCTTGTCCCTGATCACGTTGATGTTCAGCCACTCGGCAAATAGTTGGCCGTTCTTGCGGCGATTCCATATCTCGCCGGCCCAGTGCCCTGTAGCATTTATGGCACCCCACATTTCCTGGTAAAACGCCTGGTCATGGCGTCCAGACTTCAACATTTTGGGGGTATCACCGATCGCTTCGTTGGCGCTGTAGCCGGTGATGGTCTCAAAGGCGGGATTGACCGAGAGGATGGTGTTGTCCTCATCTGTCACCACCATCGCCTCGCTACTGGACTCGTACACCGATGCCGCCAGTTGCAACTGTTTGAGCACGCGCTCAGACAAGTTGGTGACAACCATGCAAAGACCTGCCTGATTTGCCACATCGAGCGCATTCAGCGACATTTGCAGAGGCAGCGCGGCACCCTTGGCATCGCGGAAAATGACTTCATTGCGGCTTGACCCCTCCAGCGCATCTTGAAGAATGGTTCGCAGCCCCGCCTGCGCACCCGTTGGGACAAAATCAAACAGGGACTGCCCGAGCACTTTTTCCGACGGTGCATTGAACAGCTCCGCCAGGTGGCGGTTGCAGTAGGTGATCCGGCCATCAATGAGGATAGCCGCGCCTTCGTTCATGGCTTCGACCATGGCCCGGTAGGCGTACTCGGCACCCTGACGCGTGAAGATTTCACTGCCACCGGCCTTGTCGTGGAGAAGTACTGCATCGACTTCGCCAGCGCCGATGGCGCGCAGAGTGTCTTCAAGTTCTGCCACACGAGAACGAAGTTCCGCATTTTCACGCTGCAATTTGTCGGCAAGCATGCCACCCTGCAAAGTCACTGATCCGTCTTTCCTGCTCATCTAGCGCGCACCCGCCTCGCGCAAGTCAAGCCCAACCAACACGCGCTCCGAATCCGAAAAACTGCCTATCACGCGACGCAGCGGCGCCGGTAGCTGCTTCACCAGGGTTGGAACAGCGATGATCTGCTCGTCCTTAGCCAGTTGCGGGTGCTGGTAGATGTCGATCACTTCCAGGCGATAACGCCCCTTCAGGTTTTCCTCGCAGATGGTCTGGATGTTGAGGATGGCACGGGTCGACTGTGGCGTCGTTCCTGCCACGTAAAGGCGCAACAAGAGCTGTTCTGGCTTGGCATCGACCAATCGGGTAGCCGGTTTCGCGGACGCTTTGGCCTGCGCAGCGGGTTTTTTCAAGGTCATGACTTGTCCTTGCTGCGGTGCAACACCGCATCGGCTCGCGCATCGACTTGGCGCGCCCGGCCCATGTCGGTACGGGCTTGCGCCTGGGCATTCTGCCGGCCGCCCTCCAGCGCTTCGAGTCTGGCGCCGTCGGCTTCTTCGGTTTCCAGTTCGAGTTGCAAAGCGGCAATTTGCGCTCGCAGTATCTGTCCCTGGCGCAGCAGGCTGTGTTTCTTGCGCGAAAACTCCTCGCTACGTTCCAGGTCGGCCTCTTTTTCACGGTTTTGCTGCGCGAGCCGCGCTGTGCCGGTCAGTAACTGGCCTTGACCGGTGTAGACGTCGATCAGTTCGATCCCGCGCTCGCTCAGGCAAAATTCGCGTACCTGGTTCGAATGCGCCATGCCGCGCGACTTGAGCACATGCACCAGGCGGTTGCGCTCGCCGTTGAATTCGTGGTCGCGCAACATCAGCCAGGTGTCCATCAGCGAAGAGACGCCGATGTCGGTACTTTCCTCTACCTGGGCACCCGTGCTCAGACTGGTGAAGACAGTGGTGATCTGGCGCATCTTGAAAAAATCGATCAACCGTACCAGCAGCGACTTGACTTCATTCACCGTACCCACCGTGACGAGGTTGGTGACCGGGTCCATCACCACCACGCGGGGATCAAATTCCTCGGTGAGTTGGTGCATGGTCATCAGGTGCGCTTCAAGGCCGTAGAGGTTGGGGCGCGCGGCATGAAACTTCAGCAGCCCCTGCTTCACCCAGGGCTCCAGATCAAGGCCGATGGAGCGCATGTTGCGCATGTACTGGCTGGGCGATTCCTCGAACAGGAAATACAGGCAGCGCTCGCCACGGCGACAGGCAGCATCGACAAAAAACGCCGCCAGGCTGGTCTTGCCGGTGCCGGCCGTGCCTGACACCAGCACGCTGCTGCCGCGGTAGTAGCCTTTGCCACCCAGCATGCTGTCCAGCCGATCAACACCGCTGGAGATACGTTCCGCGGAGGCGGTGTGGGTCAGTCCCAGCGAGGTGACTGGCAGGACCGAGAGGCCGTGCGCACCGA
The DNA here is from genome assembly GCA_038328055.1 of Burkholderiales bacterium. GTDB lineage: Bacteria > Pseudomonadota > Gammaproteobacteria > Burkholderiales > Burkholderiaceae_C > Rhodoferax. The sequence continues at coordinate 26,351 of JBBQLQ010000017.1, forward strand.
TCAGGAACGGGTATTCGTCGGCACCGTGGCGCGAGCCACGGTACTTGACGATGCGCAGGCGCCGCGTTGCCACCTGGTCGTGTACGCGATGGTCCAGCAGAATCACGCAGTCAGAGACATATTCTTCCAGGCCGTGCCGCGTCAGGCTGCCTTCGCCACGCTCAGCCGTGATGACCGCGGTGACACCCTTGTCCTTGAGCCAGCGAAACAGCCGGTGCAGTTCGGCACGCAGGATTGCCGAGTCCCCCATGCCGGCGAACAGCGCCTCCAGGGTATCGAGCACCACGCGCTTGGCACCGACCGAATCGATGGCATGGTTCAGCCGCACGAACAGGCCTTCCAGGTTCCACTCGCCCACCGCCTGCATTTCGCTACGGACAACCCGCACGTAATCGATAACGAGCAGCTTGCGCGCGATCAAATCATCAAGATCAAAGCCGAGCGAGGCGACATTGCGCGCCATTTCCTTTTCGCTTTCCTCGAAGGTGATGAGAACCCCCGGTTCAGAGAACTGGGTGGCACCGCGCGTCAGGAATTCCGCACCGAAGAGTGTCTTGCCTGACCCGGCACCTCCGCAGATCAGCGTTGCCTGCCCGAGCGGTAGGCCGCCGAAGGTCAACTCGTCCAGCCCATGAATGCCGGTTGGGGCTTTGGAAAACTCCACCACAAAAGGCTGAACAGACGATTTTTTCTTCACTGCATTTTTCCTTAAGTGATAGTGATGCCTTCGACAGCCCGTCTGGCATAAACTCTTTGGCTGAATGACTGCCCAGGCGCGTGAATAAAGCGAATTGTATCGGCTGGCAGTTGTAGGTACGGAGCACTTTTTGTACCGTTCCTGCAAAAAACTAATGAGGGAAAGTCATCAAAATAGTTGCTGCTCAAATGCTATTGAATCAATAGCTGTTGCGCTTTATAGGTAAGGGGCAGCGCCGGACAGTTTGACGCCCAGGGTGACCAACACCCCCACCCTCTGTGACGACTGTGAGTACGACTTTCTTGTAGCCTTCTCCTGCGAAGGCCGCAGGGTGGGTTTTTCAGGCCTGACGGTTACCGAAGAAAGTTGACCGGCAGGCCCGGCACCTCAACTTGCATCGACACCACAGCGCCCGCCAAGGGGTGCGCTGCCAGCTCAGTGGCGCTGCCCTTGTGCCGGGCGCTGGTGACATACAGGGTCTTGAAATCTTCCCCGCCCAGGCAGACCATGGTAGGGCAGGGCATCGGGGTCGGGATGCTGGCCAGCTGCTTGCCATCGGGTGCAAACTGGCAGACCCGTTGGCCCTCGTACATCGCCACCCAGTAGTTGCCTTGCGCATCCACGCTTGCGCCGTCAGGGCGACCACCGTAGCCATTGTTGTCGGGTGAGGCAACGCCTAGCTGCCAGCCGGGTGGCTTGGATGCAAAGCTGGCAAACACGCGCTGGTCGCTCATGGTTGCGTTTTCGGGGTCAAAATCCCATGCCCACACCGTGTGGCTAGGTGTGTCGGCCCAGTACACGGTGCGGTTGTCGGGGCTGAAGGCTAGCCCGTTGGCGGTGGTCATGCCGGAGGTGGCGCTGATCTTGCAATCGACCCTGATCGCACCAGTTTGGCCCATATTGCGGGCATCCACGCAAAACAGTGCTGCGTTGTGGGCGGTGCGCGTCTCATCAATGGTGCCGACCCAAAAGCGGCCCAGTGCGTCGCATTTGCCATCGTTGGCGCGCATGTGGCTGGGGTTGTAGGGCAGGGTGGTCAGCAGTTGCAGCGGTGCGCCCCAGTCGGCCGCGCGAAACACGCCATGGCGCAGGGCGATGACCAGGCCCCCCGTGTTTGCGGGTGCCATGCAACCTGGCTCAGAGGGCATGCTCCAAGACTCCACCGTGCCCATGTAAATGTTGGCCCGCAGGATTTGCTTGCCCGCAATGTCGAGCCAGTACAGCATTTGCTCATGCGGATGCCAGAACGGCGATTCACCCAAAGCGCAAATATACGGCGTGACGGTTTGCCAAAGGGTGTGGTGGGAATTGATGGTCATAATTTTCCTCTGAGCGCCTGAGCATGCGCCAGGATGGGCCCAAACAGTGGCTCCAGATGGCGGCGCATCAGGGGCCCGACGGCTGTGGTTTTGGTCAGAATCGGCGCTGCGTCGGCATGGCTGATGCAGGCCAGCGCAGCCATGGCCTGCGCTTCGCGCGTCAGGGCATCAGGCCAGTGCGCGAGCAGGGGCAATGCACGGACAGTCTGAAAATAGCGCCCCACAATGTCCAACAGCAGGTATACCGCTTCAGGCGCTGGCGGCTTTTCCAGCGCCAGCGTGGTGGCTTGCAAAAAGCTCTGGCCGCTGGCGCTGTAGCAGCGCAGCAACAGCGCGCACCACGGGTCGCCCGCGATGGCTGATTGATGGATAACAGCTGGCACGGGGCGTTCAGTTTGCGCTGGCAATTGGTCGGGCCAGTGTTCCAGAAAGCCCAAAAAATAATGTGGCCGGTGTTTGGCCTTGGTCCACAACTGCTCGCTCTGGGTGGGGTTAAGCAGACCAGCCCCGACCACAGCGCGAATCGCGTTCATGGCCTGGATCGGGTCTTCTTCAAATGGCAGGTGTTCGATCAGAAAATCAGCCAGTACCTGGCCCATGGTGCCAGCACGCACCGCCTCGGCACCGAGCATGAGGCGCGCAATGTCCATGGTTGGCAGCGCCCACCAGGCGCGCCGGGCCAGCTCATCCGTCAGGTTGGGCGACTGGGCGACACCTTTGACGGCCTCGGGCTCGCCGAGCTTGAGCTGTGCCGCCAGATTTTTCGGGCTGGAGTGGCCCATGCTGTTCCATCGCATCAAATGTACCGGGTAGCCGCCGGGCGAGCCAGTGGCGTGGCCACCCAGCAGCTCTCGCACCCGCGATGCATACAGGTCAGGGCGGCAGTTGCGGTGCAGCACCACTGTGGCCTCGCCTTTTGGGGTGAGGGCGTGCAGCGTCAGGGTGCTCTCGTCAATGCGCACGGCGTGCACTTCGCCAGCCAGCAGCACATTCAGGCGCAGTTCGTCTTCAGGAGATAGATCGGCAGACATAGGGGGCTTTAGTTGAGTTGAATGCGCCGACCCCAAGGCACGGCCGCCTTGCCTTTGATAAGCCACAGCACCGGAAAGTTGGGGGCCAGTGCGGGGATGTCGCCTTGGGCATCGGTGAAATAAACCAGTGCATCAGGGTGCACGCCAGCACGCTCAATCCAGTCAAATACGGGTGCAAAAGCGGTGCCGCCACCACCAGCAAACTGGCGCGGCAGCGCAAATTCTTGCCACGGTTCAGTCACCCAGGGCACATCGGCGGCCAGCGTTGCGTCACAGGCGAACAGCGTCATGCGCACCGGCAGACTGCCCTTGATGGCATTGAGCTCGCCGACAAACTGGGCCAGGTCGGCATCGGCAATGGAGCCCGAGGTGTCAATCGCGATAAAAATATCACCGGCGTGGCTGCGCAAGCTGGGAAATAGGGCCTCACCCGCGGACTCACCATTGCGCCGGGACGGTCGCTGCCAGCTGTAGTCGTCGCGTGCGGTCTGCGATAAATACTGTGCCAGGGCGGCACGCCACGACACCTGGGGTGCTAGCGCATCTTCAGTGAGCCGCGCCAGTGCGCCTGAGAGCTTGCCCGCTTCACGCGCGCGCTGTGCGGCGCTGGCCAGGTAGCGCTGCCATTGTTGCTGCAGCGTTTCTTTCTGCTGGGTTGACAAGGGCGGCGGTCGGCCGTTTTGGTCATCATCGGCCACCTCAGCGGCCAAATTGCCTTGGCTGGCTGGAGCGGGAGCACTAGCGCCGGTTGCAGTATTGGCCTCTTGCGGGTCGTGGCCGCCATCGCCGGGCTTGTCGGGCGAGCTGTCGGCTCCGTCGCCTTGGCCCTTGGCCTGGCTGTCACCCGTGCCGCCACCGTCTTGGCCGCCTTCGTCACCGTCCCACAGGTGGTCGTCGAGCGTGTCGTTGTCCAGACTGTCGTCCAGACAAGGGTAAATTTCTTCGGCTGCCATGCCGCGGTAGAGGTCGAGCACCTGGGAGCCCAGCGGCGGCTTGAGTCCCTCGTCGATCAAGAGCGGGTTCACCGCAAAGTCACAGGCCAGATTCCACCCGCGTTGCACCCGGTGACCGCGCCGCGTGAAATGCCCCAGGGCGCAGTGCAGCGCTTCGTGTGCCAGCGCAAACTGCGCTTGTGCGGTGCTCAGCGAGGCCACCCACTGCGGGTTGTAGTAGAGCTTGCGGGCATCGGTGCCGGTGGTGCGGCACCAGGGGCCGGCCTCCACCAGCGGCAGGCGCAGCACCAGCGCCCCCAGAAAGGGCTTATCCAAAATGAGCTTGGTGCGCGCGGCGGCCAGCTTGTCGGCCGCAGCCTGGCGAACCATCGCGGTAACCGGGCCAGCAGGCGCGGCGACGTTCTGTATCAAGCTATGAATGCTCTCATTCATAGAGCAGCACATCGGCCACCACACTGGCCCAGCCGGTAAATTGCGGCACAGAAAATAGGCTTGAACCAATACCACGGTGCATGTCCGACACCAGCATCACCCCCATCTCTTTCAGCGGCAGGCGCTGGGCGTAATCCAGAATGTTGCCCCAGACCTGCTTGGCCTCAGGCTTGCCCTTGACGCGCAGTGCGCGCCCGGCCAATGCAGCCGCTACCGCGTATTGCAGGTCGATCTCTTGCGGCACGTCGGCCGCTAGCCCTTGCATGATGGCATCCAGATCGGGCAGGCGGTCCAGGCTGTCGAGGTAAGCCGCGCATTCCACGCCTGCCGCATGGCCCACGCAGGCACAAATTGCACCTGTCAGCAACTCGGGGCTGTCGGCAAATTTTTGCAGCGCACGGTGGGCAAATTCCCATGAGCGCGGGCTTGGAAAAGCCATCTCACCCGCCAAGGTGCGGGCCGCATCAAAGGCAAACAGCAACTCGGGCTTGAAGCGCAAAAAGCCAATCAGCCGCTCATCTATGCCATTGGCGTAAGCCCAGAACGCCCAGTCGTCCAGATTCACCTGCACCTCAAAATGTGAGAACCGGTTGGCCAGTGGGGCCGGCATGGCGTAAGTCACACCGCGGTCGCCCTGCCGGTTGCCAGCGGCAAAAATTACCCAGCCCTCGGGAATACGGTAGTCGCCCAGGCGGCGGTCCAGAATCAGCTGGTAGGCCGCTGCCGACACCGCAGGGGGTGCCGAGGTGATTTCGTCAAGAAACAACACGCCGTGCGGGCCGTGGCGCTGCGCATCGGGCAGCAGTGCGGGCACCGCCCACTGCACCATGTCGCCGACCCGAAACGGAATGCCGCGCAAATCAGAAGGTTCCATTTGCGACAGCCGTATGTCAATTACCGGCGCGTTGTGGCGTGCAGCCACTTGGGCGACGATTTGCGACTTGCCTACACCGGGTGGGCCCCACAGCATCACGGGCGTGTGGTGACCGCCATCGGTACTGAGAAATTCACGTTCAAGAACCAAAGCAAGCTGGGCAGGGCGCATGGGCAGTGAGTCGCGGTAAATTGTGGATTGGGCCAATAGATGCCGGACTTTAACCGCAGATTATTTGACCCAAACTTTCATGGCAATCGCCACCTCACAGCATGAAATTCCGTCTTTCATTCCCGGCAAGTCGCTGCGGCACAGGTCAACCTGGCACCGGTTCGGTCGAGGTTCTCGTCGTGCCAAGGGTGCTTTCCTGCCAGCGCATCGGCCTTTAACCTCAGACTTCCTGATGCGTAGAGGCACAGTTTGCTTTTTTCAGGAATAGGACTGGCACTTGTAGGAGCGGCGGCAGCCGCGAATTCGGGCTTGTAGGAGCGGCGGCAGCCGCGAATTCGGGCTTGTAGGAGCGACGGCAGCCGCGAATTCGGGCTTGCCAGCCCTCCCACAAAGACACAACCCGGCTTTCACCGTGCCCGGTGTGATGCGATAGCTTGTATTTGGCGGGAAATGCCGTTAATATAACAAAAGTTATAACTTCAGACTTCCTGATGCGTATAGGCACAATTTGCTTTTTTCAAAAAATAGGACTGGCACTTGTAGGAGCGGCGGCAGCCGCGAATTCGGGCTTGCCAGCCCTCCCACAAAGTCACAACCAGGCTTTCACCATGCCCAATGGATTCCGTGCGCATCAGAAAGTCTAAATTTAGGCCTCTAGCCCTTA
>JBBQLQ010000018.1:0-31721 GCA_038328055.1 Burkholderiales bacterium
GGTCTTCATCGGTATCAGCAAAGCGCTCGGCAATGGCCTGAAACTCATCGCTCAAGGCCACAAACGCATCCACCACCAAGGGGTCAAAGTGCCCATCACGCCCCTGCACAATGATGTCGGTGGCCTGCTGGTGCGTCATGCCGTCCTTGTAGACCCGTCGACTGATCAAGGCGTCATACACATCGGCCAAAGCCATCAGGCGCGCGGACACCGGAATCTGCAGCCCCCTCAAACCTTGTGGGTAACCCGAGCCATCCCATTTTTCATGGTGACAATAGACAATTTCCTTGGCGACTTCCAGAAACTCCTGGCGCTCATCAGACATCTCCTGGGCCTTTTCAATGGCATCACGCCCGAGCGTCGGGTGGGTTTTCATAATTTCGATTTCTTCAGGCGTGTAGCGCCCCGACTTGCGCAAAATTTTGTCAGGAATCCCGACCTTGCCAATGTCGTGCAACGGGGCACACTTGAACAAGAGCTGAATGCGATGGTCTGTTAGCACAGCCGAAAAACGCGGATCATTTTTCAGGTAGTTGCCCAATACCACTATGTAGGCTTGGGTGCGGTGAATGTGGTGGCCGGTTTCGGGGTCGCGTGTTTCGGCCAGATGGGCCAGGGCGCGAATGCTGACGAGCTGGGTCAGGTTGTTCTCTTGCATGCGCCGCGCCACTTCGGCTTCCAGGGCGGCCTTCTGGTCTTGCATGGCATCACGCGCCTGTTTGGCCTCCAGCTGGGTGCGCACCCGGGCCAGCACTACCGTGGGTTTGATTGGTTTGGTGATGTAGTCTGCCGCGCCGAGCTGCAGCCCGCGCTCTTCATCATCGGGGTCGGCCAGCGCCGTCAAAAACATGACGGGGATGGCGCGCGTGCGCCCCACTTGCAACTGCTTTAACACCGCATAGCCATCCATGCCGGGCATCATCACGTCCAACAAAATAAGGTCAGGCGCGGGCTCACTGTTGGCTATCTGCAAGCCGACTTCTCCGCAGGTGGCTGCCAGCACCCGGTAGCGCGAGCGCAGCAGCTCGCTCAGCACGTAGATGTTTTCCGCCGAGTCGTCGATGACAAGAATGGTTTTTTGGGCGAAGGTCATCATGTTGATACGCTTTGCAGTTATCAGTTATCAGTGGGCAATTGACCTATTGCAGTTTAAACCTCGCGCTGTGAAGACTCAAAAAATTTGATTGACAACACGTGCAAGTGGGCCGGGCACCCTAGGAAGGTCAGCACAACGATGCAGGGCGCTAATTTGACCATCGCGGTCGATGATGACGCCCAGGGTGTCGCTACCGAGCACCGTCATGAAGTTTTGCGCCGAGGGGTGGGTGCCGATGAGAAAGTGCCCGGATCGGGACTTGGGTTGGCAATTGTGGGCGACCTTGCCTCAAGCGTGCGTGATCCAGCGCGAAAACTCGGCGGCATCGAGGTGCGGCAAGGTGTTGTAGGTTTGCAGCGCGAGGCGCTTGGCGTTGAAGGTGAACTCGGTCACCGAGCTGTTTCGCAGGCGCATGTTGAGTTCAACGGTGGCCTCTGGGGGCGTGCCCAGCACATGGCCGATGGCGCAGGCGATCGGGCCGCCGCTTGACACCAACAACACGTTTTGCGCATCGCTTTGCCGGATGTGGGTCAGCACGTCAACCACGGCTTGCTGAAATTGCTGCCAGCTCGGCATGCCCGCAGGTGCGGTTTTGCCCAGCATCCATTGCGTCAGGCCTTCGCGCAGCAGGCGAAAGTGGTGGCGGTACAACTCGGGTGTGCAGGGTTTGTCTAGCGGTTCGGGGTGCACGGCGGCGATGACGGCTTCGCTGTCGTATTCATTGAGACCGGGCCAATGTGCGGCATGCAAGCCCGTGCCAAGGCCTTCCCTGATACCGTCAAAGGTTTGGGTGTGGCGTTTGAGGGTGCCAGCGAGGGCCGCGTCGAAAGTCACGTTCTTGGCAGCGAAGTAGCGACCCAACAGCCTGCTCTGCTGTCGGCCAAGATCGCTCAACTGGTCGTAGTCGTCAGCGCCAAACGAGGCTTGTCCGTGGCGTACAAGGTAAAGAGTTGGCATGCGGCTAATTTACGGTGGCGACATGACCAGCGCTTGCTGCAGCTGGTCGAATTCATGGGCAGGCAGTTTCATGACGGCAGATTATCGATGTTTGTTCGTCAGGTGCTCAGGCTGGCTGCGTAAATTTTCAGGGCCGCAGCCAGTGCTGCCACGCCACGGTGGATTTCTTCCACGCTGGGGGTGACAAACGACAGGCGCAGCGTGCGCTGGTCGCCGTGGTCGGCGTAAAACGGCGCGCCGGGCACAAACGCCACGCCTTGTTCCACCGCATGCGGCAACAAGTCGACCGCATTCATGCCAGCCGGCAAGCGTGCCCACAAAAACATGCCGCCAGCCGGGCAGTTCCAGGTCAGCCGCGCGTCCAATGCCGCTGCGCTGGTGTTGTCTGTTGCGGGCATGGGGCGAAAGTGGTGCGCCAATGCCTCCAGCATGGCATCGCGCTGGGATTTGTAGAGCGCACGAATGGTCGGCACATGGCGGCTCAAAAAGCCGTCTTTCATCACCTCGGAAATCATGCGCTGGTTGAAGCCGGGGCTGTGCAGGTCGGCGGCTTGCTTGGCTTGCAGCAGTTTGGGGTAAACCGCTTTGGGTGCCACCACAAAACCCAGGCGCAGGCCAGGTGCCAGCACCTTGGAGAACGATCCCAGGTAGATGCAGCCATCGGGGTTGCGGGCGGTCAACGGCGCGGGCGGTGGGGTGTCAAACCAGAGGTCGCCATAGGGGTTGTCTTCGATCAACGGCAAGCTCTGCTGTGCAGCCAGGCTGCTCAACGCGGCGCGGCGAGCCTCGCTCATGGTGTTGCCGGTGGGGTTTTGAAAGTTGGGCAGCACGTACAAAAAGCGTGCGTTAGCCGCCTTGCTGCGCAAATCGGCGATGTCGATGCCGTCCGCGTCGCTGGCCACGCTCACCACGTTGGGCTCCATCGGGATGAAGGCCATGACCGCGCCGAGGTAGGTGGGCGACTCGACCAAAATCTTGCTGTCGGCATCGATCAGCACCTTGGCCACCAAATCGAGCCCTTGCTGCGAGCCGGTGGTGATTAGCACCTGCGCCGGGTCGACGTTCCAGGGCAGCATGTCGGCGACTTGCTCGCGCAGTGGGCCGAAGCCCTCGCTGGCGGCGTATTGCAGGGCACCGGCCGGGTCGTCACGCAGCACCTTGGCGCTGGCGGCTTCAAATTCAGCCACCGGGAAGGTTTTGCTGGAAGGCAAGCCACCGGCAAAGCTGATGATTCCGGGCTTTTCGGTGACCTTGAGGATTTCGCGGATGACGGAGGGGTTCATGCGGGCAGCGCGGCGGGCCAGCTGCCAGGGAGAGTTTGCGGGGGTGTTCATGTTGTCTTGGTCTCAATGGTTAATGTGAAATAACTTCAGACTTCCTGATCAGCGCGGAATCCATTTGGCATCGTGAAAGCCAGGTTGTGTCTTTGTGGGCTGGCTGGCAGGCCCGAATTCGCGGCTGCCGCAGCTCCTACACGTGCCAGTCCTATCCTGAAAAAAGCAAATTGTGCCTTTACGCATCAGGAACTCTGAACTTTCGTGTCCCGAGGGTGGCTGGAGTCCATGAAAGTTAACGGGGCTGATGTTGCCGGGGGTTGGGTATCTCGTACCGGCATTTTGCGTCCAATAAAGACCACGGCAATCACAGCCAGGCCAAATCCGACGGTGCGCGCATCCACTTGTTCGCCCAGAATCGGTACGGCAAACAGCATGCTCAAAAATAACCACGCCCAGCAGGCCCAGCCACAAGCCTTTGCGGGCATCGTGTGACAGATGCTTCATGGGGTCAAAGCCCACAGTGCCGCACTGCGGGCATGCAAGGCGGTGGTGTCAAACAAGGGCAGGGCGCAATCTTGCTGCCCAATGAGCAGGGCGATTTCGGTACAGCCCAGAATGATCGCCTGCGCGCCTTGTGCACCCAAATCTTTGACAACGCGCAGATAAGCCTGGCGTGACACCGGGTTGACTTCGCCCAGGCAAAGCTCCTGGTAAATCACCCGGTGCACCAGGTCGCGGTCTGGCGGCGGTGGCACCAGTACGGTCAGGCCGTGGTCTTTTTCAAGACGGGTACGGTAAAAGTCCTGCTCCATGGTGAAGCGGGTGCCGAGCAGGCCAACTTTTGTAAATCCGGCTTGTTGGATGGCTTGCGCGGTTGGGTCGGCAATGTGCAGCAGGGGAATGTTGACCGCGTTGGAGATCGCGTCGGCCACCTTGTGCATGGTGTTGGTACACAGCACCAGTCCATCGGCCCCGGCGCGCTCCAGCCTTTGCGCCACGTCGGCCAGCACGGCGCCTGCTGCGTCCCATTGGCCGGTGGCTTGCAGGTGTTCCACCTCGGCAAAATCAACGCTGTACAAAATGAGCTTGGCCGAGTGCAAGCCGCCCAACTGCTCTTTGACGGTTTGGTTGATGGCGCGGTAATACGGCACGGTAGATTCCCAGCTCATGCCGCCAATCAGGCCCAGGGTTTTCATGGTGTGTTTCATGCGCTTGAATGTAGCGTTAAAAACAATACACTTGCAGTACACTTTAAAGAACAAATTCAGAATCTGTGTTGTTTAGGTTAACGACACAGCCGCCCCCACTTGGGTAACTACAGACTTCCTGATGCGCAAGGAATCCATTTGGCAAAGGTGAAAGCCTGGTTGTGACTTTGTGGGAGGGCTGGCAAGCCCGAATTCGCGGCTGCCGCTGCTCCTCCTACACGTGCCAGTCCTAATCCTGAAAAAAGCAAATTGTGCCTATACGCATCAGGAAGTCTGAACTTAAGAAAGCGCAGAAGGCTTGCATGTTAGTCAAAACCGCTTCCACCTCACTGGCCGAGCAATTGGCCGCGCGCTTTGCCGAGCGCATTTCTACCGGCTTGCTGGCACCGGGTAGTCGACTGCCGTCGGTGCGGCAATGTGCCCAGCAGCAGGGTGTCAGCCCCAGCACGGTGGTGGCGGCCTACGACCAGTTGCTGGCGCAGGGTTTGGTGGAAGCGCACAAGAATCGTGGGTTTTTTATAAGAAATAGGGCTCTAGCCCCCGTGAATAATGCGCTTAGAGCTATAAATTCAATAGCGCCAACTGAGGCTGCTGGCGCTGCCGGCCGGGGCTTTGAGGCGCAACATATGCCAGTCAATGCCACGGCGCTGATTCGCGGCATGTTCCATGGCGGTGGCGACAAGCTCCAGCCCAGTCTGGGGGCTTTTCCGCCGGATTGGCTGAAGGCCAGCTTTTTGTCGGCGGCCGTGCGCCGGGTGACCAGCGGTGCGCAACTGGAGGCGTTTTCATTGCAGTATGGCGAGCCAGCCGGTGATTTGGGGCTGCGCCAGGCACTCTCGGGCAGGCTTAACGCGCTGGCCATACCTGCTAGCCCAGGACAAATCATCACCACCGTCGGTGCCATCCACGCGCTGGACATCGTCAGCCGAACGCTGCTGCGCGCGGGCGATTGTGTGATGGTGGAGGAGCCCGGCTGGGCCATCGAATTTGCCCGGCTGGACGCGTTGGGCATGCGCATCTTGCCGGTGCCGCGCGGATCCGACGGGCCGGATCTGGCGGTGATGGCGCGTTACTGCGAGTTGCACAGCCCCAAGCTGTTTGTCAGTGTCAGTGTGCTGCACAACCCGACCGGGTATTGCCTGAGCCCGGGCAGCGCGCACCGGCTGTTGCAATTGGCAAATCAACACAACTTTCATATCGTTGAAGACGACACCTACAGCCACCTGGCCCCGGAGCACGCCACCCGGCTGTGCGCACTCGACGGCTTGGTGCGCACGATTTATGTCAGCGGCTTCTCTAAAATTCTGGCCCCCGGTTGGCGGATTGGTTACATGGCGGCCCCCACGGCGCTGTACGAGCAACTGCTCGACACCAAACTGTTGGCCACGCTGACCACGCCCGCCTTGCTGGAAAAAGCGCTGGCCTGGTGCATGGACCAAGGCCAGTTGCGCCGCCACGCCGAACGCATTCGTACCCGGCTCGATCAGGCCCGGGGGCGCAGTGTGAAGTTAGCACTGGCGGCAGGCTGCACTTTTGCAGCCCCACCGGCCGGCTTGTTTGGCTGGGTCGATACCGGCGAAGACACCGACGCGCTGGCGCAGCGCATGCTCGATGTTGGGTATTTGCTGGCACCGGGCGCGTTGTTTCACGCCACCCGAAGGCCGGGCACGCTGATGCGGATCAACTTCTGCACCACGCAAGATGCCGCGTTCTGGCAGGCGTTTTCGGCTATTCGGGATCGGATGTAATGCCCCCGCCGGCATTCCATTGCAGCGTGGCTTGCGCAGGTTTTCATTTGCTGCTTCATTTTTAATAGCATGCTGCGCATATTGCTAAAGGGCTACAGGCCAATTTGACTTACAAAATCTCAAATGGTTGCCATCCATGCTGCAGTACCCATCAGTACCGCCGCCATGCTGCGGTTAAACCAGCGTAGCCGCCGCCCGTCGTGTTCGGGGTCGGCCAGCCGGCCACCACGGTCAGCGCCAGCATCCAGGCCTTGATGTTCAAAAATTGCAACAGCACGCCTTGCCAAAAGGTCACTTCCAATTGCTTTGCGTCGGCTTGCGTCAGGGTGTCGGCCTTGAACTTAGATTCCTCAGTTGACCGCGCATTACTTTCAGTAAGTTCGCATGAACATTCGCTTTTTCAGCGTTGGCACAATTTGCTTTTTTCAGAAATAGGACTGGCACTTGTAGGAGCGGCGGCAGCCGCGAATTCGGGCTTGCCAGCCCTCCCACAAAGTCACAACCAGGCTTTCACCTTTGCCAAATGGATTACGTACGAATCAGGAAGTCTGAAGTTCGCATGAACATTCGCTTTTTCAGCGTTGATCGACTTCACCTTTTGGGTGACAGTGCCACGCAGCAGTTTTTTGCCCGCTACCATGCCCCACCAACGCCCTGAAGACCGCCGCTTCTGATGCTCAGATTTTTTCTTTGAGGGCTTCTTCGGTCGGTCGATCTGGCCTGAGGGTATCGCCTGACAAACGCAATGCTTTGACCGAAATCGGGGGCCCGATGGTTTCCAGAATGGCGACCGCGGCCAGTACCACAGAACTCACCACCACACCGTGGTCGGGAAACAGCAGCACCGTGGTGTTGACCAGACCAATCGCCAAGCCCGCCATCGGAATAAGCAGCAGGCCGGTGGTGGCCGATTGGCGCACAGGCAGGCCCTGCAGACGCGAAATAACACCGACCCCCAGCCATTTGGCCAGCGAGCGTGCCAGCACAAACACGGCGGCTGCGGGGGCGTACTGAAGCATTTCGCTCAAGTGCAGGTTGGCTCCGGCATAAACGAACAGGGCAATGAAAAACAACTCAAATGCCGGGCCAAACTCCAGATTTGCGACGAGGTCTTCTTGCTCGAAACTGCGCACGGCCACCCCCAGCATCAGCAGGGCAAATAGCGGTGACAACTTGAGTGACATCGTCGCACCCAGCGTCAGCGTGACTGCACCCACCACCAGCGCCAGATGGTATTGCTGAGCCGCCTTGGCAAAACGTGCCGCCCGGTGCAGCACGTAACCAGCGGCGATGCCGAGCACAGCCGAGCCCAGAAGTGAGTAGATCGGTCCGCCCAAAATGGTGCTCAAAGGTGCGTCTGCGCGTTGGTACAACAGCGGCAAAACAGCAGAAAAAGTCAGAAAGGCCAGCACATTGTTGAGTGCCACCAGGGTTTTGGCGCGCTCCGTTACCGGGCCGCTGGCACCCATTTCATGGGCGACGTGGAGTAGCACCGCGGGCGACGATGACACTGCCAGCGCGGCAATCACCGCGGCGGACAGGCTGTCAAGCCCGAGCCATTGCATAGAAAAAGACACGGCAACAAACGTCAGCACGCTTTCAACCAGGGAAACCATCAGCAGCCGCCGATCCTGTAGTAGCAGCTTGGTGTCAAGCGACAGCCCGAGCCGGTAAAGAATCAGGCCCAGCGCCACGTCGATGATGATGCGCGAGTCGGCAAGCGCCTGGTAGCTCACGATGTTGAGTACATTGGGTCCGGCCAGAAAACCCACCAGCATGAAGCCAGTGATACTGGGCAGCCAGGGCCAGCGGTGCGTGAAATACCCGCCCATGGCTCCACAAAAAAGCAGAATGCCAAAGAAGAAAAGCGTGTTGGACGCTAGCGGCCAAGTGGGTAAGAAGTTCATCAACAGGGTTCAGTCGGGTTCCATTCGCAGGGTATGGGCATTGTCCATCATGGGGCTGGTGCGCACACCCTGTTTTGCTGCAGTGTGCCTGGTGTGATGCCATTGGCCACTATATGATTCCATGCGCCAACACACAACAATCACTATGCCGACCAAAAAACCTCTCAGCGCTGCAACTTCTACCCAAAGCGCCATCGTGTTGCGGCGCTTTCGCATCGTCTTCAACGCAGTGCGCAGCCACTTCAAGCAAATTGAAAAGCAGGTCGGCCTGGGTGGGGCCCAAGTCTGGGCACTGAGTGTGATTCGTGAACACCCCGGTGTGGGCATGGGTGAACTCGCGCGGGCGATGGATGTGCATCAGTCCACCGCCAGCAACCTGGTCAAAGGCTTGCAGCAAAAGGCGCTGATCCGCGTCGAAAAGGGTCAGACTGATAAACGTCATGTGCAGCTGTTTGTGTTGCCCCCGGCGCTGGCGGTGTTGGCGCAAGTGCCTGGCCCATTTGAAGGTGTGCTGCCCGCGGCGCTGGACAAGTTGCCAGCGCAGACACTGGCGCAGCTTGACCATGATCTGGCCGAACTCACCAAGCTACTCAAGGCCGATGAGTCGGCTGGTGGGATTCCGCTGGCGCAGTTGTAGGCAGGCTTGGCGCATGCTGGTGGGCTACCATCAGCTCCAGTTCGGCACATTCGATCGGGCGCGAGATCAAGTAGCCCTGCAGCAGGGTGCAGCCCAGGGACAGCAACCGGTCTTTCTGGGCCTGTGTTTCCACCCCTTCCGACACAATGGTGATGTTCATGCTGTGGCCCAGCGCAATGATGGCCTTGACAATCGCCTCGGATCGGTGATTGGTGATCAGGTCGCTGACGAAGGCTTTGTCGATCTTCAGTTCGGCCAGCGGCAGCATCTGGATGTAGGACATGGACGAGTAACCGGTGCCAAAATCGTCGATTGAAAAACTCAGCCCCATAGCGCACAGTTCCTGCATTCGGTCGATCACCAGCTGGGTGTCCTGCATGACGATGCCCTCGGTCACCTCCAGACGAAGCCGCTCCGGGCGGGCACCGGTTTGGGCCAGGATGCTGCTGACACGTTCCACAAAGTCGGCTTCTGAAAACTGCCTTGGGCTGACGTTGACGCTGAGCATCAGGTGCTGCAATGCGGGCACGGCAGCCCAGCGCGCCAGTGTTTCACAAGCGCTGTGCACCACCCAATCACCCATGGCGATGATGGCACCGGAGTCTTCGGCCAGCGGGATGAACTCCACCGGCGACACCAAACCGCGCGTCGGATGGTGCCAGCGCATCAGGCATTCGGCACCCACCGCTTCGTCGCGGATATCGACCTGCAACTGGTAAAGCAGCTTGAGTTGATGGTCACGCAGTGCCAAATTCAGGTCGTTGCTCAACGCCATGCGCTCGTCCAGGGCGCGCTGCGCGCTTGGGTCATATTGGCGGATCAGGTTGCGCCCGTCCTTTTTGGCTTTGTACATGGCGACATCAGCACGTTTGAGCACTTCGGTCAGCGGCTCGTCAACCAGCCCGAACAGCGCCAGACCAATACTGGCGCTGCAGGTGTAGCGCAGGGTTTGCGCATGCTTGCCAAAATCGCTGGCTGCATCGAGCTCAAACGGGGTTCGCAGGGTCTGGTGAATGGACTGCGCGACGTGCAGGGTCATTTCCATGGCGGCGGTTTCGTTGGCATCCAGACCGATCAACATGACCACAAATTCATCACCACCCAGGCGCGCGCACAGGTTGGGCGCAAGAATCAACACGTGCAAACGCTGTGCGATCAGTTGCAGCAACTGGTCTCCCACTGTGTGGCCATGCGAATCATTGAGGTTTTTGAAGTGGTCCAGGTCGATGAACATGACGCTGGCCAGCGTGCCTTCCAGCGTTGCCGCGCGCAGGGCCAATTGCAGGTTGCCCAAAAACATGCGCCGGTTGGACAGCTGGGTCAGGGGGTCATAAAAGGCCAGCTGCTGGATGTCGGCTTGTGCTTTTTTTTGTTGCGAGATGTCAACGACCGATCCCACATAACCGCCGCGCCCGGCATCGTGGTTGTGGATGGTGGCAATCGTCACAAGACACGGCACGTCATGGCCATCGTGATGGCGGCAGCTCAGCTCGCCTTGCCAGCGGCCAGTGGCTTTGACGGTGCTCCAGAGCTCGCGCAGCGTGCCTTTGGCCAGCGTTGCGCCGCGCAGCAAGTGGGTTGAATGACCGGCCAGATCGGCTTGCGTGTAGCCCAGCATGGCGGTCACCGCGGCGTTGGCACGCTTGATGTGGGTCAGCTCGTCAGTGATAAACAGGCCGACCTCGCTGTTGAAGGCGGCGGCAGTGACCTCCAGGCCAACTTGCGCCTCACGATTGAGCTGGGTGAGTTCGCGCAGACGCTGGTTGCTGCGCCACAAATAGCCTGACAGACCCAGGCCAGCGGCCAGACACAACAGCGCCACCAGTGCAATCGTACCTTGGTGGTCATCCCAGAGCACCGTCAAAATAGCGCGCTCCTGCAGGCCCGGGTACACCTTCAAACGGCGCATCAACTCTTCCACCGGGGTGTAGTCGGCCGGGGTGGAAAAACCGTGGTAGCCGCCAGCCAGCGCCGCCTTCGTCCCGCTGCGGATCTGCAGCAGCGCCAGCGTCACGGCCTTGACCAGTTCACCGGGGGGGTGCTGAATCGCCGCCCAAGGCCACTCGGGATACAGGTCAGTTGACAGCAGCAGTGGAAATCCCTTGACGCTTCGTGCGTTGAGCACCTGCAGCGTGCGCATGTCGAGTTGCCCTTGCGCCTGCAGGCGCTCCAGCACGCCCGTGCGCACGATGCCCACCTGGCTCTGCCCGCTGAGCACCCGCTGCACCACCAGGCTGTGCGGCACGCCGGTAAAAACCAGACTGACCTGGTTGCCTGAGAGTAGCGCGATATCGTGCTGGCGAAAGAGGTCGGCTGCCATCAAATACCCGCCTAGCGAATTGGCACCGACCGCCGCCACGCGCTTTGCGTGCACGTCTTCCAGCTTGGCAATACCGCTGTCACTGCGGGTGAATATAACGCTGCCGAATTGGTCGATCACCTGGCCGTCGATCAACAAGTTCAGCGTGGCCATGGGCCGCAGACCATACTGGCCACGCAACACCGCGTAATGCTCGGGATTGGTGAAGACAAAGTCGATGCTGGCGGCCTGTACGGCGGCATCAAGCTCTTCGTAGTTCAGGGGAACAATTTCAAAACGGTATTGCGGCAGTTGCTGGCTGAGCGCCTGGGCGGTGGGCATCCATTGCGCCAGTGTCTCGGGCTTGCTTTGAAATGACAGCACCCCAATGCGCGACACCTGCACGGCCAGCGCGCTGCCTGTCATCAACAGGCAAGCAAGGGCAAACCAGAGCCGGATCATTTTGCGCATAGCCGCAATTTAACCATGCGCAGTGCACTTGTGTGCACCAGTTTGTGGTGATGCTGCGCCAGATCGCCCACTCGCAGGTGCTGTTACGGTGCGATACTTTGATTCAAGCTTTTGAATTTTCTATTCACTGAATCAGGCCAAGGATGTGTCATGAACTACACCCAAAAACTCACTTTTTCCATGCTGGTACCGACGGTCATGGTGGCTGGGGCGGGCTCGGCCGTGGCTTTGGGTGCCTGGTGGATTCAACGCGAGGCCAGCATCGCCAAAGCCGACACCATCGCCAGCTACTTGGTCGTGGGCGGCTGGGCTGCCGGTATCCTGACGGTGATTTGTGTGCTGGCCTGCCTGGCCTTTACGGTCTGGATTCGGCGCACCGCATTTCAGATTCTGGGGGGCGACCCGACCCTGGCCAGTGACATTCTGGCCCGCATTGCAGATGGACATTTGTCTGTGCATATTGCCCAGACAGCCCCCGGCAGTCTGCTGGATTCGCTCAGGCGCATGGTGCAGGCACTGCAGGAAACCCTGGGCAGTATCAGCCTAGCCTCAGCGCGTATCGCTGATGTGTCGCGTGAAATTGCTGACGGCACGCAGGACTTGAGCTCGCGCACAGTGCAAACCGTAGAGCAGCTGCAGTCAACGGCGGCCCGGATTGCGTTGCTGACGCAAAGTGTCCGTGAGTCCACCGATGCGGCAACTCAGGCCAACGTTATGACCACACGAGCCGCCGAGGTGGCGACGCACGGCGGCCGGGTGGTAGCCGAAGTGGTGCGAACCATGGATGAGATCAACCAAAGCTCCAAGAAAATTGCTGACATCATTGGTGTCATCGACGGTATTGCGTTTCAGACCAATATTCTTGCGCTCAACGCCGCTGTCGAAGCCGCGCGAGCCGGTGAACAAGGGCGCGGCTTTGCCGTGGTGGCCAGTGAAGTTCGCAGCCTGGCCGGGCGCAGCGCCCAGGCTGCCCGCGAAATCAAGCACCTGATCGATGACTCGGTGCTCAAGGTTGAGGCGGGGTCAAACCAGGTCAAAAGCGCCCTCAGCACCATGGACGACATCGTCTCATCGGTCAACCAGGTCAGTAACACGGTGGCCAACATCAGCAGCTCAGCCCAACTGCAATCGCAAGGCATCGTCGAGGTCAATACCGCGATTGCAGCACTCGACAAGATGGCCCGGCTCAACGAGACGATGGTTGATCAGTCGACGATGGCCTCGCACACCCTCAATGAGCAAGCCGCCCAGCTGACCCAGGCGGTCAGCATTTTCAGACCTTGACGCGGTTGAACGCTGTTTTCTAATTTCAGACTTCCTGATCCGCCCGAAATCCATTTGGCATGGTGAAAGCCTGGTTGTGACTTTGTGGGAGGGCTGGCAAGCCCGAATTCGCGGCTGCCGCCGCTCCTACAAGTCCCAGTCCTATCCCTGAAAAATGCAAACTGTGCCTATACGCATCAGGAAGTCTGAATTTGGAGGTTGGCCCAGCACTAGCTTCATGAGACGGGGGCAGCACTCCGAAGGATGAAAAGCCCCGTCATTACGAGTTTTTAGTTTCGACCTTAAAACCGCACACGAACCTTGAACCGAAATGCTCCGTCATTGCGAGGCTGCGATCGCATGTGACGAAGCTTTGTATTTCACGTTAACCGAGTATTTCCCAGCGCTCCATCGCCGCCAGCAGCGCATCGTCAATCTGCGCGCTGCGGGTAACTTCAGACTTCCTGATGCGTATAGGCACAGTTTGCTTTTTTCAGGAATAGGACTGGCACTTGTAGGAGCGGCGGCAGCCGCGAATTCGGGCTTGTAGGAGCGGCGGCAGCCGCGATTTCGGGCTTGCCAGCCCTCCCACAAAGTCACAACCAGGCTTTCACCATGCCAAATGGATTCCGTGCGCATCAGGAAGTCTGAACTTGCAACTGAAGGCACAATGCGCCGATCAGGGAAACCGTCATCCAATTTCACAATGGCTCGCATATTTGACAATATTGACCAGGACTTGCTAGACGCTTTGCGCGCCACCCTGCAGGTCTCCAAACGCGCCGATTTTTGCGTGGGTTACCTGAACCTTCGGGGTTGGCAAGCCATTGATGACTTGATTGCACCTTGGGACCCGGCCAAGGGCCAAGTTTCCCGTGTCCTGGTCGGCATGCAGCGCCCGCCGCACGAAGAAATCCGTGAGCTGTACCGGAAGACTGACGAGTCTGGCCTGATCGACAACGCCACCGCCAGCCGTCTCAAAACCCAGTTTGCAGCGCACCTGCGTGAGCAAATCACCTTGGGCATCCCCACCGGGCAAGACGAAGCCGGTTTGCGCCGCCTGGCCCGCCAACTGCGCGCCGGCCAAGTTGTGGTCAAGCTCTTTCTGCCTTACCCGCTGCACGCCAAGCTCTACCTGTTGTTTCGCGACGATGCCAACAACCCCATCACCGGTTTTGTGGGTAGCAGCAACCTCACGCTGGCCGGGTTGTCGCGTCATGGTGAACTCAATGTGGATGTGCTGGACCACCAGGCCACCGAAAAGCTTTCCAGCTGGTTCAACGCGCGCTGGGACGATCGCTGGGCGCTGGATGTGTCGGCCGACCTCGCCGCTATCATCGAAAGTAGCTGGGCGCGGGAAGACACCATTCCCCCGCACCACATTTATCTCAACATCGCTTACCACCTGAGCACTGAAGCGCGTGCCGGTCTGAGCCAGTTCCGCCTGCCGACACGGTTTGAGGAAGAACTTTTCGAGTTTCAAAAAAGTGCCGTGAAGATTGCTGCCCGGCACCTGCACCGCCGTGGCGGCGTGATGATTGGTGACGTGGTGGGCTTG
Source organism: Burkholderiales bacterium (assembly GCA_038328055.1). Lineage (GTDB taxonomy): Bacteria > Pseudomonadota > Gammaproteobacteria > Burkholderiales > Burkholderiaceae_C > Rhodoferax. The sequence goes on from JBBQLQ010000018.1 coordinate 14,422, forward strand.
GGCAAGACCATCATGGCCACCGCGCTGGCCCGCATGTTTGAAGATGACCTGGGGTATGAAACCCTCATCATCTGCCCAAAAAATTTGGAGCCCATGTGGGAGCATTACCGCAAAGAATACGGCCTGCGCGGCATGGTGCTGCCTGTGTCCCAGGTCATCAAAAAGTTACCCGACTTGAAGCGTTACCGCCTGGTGCTGATTGATGAAAGCCACAACCTGCGCAACCGCGAAGGCCGTCGCTACAAAGCCATTGCCGACTACATCAAAAGTTGCGATGCCAAGGTGATTTTGCTCACCGCCACGCCGTACAACAAGACCAAGACCGACCTGTCCGCGCAACTGCGTTTGTTCATTGACGAGAAGGCCAGCATCGGCATTCGCCCCGAGCGCTTCATGCGCAAAACGGGCATGAGCGAGGCCGAGTTCGAGCGCAAGCACCAGTGCCGGGTCAACTCCATCCTGGCAATTGAAAAAAGCGACGAGTTTGATGACTGGCGCGAGCTGATTCGCCTGTACATGGTGCGCCGCACCCGCAGCTTCATCATTGCGCACTACACCGAAGCCGACCAGCAGGGCCGGCGCTTCATCGCTGGCAAAGACGGCGAAAAACGGTACTTCCCCGTGCGCAAACCCCTGTCGCTGACCTTCCCGGTGGACGAGGCTGACCCCACCGACCGCTACGCCCGGCTGTATTCGCCTGCCGTGGTGGATCAGATCAACGCGCTGCACGTACCGCGCTACGGCTTGGGCCTGTATGTGGACCCGCAAGCCGAAAAAGCGGCCACTCCTGCTGAGCGCAAGCAGGTTGAAAACCTGGGCCGTGCCGGCAAGCGGCTCATGGGCTTTTGCCGCACCAACCTGTTCAAGCGGCTGGAATCCAATGGCTTCTCGTTTCTGCAGTCCATCAGTCGCCACGTGCTGCGCAACCAAATCTATCTGTACGCCATCGAAAACGGGCTTGACCTGCCTTTGGGCGTGCTGGATGCCGGTCTGCTCGATCTGGAGCGGGTGGACGAAGACGTTGATGGACTGGAGGGCGAGCCCGAAGACCTGCTCGACGGTCTGGTGGATGCCGTGGCGGACAAAGACACCGCCGCGCATGGCATGGCCCGTGCCAAGGCCGTTTATCTGCAATACGCGACCGAGTACAAAAAACGCTTCAAATGGATTCGTCCTGCCTTGTTCAAACTCTCGCTGGCAGAAGACCTGGCACAAGACACCCAGGCACTCACCGAGCTGCTGCGCTTGCAGGGTGCGTGGGACCCCGCGCACGACCACAAGTGGCAGGCCCTGCGCCAACTCATCACGCAGACCCACGCCAAAGACAAGGTGCTCATCTTCACCCAGTTTGCCGACACCGCCCGCTATCTGGCGCACGAGGCCCGCAAGGCTGGTGTGACGCATGTTGAGGTAGCAACTGGTGCCAGTGCCGACCCGTATGCCCAGGCCTGCCGCTTTTCACCAAAATCCAACAATAAGCCTGTTGTCAAAGCGGATGAGACACGCGTGCTGATTTGTACCGATGTGCTCTCGGAAGGGCAAAACCTGCAGGACAGCAGCGTGGTCGTCAACTTCGATTTGCCCTGGGCCATCATTCGCCTGATTCAGCGCGCTGGCCGGGTAGACCGCATTGGCCAGCGCGCTGAAGAAATCCATTGTTATTCGTTTTTGCCCGCCGATGGCGTGGAGCAACTCATCCAGTTGCGCGAGCGCATCCGCCAGCGCCTGCAAGAAAATGCCGAGGTGGTGGGCACTGACGAAGCCTTTTTTGAAGACGAAGAGGCCGACCGCGAAAAGCAAACCATTCGCGACCTCTACACCGAGCGCCAAGGCGTGCTGGACGACTCCGATGATGAAGTGGACCTGGCCTCTTACGCCTGGCAGGTCTGGAAGCAAGCGACGCAAAACGACCCCGAGTTGGCGCGTACTGTCGAAGCCCTGCCGCCCGTGGTCTATTCAGCCAAGGCCTTTGAGCTGGACGTGGCCCGCTTCCCGTTGCTGGGGCTGGACGGCGTCAACGGCGGTGCGCTGGTGTACATCAAATCCCCCGAGGGCAACGACCACCTGGCTTGGGTAGGTGCCAACGGAAAAACCGTCACCGAATCCCAATTCACCGTGCTGCGCATCGCCGAATGCGCACCTGGCACACCTGCGGTGCCAAGACTGGAAAAACACCACGAGCTGGTCGCCCACGGCCTGCAACTGGCCGTCAGTCAGGACAAAGCCGTGGGTGGTGGCCTGGGTCGCCCCAGCAGCCCGCGCCGCCGCGCCTACGAACGCCTCAAGACTTATGCCACCGACCAGATGAAAACACTGTTTAGGGATGAAGAGCTGGAACGCGCCGTCACCGACATTTACGACCACCCTTTGTTGGAGAGCGCTGCCGACCTGCTCAACCGCCTGATGCGCAGCGGCGTAAATGACGAAGAGCTGGCCAACGCCGTCAAATCCCTACGCGAAGAAGGTCGCCTGACTTATGCCGAAGACACCGCCGCCCTGCGCGAGCCGCGCGTGGTGTGCTCTATGGGTCTGGTGACCGGGGTGGCAGCGTGACCGTGCGTGTGATTCCGCTTCGCGAAACGCTGGAATGCGTGCCCTTCTTGCCGCACGAATACGCCAGTCGGCGCGCCGATTTCCGCCTGATTGATATGTCGGCAGAGCCTATGGCTGATGCCACGCTGGCCGACTTCGACAGCCTACAACGCGAACGCCTGCGCTCAGTCATTGCCAGCAACCCGCGCAGCGACAAGTCCCTGGTGGGGCTGACGGATGCGCAGCTTGACGGCGCACTATCGCTTACCGTCACGCGCAACGGCCAGCGCACGCCAACCCTGCTGGGCTTGCTGCTGATTGGCCGCACCGACAGCCTGCGCCGACTGGTGCCCACGCACGAAGTGCTGTTTCAGGTCATGGACGGCCTGCGCGTCAAAGTGAACGAAGGTTCACGCGCCGCGCTGATCGAAATCGTCGAGTGGCTCGATTTGCTCTCGCGCGGTGTCAACACCGAGCAGGAATTCAACGAAGGCCTGTTTCGCATTGGCGTAGCGCGCGTCGAGGTAGATGCCCTGCGCGAAGCCATCAATAACGCGCTGGTGCACCGCGACTACGCCCGTCGCGGCCCCGTGCGGGTGTGCTGGCAAAAGAACGACCTTATCATCAGCAACCCCGGTGGTTTTGTGGACGGTGTGAGTGTCGAGAATCTGCTCACCACCGAACCCCGCCCGCGCAACCCGGCGCTGGCCGATGCCTTCAAGCGCCTGGGCCTGGTGGACCGCACCGGCCGTGGCGTGTACCTGATTTATTCCGGCATGCTGCGCTTTGGCCGCCCCGCGCCCGACTACGCGCAGTCCATGCTTGACCTGGTGAAGCTCAGCATCAACACCGAGCCGGCGGATTTGGCTTTTGTGCGCATGGTGCTGCACGAAGAGGCGCGGCAACACGGGGCATTGCCAGTGGAGACCTTGCTGATTTTGACTGTGCTGCGTGTCGCACGACGCTTGAGTGCAGCGGAGTTGGCGGGCCACTTGCAATGCGGCATCGCTCAGGCTTGCGCGCTTATGGAATCTTTGGCTGAAAAAGGTTTGGTAAAAGCGCATGGAACCGGGCGAGTTCGCCAGTTCACACTGAGCCCGTCGGTGTACCGCGAGCTAGGGCAAAAAGCCGAATACGTTCGCCTAGCGGCGTTCGAGCCCATTCAGCGTGTGCAAATGATTAAAAATTATTTACGTGAGCATGGCCAGATTCGCCGCCAAGAGGCAGCCGAACTGTGCCAACTGGCTCCCCGCGAAGCCGGTGCTACTTTGGAACGGATGGTTAAAAACGCTGAAATTGTGTTGCATGGCCTGCGGAAAACGGCCTATTACACCTTGCCAGAAAAAGCCTAGCTGGTTTAGCGCTTAAGACGGTTTAAGACGGTTTAAGACGGTTTAAGACGGTTACAAACCCGCCAAGTCATTGATTTTTATAAGATTACTAAAAATATGTTGATAACTTATGACGCAACCCACCCACTCTGGTCAATAGGTTGACGATGGCAAAACTCGATTTCAACCAAGACCACATCAAGCACTTCCGCTTCAAAGAGCTCTTCAACGAATTGGGCTGGGACTTGCCCCTGCAGCAACAGCCCTACAGCGTTGCGGTGGGCGATGACACATGGTTGCTCAATGTCGTGGCAGTCAAAAAAGGCGTGCAAATCTTGCATTGCCAACCCGATGCTGAAGGCGCATTGCCCGACTACGCTACCCGGCAAAGAATAGAGCGCAAAGTCACGCCTGAGGTGCGTGAGCATTTGATCGTGTTCACCGACGCTGCCAGAACCACCCAAGTCTGGCAATGGGTGAACCGGACGCAAGGCAAAACGGCACAGTACCGCGAGGTGCACTTCCGTGGTGGCGAAGCGCCAGAGCTGCTCACGCAAAAACTCAGCCGTTTAAAGTTCACGCTGGACGAGGAAGAACTGCTAACAGTGCTGGGTGTTGCCGCGCGTCTTGACGACGCTGCCCCGCGCGAGAAAGTCACCAAAAAGTTTTACAACGAGTTTGAAAAACAGCGCAAAGCCTTTGCCGAATTCATCGACGGCATTCCCGGCGTGGATGAGCACCTGCGCTGGTACACCGCTGTGTTGATCGACCGGCTCATGTTCTTGTGGTTCTTGCAAGAAAAAAGTTTTCTGGATGGCAACAAAACTTACTTGCAGACAAGGTTAGAAAAGCATTTGGCGGACGGCGTCAGCACCAGCTTCTACAAAAGCTTTTTGTGCCCCCTGTTTTTTCGCGGCTTTGCCGAAGAGCGCACCGCTGCCAATCGCGCCGCCATCGCCGCCGAGTTTGGCAACGTGCCCTACCTGAACGGCGGCTTGTTCGCACAGCATGAGTTGGAAACAGCGTACGGCGCTGCACTGGATGTAAGCGATGCTGCGTTCAGCAAACTCTTTGCCTTCTTTGACGAATGGGAATGGCACCTGGACGAGCGCCCGCTCAAGACAGGCAAAGATGGCGGCAAAGAAATCAACCCCGACGTGCTGGGCTACATCTTCGAGAAGTTCGTCAACCAGAAGCAAATGGGGGCGTACTACACCAAGGAAGACATCACCGACTACATCGGCAAAAACACCATCATCCCCTGCTTGCTGGGCAAGGTGCGCGCTGAACACCCCACCGCGTTTGATACGCTGGCCTGGCCCCTGCTGCAAACCAGTGGAGACGACTACATCTATCCCGCCATGCTAAAAGGTGTGGATGTCGCTTACCCCGCAGACATAGAGGCAGGCCGCGACACCGAAGCACCCAACCTGCTGGAACGCCGCAAGCCCTGGAACAAGCGGGCCGACGATACCGTCAGCCTGCCCACCGAAATCTGGCGCGAAACCATTGCCCGCCATGACCGCACCCGCGAAGTGCGCGCCAAGCTAGCCGCTGGTGACATCAAAGAGGTGGGCGACCTCATCACCTACAACCTCAACATTCGCCAGTTTGCGCAAGACCTCATTGAGCGCTGCACGGATGTGCCCTTGCTCAAAAGCTTCTGGTTCAACCTAGCAGGCCGCCTGCCGCGCAAGGCCAACGAGAAGTTTCGCCATGGCTTGAGCGTGCTCGACCCCACCTGTGGCTCTGGCGCTTTCCTGTTCGCAGCACTGGGCATCCTCAAGCCCCTGTACGACGCCACCTTGCGCACCCTGCAAGCCGTGCGTACCGATGCATTGATAGCAGGTGAAAAGAGCAGCCCCGAAAAGTGGGCCGAAGTGGACGAGCTGCTGACCCGCTTTGCCGCAGCAGACAGCGAGCGCGCGCAAGACTACGCCGTCATCAAACACATCATCGTGAACAACCTGTACGGTGTGGACATTGAAAAGCAGGCCACCGAAATCGCCAAGCTGCGCCTGTTTCTGAAGCTCGTCTCGCTGCTGGAGCCGGGTGATGATATTGAACCCCTGCCCGATATTGACTTCAACATCCGTCACGGCAACACGCTGGTGGGCTACGCCACGGCGGATGAGACGGAGAAGGCCGTCAAGGGTGCCACGCAGGGTAATTTGTTCAGCGATGCATGGGAAGACATTCGCATTCGCCTCACTGCCGTGGAGCAGCAGTACAACAACTTTCAGATTCAGCAGGTGCAGCACGGTGGACATGTGTCGCCGGCCGACAAGCAGGCGCTGGTCGATACGCTGGCAGAGCTGGAGGAAATGCTGAATTACCACTTGGCGCGCGAGTACGGTGTCAACACCACGAAGACCAAAGATTTTGAGGCTTGGAAAAAGTCGCACCAGCCGTTTCATTGGTATGTGGATTTTTATCCGTTGATGGCTGGGGGAGGGTTCGATGTTTTGATCGGGAACCCTCCTTGGCTAGAGTTCCATAAGGTCGAGGAGCCAAAGTATGAGCTTCGTCAATATGTGACGCAGGATTGCGGAAATTTGTGGGCTTTTGTGGTTGAACGGTCAATCAAAATAATGTCAGATCGCGCAACGTTAGGCATGATCGTCCCAATGAGCTTGGCGAGTACAGACCGTATGTCCTCAGTTCAGCAACTGGTTAGGGCTGAAGGGAAAAGTTGGATTTCGAATTTTGAGAGTGACTCAAATCCTGGTCAGCTATTCGATGGCGTTAAGCAAAACGTTTCTATTGCAGTAGTTCATAGCGGTGGCAAAGTTGACGCTCAGACTACGAAATTGCAAAGATTTTTCGCAAGTGCACGCAATATTGTTTTCGATACGGTTGAGTTTGAAACACTGCCGACACAGAGCGTTGGGTATGGATTCCCAAAAATTAGTTCTAAGCAAGAACAAAAAATACTCTCCAAATTGTTTTCCCATAGACCACTTGCGTTGCAACAGTTGAGCGTATCGGGTGATGCAGTCCTTGTTCATAGGATTGCGCACTACTACATTAAGTGTTTTGACTTTATGCCGTTTTTTCGAAGTGATCGCGATGGCGAGAAAAAGTCTGAGGATTACAAAGAATATCGTTTTGGTTACCCGGCTCCGGTTTATGTAGCTGTCATCAATAGCAGCTTGTTTTATTTCTATTGGCAAGTTTTTTTCGATGCATTTAAAGCGGGAAAGCATTGCATTGAGTCTTTTCCATTTAATGCACCTCCGCCTGAACTAGAGCAAGCACTAAACAATGCCGGACAAACGTTGAGTTTAGACCTGCGGGCTAACTCTTCCCGGCTATCCGCAAGTTACAAGAAAACAGGAGCAGTTGAATACGATCAATTTTTCCCAAGAAAATCCAAGGTGCTGATGGATCAAGTGGATGAACTATTGATGAGCCATTACTCGTTGTCACCATCGGACGTTGATTTCTTAATTTCGTATGACCTTAAATTCCGTGCGGTGAGCGACCAAAGCGATGATTGACCTCTCCCCCTCCCAAGCCGCCGACCGCATCACCGCGCTGCTGGCCGCCCCCGAAAGCCGCACGCTCGACTTCAAACGCATCAGCGGCAAGCAAGGCCGCATGTACGAAGCCGTCTGCGCCTTTGCCAACACCGATGGTGGTTTGCTGGTGCTCGGCATTGGCGATGCCAAAGCCATGAAACCGGGTGACAAACCGCAAAGCCGTTTGTTTGGCATTGAGGAAAACGCCGAAGGTTTCGACGACTTTCGCCGCGAGTTGCTCAACCGCTTTACCCCCGCCATCACCAAGCTGCACTGGATTCGCGTGCCCTGCACGCTGAACAACGGGCAGCCGGGGCATGTGGTGTTGCTGCGCGTCGAGAAAAGCGACCAAGTGCATTCCATTGTGGGCAATGGCACCTGGACGCGCATGGATGCCAGCAACCGCGAGTTGAGCGCGGCGGAGATTGCCGACCTGGCCTACCAGCGGGGCGTGAAGAGTGCCGAAACCTTGCCCATGCCCGTGGCGCTGAATCTGCTGGATTCTGACGCGTGGCGCAGCTACTGCACCACGCGCGGTTTGGCCGATGCTGATCTGACTGTGCGCTTGCCACGATTGGGCCTTGCCGTGCCTGTGGATGGCGGCTTGCAGCCCCTGCTGGCAGCGTTGCTGCTGTTTGCCGATGAGCCGGGGGCGCTGCTGGCTGGGCAAGGCATGCGGGCGGATATTCGGGTGTTCCACTACCAAGGCAAGGCGGTACAGCGTGGCGAGGTGCCTAACCTGGTGCTACCGCCAAAAACTATCACCGGTCCGGTGATAGAGCAGATTGCCAAGGCGCAAGCCTACGTGCTGGACCGGGTGGCGCAGGGGCTTGTGATGGAAGGCTCGGGCTTTAAGACGCGCTACCGTTTTCCTGAGCGGGTGATCAAAGAGGCCATCACCAACGCCGTGGTGCACAGAGACTACCGGCTGAACCGGGACATTCACATCCGCATTTTTGATGACCGGGTGGAGGTAGAAAGCCCGGGGCGGTTGCCCGGTAATTTGACGACCGCCACTATTGACAAAGCCGGCTCCATGCCGCGCAACAGTTTGCTGGCGCGGCACTTGCGCGAGTTCCCCAACCCGCCCAATGTGGATGCGGGCGAGGGTGTGCCCATGATGTTTGCGCAAATGGAGCAGGCCAAACTGTACGAGCCGCTGTACCGCGAGCAACTGGATGGGGCGGTGCCTACGCTGCTGGTGACGTTGCTGAACGAAGAGCGCCCACCGCTGTGGGTGCAGGTGAGTAATTGGATTGACCGCAATGGCCCCATAGCCAACGGCAAGTTGCGGGAGATTTCGGGGCTGGATACGTTGGCAGCCTCCAAGCAGCTTCGCCAGTGGGTGGCGCAAGGGGTGTTGGTGGCGCTGCCCGCAGCTTCACGCCAACAGGCTAGTTACACCAAACCAGAGCTGGCTGAGCTGGCGGATCTGTCTTTTTCATTATCTTTTAGCTTGGATAATGAAATTTGAAATGAAATAAAACCTATACGTATCAATAGGTTAGGTCATTGTTCATTATCCAAAGCTGTTTTTTTATCCATGAAAATCTGGCACGCCACCCACCAAAGTCTGGCCCTGACTGGCGTGGGTGGGCAAGCCTTGCTGGCGCAACCCATGACCGCGTTCTTCGCCTCCCGCCAGTGCCCCGGCACGGCCATTCGCGCGGCCATGGACTGGGCTTTGCAACAGGCCAAGGCGCGGCAGGCGGTGATCAGTGGCTTTCACTCCCCGCTGGAGCAGTCTGTGCTGACCGTGCTGTTGCAAGCGCGCAGCCCTGTGGTTGCCGTATTGGCCCGGCCGGTTGACAGCGCCAAGCTGCCACCCGCATGGATTGAACCCATGGCGCAGGGCCGCATGGCGGTGGTTAGCAGCGTTGCCACAGCCAAGCGGCTCACCATCGAAGGTGCCAGCTTGCGCAATGCGCAGGTGGCACAACTGGCTACCAACATCGTGGTGGCGTACGCGAGTCCGGGCGGAAGTCTGGCGGGTTTGTTGGCTCAATGGCGGCAGGAGGAGTGGCGGCACACAATGCTTATCGAGATGTTCAAAGAGGACTGATTCAATGATTACCCAACTGACGCTGCGCAACTTTAAAAGTGTTGGCGAGCAAATCTACAAGTTCACTGACTTCGACCTGCTGGTCGGGCGCAATAACAGTGGCAAGAGCACGGTGCTGCAGTCGCTGGCGATCTGGCAATTTTGCATGGACGAGTTCCACCGTGCCAAGCGCACCGGAAGCACAGGTATTCAGATCGTGCTGCCCAACTTCACGGCTTTGCCGGTGCCCGAATTCAACTTGCTATGGAAAGACCGGACGGACCGTCATTGGCCGATGGACGAGAGCGGGACCAAGAAGCAGAAATTTATCCTGATCGAAATTCTGGTCGAATGGAGTGCGTCCGGCGGCACGACCCAAAACTTTGGGGTGGAGCTTCGCTATCACTCGCCGCAGACCATCTATGCCATTCCCGTCGGCGGGTGGACAGCCTTCAGGGAATGCGAAAAAAACGGAGATTTGCCGCGCATTGCCTATGTGCCGCCGTTTTCCGGCCTGGAACCTGCCGAGAAGTGGCTGGATAAGGCACCGATTCGCCAGCAGGTAGGCAAAGGCCAGCCGGGCAGTGTGTTGCGCAATTTGCTGCTTCAGGTTTGGCGGCCGCCCACCAATGGGGCCGATTCAAGCACGGCTTTGGACACAGGCAAGGTAGCCAAAGGCATGCCGGCACCTGCCGACTGGACCGAACTCGCCAGTGTGGTCAAACGCTGGTTTTCGGTCGATTTGATTCCTCCGCAATACGACTCGGCCAAGGATGTGTACATCGGGGTGGAATACAAGCAGAACGGCAAAACCTACGACCTGATTTCTGGGGGTAGTGGCTTCCATCAAACCATGACCTTGCTGGCTTTTTTGTACGGTTACCAGCCCACCACCATTTTGCTGGACGAGCCCGATGCGCACTTGCATGTCAATTTACAGAGAGAGCTTCTGGATTATTTCAAGAAGAAATCTGCCGAGAAGGGTGTGCAATTCTTGATTGCGACCCATGCGGAGGAGTTTGCCAAGGGCGTGGATGCCCGGCAAATCATGTCGCTGCTCAAGCAGGTGCCATCGCGCATCGAGTCAACGCCAGCCGTTTTGTGGGCAATGTCCGATGTATCGAATGAAGACATTGCCCGCCTGGTTGGCGCGCCGTACATGGTTTACGTCGAGGGCGAGAGCGACGAACGCATTCTTCGCGGTTGGGCGGAACAATGCGGCGCGCTGCCGGTGATGGACAAGATTTGTTTCAAGGTGATGGGCGGGGGCAATAAGCCGGAGATGAAGTCCCAGGCCGATGTGCATTTCACTGCGCTGAGTCAGGTCGTGCCGGATGTGAAGCGGTTGATGTTGTTTGACTATGACGACGCAGAAAAGGCTTTCCACCCCCCGGCCGACAACCCTACGTTGGTGGAGTGGAAACGCAAGAACATCGAGAACTACCTGCTTGTGCCGCCCGCCTGGCGGCGTGTGGTGCTTCAACTGCTGGAAAGTCCGGACGGTGATCTGTTCACGCAACCGGTGGTGCAGGTGATCGACGCGTTCTTTTCCGATCAAAACCTGACGCTGGCTCCGGGAAAAACTTGGCGCACGGTTTCGGCCAACATTTTTGCGGTGCTGGATGGAAAGCGCATCCTGTTTGAAAACGATGACTCACTGTTTCACAGTTTGCGCAAGGGCGACCCCTCGGTGGAGGTGCTACGTGAACGTGTCGCAGCGGCCATGACCGCAGATGAGATTCACGACGATGTGCACCGGTTTTTCGAAAAGCTTATGGCGATGGTGGACGCGATACCCGACGCGTCACGACAACAAGCGCATTCCACCAAGCCGTACAAGGCAGAAGAGTAGGCAGTTCATTATCTTCGGGCTTGGATAATGAAATCAAAAATACCGAAAACTTGTTTAGTTTCAATGACTTAAAGATGAGGTAATTATCTTTTGCTGGATAAATGATCAGTTTTTAGAAGCCTACTTTTCGTCGACCTGAATTGAAAACGGCACCCGAAGGTGCCGTCGTCTGGGTTCAAGAGCAAAATCAGCCTCTAGCCCCCGTACTCATTGCGTAAACAGCTATTTAAATAATAGCAACTTGCCGCCCTCACGAGTTAATCCGCAGCGACCGCCACTGGTGCCGATTCTGGCGCCGCCTCCGGCACCTCGCTCGCCTGTACGACCGCCGCCGCCTTCACCTTCAAGCGCCACGCATGCAACAACGGCTCGGTGTAGACACTCGGCTGCGCCAGGCCCTTGAACACCAGCTCACACGCCGCCTGGTACGCCATCGAGGTGTCAAAGTGCCCCGCCATGCGTTCAAACGTTTCCTTGACTTGATCCGAAGTCACAACCCCATGGTGCAACCAGTTCGCCATGTGCTGGCTGGAGATGCGCAGGGTGGCGCGGTCTTCCATCAGGCCGATGTTGTGGCTGTCGGGCACCTTGGAGCAGCCCACGCCTTGGTCAACCCAGCGCACCACGTAGCCCAGGATGCCCTGGGCGTTGTTGTCGAGTTCTTGCTGGATGTCGCTGACCAGCAGTTGGTGGTAATGCAAGGCATGCAGCATGGCGGACGATCGCGCGGGGGCACCGCGCTAAGCAACGCCAATTACCCAAAAATCCGGTAGTCTTATGGTTCGAGCCATGTATTTTTCATCCGAAGGAGAACCAATACGGTTAGCAAAAACACGATTTGTCTCTGGTTCAACGGCACCGCAGCCGCCTTCACCTTGAGTCACCAGCAGACAGGTTGCGCATCAGTCGGAGGTCAGTTTCCAGCGCCTCGGGCTCGCCAATGATGATTTGGGCAAAGTCGGGATGTCTCGGGTTGAGCAAATAGCTGCACTCAGCCGCAAGCACCGCACTGGGCACGGCCAGGACGGCGTTGTCACCTCGCTCCAGCCAGTCACGCCCCATGCGTTGCAGTGCATCGCGGCGGTCAAGTCGGCGCCAATCTGGCGACAAATCCGCCACTCCAATATGGGTCACGCTGACGGTATCGGGCAAGTTGGCCGGAATCAGCACGTACCGGGCATGCAAGGGCGCGTCTTGCACCATCAACTCCAGCAAAGCCAGCGAGCGCGACTGCGCCGTGTAAACCAGCTCAAAGCCTTTGGGGTTCCAGCGCCCACCATACAGGCGCGCTCCTTCGCCCGAAAAGGCCGTTGCCGCAAACCGTGCTGTGGTGATGCGCCAGACCGTGAGCATCAGGCAAAAACCCCATGCTCAATGCGTCCCAGCGTGTCCAGTACCGAATCGGCACCGAGGTCGGTGTCTAGCAGCGACAGCGGCGTCACGTTGCCCAAGGCCGGGTTTTCAGTTTTAAGCCAGACCAGCGCAGGCACACCATCCTCAAACACCACTTCAGCACGCTCCACCACGCGGGCAAAACGCACGAATTTGGCGGACTCGTCGGCAGAAAGCAGCCCTTCGCGCTTGCGCCGGGCCAGCGTGCGCTCAGGAATGGCCAGGGCGCGCGCCAGTTCAGATTGGGCGATGCGGGTCAGGCGTGTGATGGACTCGACCGACGCAGCCGGCAAACCGCGCCGAACCAGCGGAATCCAGTCCATAAGCAGCCTGGGTTGGGCCTGCAGTACATCGACCCCGCCGAGCAGGGTCACAGCGGAAATGGGAGGGCTGCTCAAGTGGGGGGTGGTCATTGCGATGCTCCGGTTTATGCCAATTGGCTTTAATTGTAATCAAAAATGGCAGTTTCGTCCAGAATGCGCCCTCAAACCCATGCCGGGCCTGTTTTCGCGCAGAGGTAGTCCTCAAAGATTGAGCGGGGCTCACTCCGATCTGGATTGCACTGGCCTCCATAGACTTACATCTTGATGCGCCAGCCAGTTGAAAGCGATGCACCGTTTGCACGATGCGGCAAGTCAATCCTGAAATTGATCGTTCAAGTGCTGCTTCCCATGAAAAATGGCACGCGCAGGTGCCGTTTCAAGAAGTTCATGAATAAAACAGGCCGGCAGCCTTCGTATCCATTGCCTTTGTAGCTATTAATTAAATAGCATTCACGAAGTGTGCATTCCGGTCTTGTTGCCCGCTTGTACCGATACAAGCAGCCAGGTGCCGCTGACGACCTGCCCAAGCTCTGAGCTGGACAAGCCTGCATCGTGGCCACCTTGGCCGATGCGATGCGATGCGGCAAAATGGCGCGGTGTACCAGCAGCGGGCGTCATCATGGCGGGGCAACCCAGGGGGTCACCGTGAGTACCCCGTAAAGCAGGTGAATAAGTCCGCACCGTGCGGTGCGCATGGGGCAGTGATGTGCTCACGTTGACTGGGAGCCACTCGCCGTACGGTGCCCGCCCGGCCCGGCGAAAGAACAGCGATCAGCATCGCAATGGATGCCATCCGTACAGGCCGCAATGACACTGGGCTAGGTCAAAATCTGTCGAAAGAAGCGGGGGATTGATTCAAATCCCCTATAGCCAAAACAGCACACACCACTCTCTCAGAGGCGGGTCAGTCCAACATGGTTTATATGCCGCGAATCACGTCTTTGCTTCACGCGCACGCTGCTGCGCGGCAGATAAACGTTGATTGTTAGAGACCACCATCGCACGGGTCAGCCAATGTCATTGAAAATCGAAGACACGGTTCTGGGCCATAACAATCGCTATCACTTTCACGCATCGCCGAAGTACAGAGAATCGGCCTTAGTTGGAAACATTGCCGCTCGCCTTGAACAGATACTGAGCGAAAAATTTACCGAACTCGGCTGGAAAATTCACGCCATTGCCGTCGACTCCGATCACGTTCATTTTTTGGTTGCGGCAGCTTCAAGTCCCAGCAAAATCGCACAGCGCCTTTTCGGTTATGCCTCGTTCATGCTTCGGAAGGAGTTCTCGGAGTTGAAGAAAATTAATGCCGAGCGTTTCTGGGGTGGTCGTCAGTGCAAGCCCATCACAGACCAGTCGCACTTTGACAATGTAGTTAGTTACATCGGCCGTCATGTACGAGCACCAACGTAGGTGGGCTCTAACGAATAAAGTTAGATCGTGCGAAGCCACGATCTGAACCGGTTGTTGGACGAGCCTGGCCCGTAGCGCGGGGCTTCTACTGCAAATATCTTTTCGGGGGTTGCTGAAGAAGAACCGAATTGAAGCTATTGCGCTGGCCGATGTGGTGAACAGATTGCGCAGTGAGTTTCATGCCGTCGGGTTGATCTAGGTCCCCTGTGCCAGCCGGTGAGGCAGCACGCGGTTGGTTGCTATTCATGACCGTCTACTCCAGCGTGGGCCAGCGCTACGAGCCCGAACACATTGGCTCGGCGCTGAGCTACCGCAAGGCCATGGACGGCCAGATCCTGGGCGCACCACACTGGGTGGTGAAGGCCTGCAGCACCAGGACGGCACCAGCCACCTGATAGCGGCCACCATTCCCAACTGCAAAGCCTATGACACGGCCTTTGCCGGTGAGATGGCCGTCATCATCGACCACGGCATGCGCGAGTTGCTGGTGCAGCAAAAAGACGTTTTCTACTACGTCACGCTGATGAATGCAAACTACGCCCAGCCTGACCTGCCCGAAGGTGCAGAGGCTGCTGTGATTAAGGGATGCTATAAATTTGCTAGCTACTCACGCAGCACCGACGGGGGCTATGTGCCGAATTCTCTTAAAGAGGTCACACTACTGGGCTCTGGCGCCATCTTGATCGAGGTAGTCAAGGCCGCGCATCTGCTAGCAGCGCAAGGCGTCAACGTGACCGTGTACAGCGTCACCAGCTGGAGCGAGCTGGCCCGCGACGGGCGCGACAGCCTGCAGCGACAACTGGCCGGAGACGCATCTGCGCCCATGCCGTTCATTGAGCAACAGTTGGACGGCAGCAATGGCCCCATCATCGCAGCCACCGACTACGTGTGCGCCGTGTCTGAGAGTGTGCGCGCCTACCTCCCCGAGGGTCGCAAGTTCGTCACCCTGGGCACCGATGGCTTTGGGCGTAGTGACACGCGGGCGGCTTTGCGCGGCTACTTTGGGGTGGATGCTGCCAGTATTGTGCGCGCCGCTCAGACACTGATGGGATGACGTCCGGGCCGAAGCGCACCACCGCGGGAATATCCTGGGCGGTGCCGTGGTCGGCACGCATGCGGGCGACATGATTGGCATGGAAGCGGAGATTGCGCATGGCAGTTGTACGGATGTGCCGCCTGCGCGCAAGCGACGAGGGGAAGCTATTGAAGAGTTGCTTAAAACGCTACAAATTCAGTAGTTAACTACGCATACTCCATAAGGGCTGCACTGCTTTTTTATCACTTTTTTAGTTGATTTAAGCGTGAGCCGCTTCACCCAGCACTTTGGTCGCCCACTGATTCAGGCTGGTGCCGCTGGCCTTGGCGGCGATAAGGGCCGCACTGTGAACCTCGGGCGGCACGCGCAGCATGATCTTGCCACTGGCAGGCTTTTGGGGTTCTTTGCCAATCTTGGCGCAGGTTTCGATGTAGTCGTCCACCGCCTCCTCAAAAGCTGCGCGAAGCTCTTGCACCGTATCGGCGTGAAAACCGATGACGTCCGAGAGGCCCAGAATATGTCCGACAAAGATATTGTCCCGGTCATCGAACTCAAGCCGGGCGGTTTGCCCCTTGTAGCTCATGGTGTTCATGGTATTACTCCGATAGTTGTCAGAAAGACGCGTGCGTCGTCTACTTGGTATTTTTTAGCTTCTTTGGCTGGATGTGGGCGGTGAAACGTTGCCACAGCGTCACCCAGAGCAAAGCCCACCCGCGAGCCGTTGCCCTCAATCACTTTGCAACCGACAGTGATCAAAAGCGACTCAATGCGATCCCACTCCAAATTTGCAAGAGTGGGCTTGGCAAAGACGGCTTCCAGTGTCTTGCGTTGCTTGCTATTCATGCTATTAAGTATAGTTTGCACCCGAGCGAATGCAATCATTATTTGCTATCAAAAGCTAAGGCGCTTGCCGCCAAAGACATGGCCGAGCGTGCAGCTTCCAGCAGCCACGGCGGGGGCTTCTCGATGGACGCCGGGGTGCGTATTGAAGCCACCGACCGCGCTGGGCTAAAGCGCCTGCTGCGCGACTGCGCGCGGCCACCCTTTGCTTGTGGACCGGCTAAAGCAGCGCGGTGCTGATCTGGTCTACCGCTGTGGCAAAGGGCACACAGAGCCCCTGCAGTCTGACAAGTTCTCGGGTGAACTGGGGCTCACGCCACTGGTGCTGATCAACCGCATCGCCCAACTGGTTCCGTCCCCGCGCACCCACCGGCATCGCTCACGGTGTGCTGGCACCGAACTCGCCCCCGCATGCTGCGGTGACAGCCATGGCGCAGGCCGAGCTGCCAGTGCCTGTGCCGCCAGCGCCAAAAGCCTTTAGCAGCGAGGAGCGTAGCGACGTGGCGGGTAGCGACGCGGCAAACCAGAACTTGCGGGCTCATGGATTGCCACGGCCTTCGGCCTTGCAATGACGGAAAACCCAAACCACGCCCGCCATTGCACTACCTGTGGGCCGCGCTGATCGCCCGTATCTACGAGGTGTTCCCGTTGATCTGCCCGCACTGCGGGGGCCAGATGCGCATCATTGCTTTAGCTGCGACATAACTTGAGTACAAGTTAGTCTTCGCTGAAACTTCGTTTTCATCACCTTCAGTGCCGACATTCAAAAGATTCTGGAGAACATCGGAGTCGACCCCGAAGCCCCGCGCACCGACGGCTTTGGCCGCAGCGACACGCGCGCTGCCTTGCGCAGGTTTTTTGGGGTGGATGCAACGGCTATCGTCAAAGCGGCGTTGCAGGCACTGGCGAC
Organism: Burkholderiales bacterium; assembly: GCA_038328055.1. Lineage (GTDB taxonomy): Bacteria > Pseudomonadota > Gammaproteobacteria > Burkholderiales > Burkholderiaceae_C > Rhodoferax. The sequence goes on from JBBQLQ010000018.1 coordinate 31,613, forward strand.
GTGAGCGCCAAATAGTCGGGTGCCAATTGGCTTGTCATATCCCGACCAGGCATGGCATCCACACCCTGCGCCGGCACCATCTCGCGACAGCATTCCAAAGCGGCGTTAG
>JBBQLQ010000019.1:0-31605 GCA_038328055.1 Burkholderiales bacterium
TGTCGAGCGAAGAGTACGAGCCCAACGCGTTCGCCGCGCGCACTGCCAATTTCATGGACGATTTCAGCACCAACCTGTACGGCGACGCGAGCAAGGCCAACCCCTACCACTACGGTCACATGCCTGAAGTGACGGTCAATGCCGACGGCACTGGCAGCATCAAGAAGCATTACTGCATGGGCCGCATCTCGCACGAGCTGGTGCAAGTCATGCCCGACAACCGCACCGTGTTCATGGGCGATGATGCCACCAACAGCGGCTATTTCGTGTTTGTGGCCAACACCGAAAAAGACCTGTCCGCCGGCACGCTTTATGTGGCCAAAGTGGGCGCGGGCTTCTCCATCGACCCGGCCGCTGCGCCAGCTCCACTGACCTGGATCAAGCTCGGCTCGGCCACCAGCGCCGAGATTCTGAATCTTGCCAACACACTCAAACCAACCGACATCATGACGGTCTCAAGCACCGACCCTGCACTGGCCACCCCCGCCGACACCACCTACACCAAAATCACAGCCAATGGCAAAGTGGAGTGGGTCAAGCTCAAAACCGGCATGGAAAAGGCGGCAGCCTTCCTGGAAACGCATCGCTATTCAGCGCTGGTCGGCGCGTCGATGGGATTTACCAAAATGGAAGGCACCACCGTCAATATCAAGGACAAGGTGGCCTACTCTGCATTGCAGAACATCCAGGCTTCCATGGTGGCAGGCGATAAAGCCAATGTCCCCGGCAACGGCATTTCAGTCGCCACGTTGAAAGCCGGTGGCGTGATGGCGCTGAACCTCAAGGGCGGCCAAAAGGACACCGCGGGTGCCACTATTAGCAGCGAATGGATGCCGGTTGACACCAAGGCACTGCTCATGGGTGAAGACATCGCCGCCGACGCGCTGGGCAACACCGCCAACCCCAACAAGATTGCCAACCCCGACAACCTCAAGTTCTCCGAGAAGATGCGCACCCTCTTCATTGGTGAAGACAGCAGCCAGCACGTCAACAACTTCCTGTGGGCCTACAACATCGACACCAAGGCGCTGTCGCGCGTTATGTCGATCCCGGCCGGTGGCGAGTCCACCGGCTTGCATGCGGTGGACGAGCTCAATGGCTGGACTTACATCATGAGCAACTTCCAGCACGCCGGCGATTGGGGCAGCATCCACAACGTCGTCAAGACTGCGCTTGATCCGCTGCTCAAAGCCAACTACAAAGACAAGTTTGGTGCTGCCGTGGGCTACCTGACGGCTGAGGCAACGCAGGCCAAGCTATCAAAAGCCTGAGACTGAAACGCCACTGATTTGAGATAAAGATCAGCTGACTGCGGCCATGCCGCTGGCCTGGTCTCTGAAAAGAGGCCAGGCATTTTTTTTGCCTACTGCAAGTCCGCAGCGCGGCCAAAACTGCAGGTGAGCGCTGAGTCGCCACATCTCCGTCTTGGCGAGTTTCCAGTTTCGCAATCAAAACCGCATACGAACCATGAACCGAAGTACCCGTCATTGCGAGGAGCGCCAGCGACGCGGCAATCTAGGGGGTCGATGAATTCAGACCTTCTGACTTCCTGGTTTGCCGCGTCGCTGCCCGCCACGTCGCTACGCTCCTCGCGGCTAAAGGCTTTTGCCTCGCAATGACGACGCCGGGAACAGCTGACTAGTTAGTAAATGTCTATCGGGTGCCAACCAGCCCGAGCACGCCAATAATGATCAGGTAAAGGGCCACGATGTAGTTCAGCAGCTTGGGCATGACCAAGATCAGAATGCCAGCCAGCAAAGAGATGACGGGTGTCAGGGTGAGATGAAGGTTCATGGTATTTCCAATCAAAATGCGCCTAAGAGGTACGCGTTTGGATCATGTACTGGCGGGGCGCAGCCAGTATGTTCGCTCACGCACATACTTCCGGCCAGCTGGTAGCCGGTTTGTTACGCAGAATCTTCATAGCGGGCAGGCCGTCGAGACCAGGCATGTTGATGTCCATCAGAATCACATCCGGTTCGTTTGAGTCGTGCATGAGAAACCAATACAAGGGCAGAACAGTGGAGCGTCGCATCAACGGGTTGAGGACATACATTTGCTGTTTCCGAGCTCAGCGACTTTGCAGAAATTTCTCTGTCCGGTGCCGAACATACGGGCACGACTGTTGTAGTGCCACCCTACGAGCCAACGGGCTGGCCTGCGGCGACCGCGTTGGGCTGTCGCTGCACATTCGCCGCGCCTCACCTCACTTTAACTTCAGACTTCCTGATCCGCACGGAATCCATTTGGCATGGTGAAAGCTAGGTTGTGACTTTGTGGGAGGGCTGGCAAGCCCGAATTCGCGGCTGCCGCCGCTCCTACAAGTGCCAGTCCTATTCCTGAAAAAAGCAAATTGTGCCTTTGCGTATCAGGAAGTCTGAACATACAGCCAACCGCTATGGGCGCTGTCTTGGTTCATCCAGCGCAGGCTCAACTGGGCTGCCCATTGGGCTCGCCTGCGTGCCACTTTTTTGACACGTTTTTGACATATTGCGTCGTTATGGTTCGACCATCGTTTCAGGAAAAACCATGCCAACAGCTATTCATATCAGTGCGCTGAACAAGACCTTTCGGGGCGGCCGCAAGGCGCTGCAGGATGTCAATCTGACCATCAACACCGGTGAGATGGTGGCTTTGATCGGCGCGTCGGGTTCTGGCAAATCGACTCTTTTGCGCCATATGGCGGGCCTGATGGCGGGTGATGGCTCGGCCCAGGGCCTGATCCAGATACATGGCAAAACCGTCCAGAAAGGTGGCCGGATTGCCCGCGACATTCGCCAGATTCGGGAGGGCATCGGCTTTGTGTTCCAGCAGTTCAATCTGGTTGGGCGCTTGCCGGTCATCATCAATGTGCTGGCCGGCACCTTGCACAAGGTGCCGATGTGGCGCAGCCTGTTGCGCTGGTTCACCCAGGCGGAAAAGGCGCGCGGCATCGAGGCCTTGCGCCGCGTTGGCATTGACGAGTGCTGGGCCCAGCGGGCCTCGACCTTGTCGGGTGGCCAGCAGCAGCGCGCCGCCATTGCCCGCGCCATGGTGCAGGGTGCCAAAGTGGTGCTGGCCGACGAGCCCATCGCCTCGCTTGACCCCGAATCAAGCCGCAAGGTGATGGACATTCTGGCGCGCATCAACCGCGAAGACCGGTGCACCGTTGTGGTGTCGCTGCATCAGGTCAACGTTGCCATCAAATATTGCCCGCGCACCATTGCCCTGCATCAGGGTCGGGTGGTGTACGACGGCCCCTCGGTCGGACTCACGCCTGCTGTTTTACGCGAGTTGTATGGCGCCGATGCCGATGATATTTTGTCGCTTGGCGACCATATTTCGAGCCTTGAAGACAAGGCAAAACCCGTTCCCCATCGGGCTTGGCCGGTGCCTGTGGCGCAAGCAGCCTGAGTTGAACTCTCCCCCGCATTTTTTAACCCTCTAGGAAATTTCATGATCAAGAAACTACTCACTGGCTTGGCTGCTACGGCACTGTTTGCCCTGACACCGGCCCACGCGCAGGAAATGAAGGAATTCAATTTCGGCATCATCTCGACCGAGTCATCGCAAAATCTGAAAACCGATTGGCAGCCGATCCTGGATGCTATGGCCAAGAAAACCGGCATGAAGATCAATGCCTTTTTCGCGTCCGATTACGCCGGCATCATTGAAGGCATGCGCTTCAACAAGGTGCATGCCGCCTGGTTTGGCAACAAATCGGCCATGGAAGCGGTGGACCGCGCCAACGGTGAAGTTTTTGCCCAAATGGTCAATGCGGATGGTACGCAGGGCTACTACTCGCACCTGATCGTCAACAAGGACAGCAAGCTGATGTCCTTGGACGACATGCTCAAGCATGGCAAAGACCTGGCTTTCGGCAATGGCGACCCTAATTCGACTTCCGGTTTCCTGGTGCCGAGCTTTTATGTCTTCGCCCAAAACCACATCGATGCCAAGACCTTTTTCAAGGTCGCGCGCAGCGCCAACCACGAAAGCAACGCCTTGGCAGTGGCCAACAAGCAGGTTGACGTGGCGACCAACAACAGCGAAAACCTGGATAAGCTCAAAGAGCGCATGCCCGAGAAGTTCAACCAGATCCGCGTCATCTGGACTTCGCCGCTGATTCCGCTGGACCCGCTGGTGATGCGCAAGGACCTGCCCGAAGTCACCAAGAAGAGCGTCAAAGACTTCTTCTACAGCTACGGCACCGGCAGCCAGCAGGAAAAGGATGTCTTGATGAAGTTGTCCAAGCTGTCGGGCTTCAAGGCTTCCACCAATGCCCAACTGACCCCGATTCGCCAGCTTGAGCTGTTCAAGCTGAAGAACAAGCTTGAAATGGATGCCACTCTGGCGGCCAGCGAAAAACAGACCAAGATCGCTGAAGTGGACAAGCAACTCGCTGCGCTTAGCCAATAAGCCAACGTTTGCCCGATTGACACCCGTTGATTGAAGTTGCCATGACTGTCCCTGTCCCCATGCGCCCAGCGCCATCACCGCACCTGGCCGCGCCAAAGACCAGCTTGCTGACCATGTTGCTGTGGGGCGTAGCCCTGGCGTTGTTGGCAGCATCCTGGCGCAGTGCCGACATGCGACCGCTGGATCTGGTGCGCGATTCGGGCAACATGGTCACTTACGCCGCGGATTTCTTTCCGCCCAACTTTAGTCAATGGCGTTTCTATCTTGAAGAAATGGGTGTCACGCTGGCGATTGCCTTGTGGGGCACGGTGCTGGCGGTGATATTTGCCATTCCGCTGGGGCTGCTGTCGGCCACCAACATCGCACCTGTCTGGGTTCGCATGCCGATTCGGCGCCTGATGGACGCGGCGCGCGCCATCAACGAGATGGTGTTCGCCATGTTGTTCATTGTGGCCGTGGGTTTAGGGCCGTTTGCCGGGGTGCTGGCTCTGTTTGTGCATACGACCGGCGTGCTGGCCAAGTTGTTTTCAGAAGCCGTCGAGTCGATTGATGCGCAGCCGATCGAGGGCATTCGCGCCACCGGTGCCAACGCGCTGGAAGAAATTGTCTATGGCGTCATTCCGCAGGTGCTGCCGCTGTGGATTTCGTATTCGCTGTACCGGTTTGAGTCCAACGTGCGCTCGGCATCAGTCGTGGGCATGGTGGGCGCAGGCGGCATTGGCGCGGTGCTGTGGGAAATCATCCGCGCTTTTCAGTATGCTGAAACCTGCGCCGTGATGATCATCATCGTCATCACCGTGACCGTGCTGGACATCATCTCAGCTCGTATCCGCGAGGCAGTGATTTAATAATTTAAGAGAAATTGGCCTCTATCCCTTATTGCATAAGCGCCAGATGCTCCTAAATAAATAGCGAGTACGGCAACGGCTGGGGTCAGACGGCATGCGACTCAGGTGCGGGTGAGCCGCTCAAGCACCCAGCGGCACGTCGGCCACGTGTTCCCCCGGTTGGCCGGTGCGCCAATGGGCGCTGTCGGTGCCCAAACGGCTACCCAAACACCTGTTCTTTTGCCTGCAGCGCGACAAGGGCGCACTCAATGCCGCCCTGCGTATTTTCTTGCGCGTGGTGCAGCAGAGTTTGCAGGCCCATTGCCCTGGCGTGGCAAAGGTTGATCCGGCCAGCCTGTACCTGGGCGTAGTCGCCTTCATCTACCGGTTTAGTTTCGACATAACTTCAGACTTCCTGATGCGTATAGGCACAGTTTGCTTTTTTCAGGAATAGGACTGGCACTTGTAGGAGCGGCGGCAGCTGCGAATTCGGGCTTGCCAGCCCTCCCACAAAGTCACAACCAGGCTTTCACCATGCCAAATGGGTTCCGTGCGGATCAGGAAGTCTGAACTTGAGTACAAGTTAGTCTGCACTGCAACTTCGTTGTGGCTCCAGCCTGAACACGCATGTGCATTTTGACGGTCGTAGCCCTTTCGCCTTTGGCTCACGAAACTGCGCTTCGCTTTTTTCATGTGTGCGTGGTTGATGGGGTGTTTGAGGCGCAGCCAGACGGTGTGGCTTTTCACGCGGCGACTGGACTTGATGAGTCGGCAATTTCCCAGGTGCAGACCAACGTGCGCAAACGCATCCTGCGCGCCTTTGTGGCACGCGGCCACATCGAGGCCTGTGCCGCCAACGCCAAAAGCTGCCGTCATTGCGAGGCAAAAGCCTTTAGCCGCGAGGAGCGTAGCGACGTGGCGGGTAGCGACGCGGCAAACCAGAACTTGCGGGCTCATGGATTGCCGCGGCCTTCGGCCTCGCAATGACGGAAAACCCAAACCGCGCGCCCCCGCGCACTACCCGAGCACTACCCGAGCACTACCCGAGCACTACCCGAGCACTACCCGCGCACTACCCGAGCACTACCCGTGGGCCGCACTGATCGCCCGTATTTACGAGGTGTTCCCGCTGATCTGCCCACACTGCTTGGTGAATTTGCAATGGGTCGCCAATGGGTCGCGACGACTGCGCCGGGTAGGACGGTGTTCTTCGGCAGCCCGGCGCGTGGTTTGCGATGATGGGGCGCAGATTCTTGGGGATTCAGACCGTCATCTCAGGAAAAACCCGTTTTTCAGGCCGCTTTGGGGTGTGGTACTTGGCCTCATGCGGTTGAAAGCATCTATCCGTTATCCGTAAGCCAAACTCATCAGCAGCGGCGTGGTTTACAGCACCGACAGCGGGCGCATGTGCCCGGATTGCCGCCAACCAGCCGCCCGGTGCAGTTGCCGCACCACCAGCGCCCGCCCGGTTACGGACGGCGTGGTACGTGTGTCGCGCCAAACCAAAGGCCGCGCAGGTAAAGGCGTGACGCCAGACACTGCGTTACAAGGTCAAACGGGCAGGTGGCTGACATGAACCCCGAAGACTTGCAACTGCTGGTGACGCGCACCATGCCCTTTGGCAAACACAAGGGCCGTTTGATTGCTGACTTGCCTGGCGACTACCTGCGCTGGTTTGTGCGCGAAGGTGTGCCCAAGGGTGAAATTAGCCGACTGCTGGCGCTCATGCACGAGATTGACCACAACGGCTTGAGTGGCTTGCTCAAACCGCTGCGCAACGGCTGACTTGGGGTGGTGCGGCACGAAAACGCCTTTGATGGAATGTTATGCCTTGCACGCAAAATTTCTGGCAGGCTCGTGAATTTTCACCTCTGTCTCCGGTTTTCTGGCCGCAGTATCATTCACAGCAAGTCAGGAAAAAAACACGACGCAAGGGAACCCATGATTGGCCGACTACTTTTTGCACTGTGGATCGTCTTCAGCTATGTCGGCTTTGCCAGCGCCGCCACGCCAGACTGTTCGCGCACCTACACCCTGGCGCTGCATGACCACGGCTTGCTCTACGCCGCAAACACCAACACCGGCATTGACAAGGATGTCGCTGACGAACTCATCCGCCGCAGCGGGTGCAAGGTGACGGTGAGCCTGATGCCGCGCTCGCGCATCTGGCAACTCATCGAATCCGGTGCGCTAGATTTCAGTCTGTCGGGCATCACCAACCCGGAGCGCGACAAGTTTGCCGCTTTCGCCTGGTACTTCAGCAACAAATACTACCTGCTGGTGCGCAACGATTCTGGCGTGCGCAATTTGTCCGGTTTCGAGCAGAACAACAGCCTTCAGCTGGGTGTGATTCGTAGCTTCCGGTACAGCGAATCGGCCAACCGTCTGGTCGACAAATTACAGGATGCCAACCGCCTGAGCCAAGCCGGGGGGCTGGCGCCGCTGTATCAGACGCTGATGGCTGGTCGCGTTCAGGGCATGATCATTGAGCCCTTTGACTTTCCCGCGGTCGAAGAAAAGATGATTCGCGAGATGACCACCATTCTCGAATTTAATGATCCGTCCGTTCCCCATGGACTGATCATGTCCAAGAAATCACTGTCAATCATGCAGATGGCGCAATGGCGGGCGCTTGTCGATGGCATGCGTGCAGACGGAACCATGCTCCGCATCTTTGAGAAGTATTTCAAACCCGAATTGGCAGCCAATTTGGTGAATTTTTGAGTCACACCGGACATGACCCGTGCCCGCAACCACATCGCCATGCGCGCTTTTTTGGCCCTCTTACCTTGGCTGATTCTGGTTGTCACGCTTGGTATCACCTGGTTCGCCTGGGACCATGAGCGCCAAACCACGCGCACGGCCTTGAGTTCACAGTTTGACTTTGCCTTGCGGGAAACGGTCAGTCGGGTTGAGCAACGTGTTCAGGGGTATGAACAAATGCTGCGTGGAGTGCAGTCGCTGTTTGCCACGACCCACTTGAACAACCGTGTTGCGGTGCACAATTATGTGGATACCCTCCAGCTTGACGCCAATTTTTCCGGCATTCAGGCCATTGGCATCGTGGCATGGGTGCCGGCGCAGCGCCGACTCAGCCATCAGACCAGCATGCGGGCAGTGGGTTTTCCGGACTACGCCATTGCGCCTGACGGGCTGCGTGAAGTTTACGCACCCATCGTCCAGCGGGAGCCGTATGTGGGACGCAATCGTGCGCCTGTGGGCAGCGACATCTGGCTCGATCCTGTGCGTCGGCAAGCCCTTGAGAAGGCCCGCGATTCCGGCATGGCGGCCATTTCTGGCAAGGTTCAGTTGAAGGTGGATACCGAAGCCGGTGCCCCACCGGGTTTCATCATGTATTTGCCGATCTATGCGCAGGGGCAAGCGCACGACAGCGTTGCCCAGCGGCGTGCCCACTTGATCGGATGGGTTTACACATCCTTCCGCATGAATGACTTCATGGCCAGTCTGTATGGCACCCAATCACCCGGCCTCGCTCTTGCCATATATGACGGTACGGATACCGTGGATGCATCCTTGCTGTACCGCACCGAGGGCAGCGCCGCGGCAAACGTTGACCGCTTACGACCGGCGGTTCTCAGCGCCAATGAGTACATGGTGGTAGCAGGTCACAACTGGACGCTGGCGTTGAGTACGCAAGAGGCGTTTGAGGCCCGTTATGGCCGAGGCATCGAGCAGGTGACAGCGTGGGCCGGCGTGGCTTTGAGCCTGTTGCTGGCTTTGCTGGCATGGTTGATGATCAACGGTCGCAACCGGGCTTGGCGCATTGCTGAATCCATGACGGAAGAATTGCGCGCCAGCGAAGAACGCTTCCATCTGGCGGTCAACGGTGCACAAGAGGGTATCTGGGATGTTGACTTGCAAACCGACGAACTCTATCACTCACCACGCATGGCACAGATGCTGGGTTACACCGAGGCCGAGATGCCTGCCCGGCAAGAGGCATGGGATGCCATCACCCACCCGGCTGATCGGGTGCACTTTCGCAACGAGATGGACAAACATTTCATGGACCCGGGCCATGTGTTTGACATGTTGGTGCGATTGCGTCACCACGACGGGAGTTGGCGCTGGGTGCAACGTCGTGGCACTGCGTTGCGCGATGCGCAGGGGCGGGCCATGCGTTTTAGCGGCACCCACCTGGATGTGACAGAGCGCAAGCAGTTGGAAGAAGAGGTACAGCAACTCGCTTTCTATGACCACCTGACCGGATTACCGAATCGTCGGCTCTTCAGTGACCGACTCGGTCAAACACTGACGCGGGCACGGCGCACGCACTCGCGCATGGCCTTGATGTTCATTGATCTGGACAAGTTCAAACCGATCAACGACGCGTACGGTCATGAAACGGGCGACTGGGTGCTGCAGTCAGTGGCGCGTCGCATTGAGGGCTGTCTGCGCGCCTCCGACACGGCGGCACGCGTGGGTGGCGACGAATTTTTGGTGTTGTTGCCCGATGTGCAATCCAACGATGACGCCTTGGCTGTGGCAGAGAAAATCCGTGCGGAACTGGCGCGGCCCTTTGTTTCCGCCACCCAGTTATCGCTGTGGGCCTCATCAAGTATCGGCATAGCCGTTTATCCTGACCACGCCAATACCGAGGAAGACCTGTTGCGCTTGGGTGACCGCGCCATGTACCAAGCCAAAAAATTGGGTGGCAACAAAGTCGAGCTGTGCGCATTGAGCAGTGAGCCGGAGGATGCGGATGACATCGCAATGGCCGGGCATTCGATTGTCAGATTGACCTGGAAAGCTGCCTTTTCCTGCGGTCTGAAATCCATTGACAAAGAGCACCGCGAGTTGTTCAGACTGAGCAATGTGTTGTTGGCCACCGTGGTGACGCGCGCAGAAGAACCGGGCCAGTTTGAAGCAGCGTTCGACGCTCTGCTGGCGCATGTGGTTGAACACTTTGCCCATGAGGAAGCGATTCTTCAGGCGCACGCCTATGAACACTTGCAGGAACACGCCAAAATACACCAGGAACTGGTGGCACAAGCACTCACGCTTCGCCATTCTGCCAACCAGCGGGCGAATGTCTCGGTTGGAGATATGGTGGATTTTCTGGTGACAGATGTCGTCGCCCGGCACATGCTGACTGAGGATCGAAAGTTTGCCAAAATGTTTTCTGATGAACAAGTTGACTCGTCCGTGGTATCTATGAAGGGTCCTTGAAAGTCTCAGGGGTGACCTATCGGGCCAGGTGTACAAAGGTCGAAATGTGCAAGTCGGCTACGGTGGATTGGTGGCCGGCAGGGCTGGACTTTGTGCTAGGTGCTGCGTCGCCCATATGCTCGCGCCCGAGATTTCCAAGTGCGTCAAATACACCCGCAGCTCAAATTCCAGTTGGTGGTAGTTGGGCGCCATGTGGGTGCAGAGTTGGTAAAACGCCTTGTCGTGCTGGCGCTCTTTCAAATGCGCCAGTTCGTGCACGGTGATCATGCGCAAAAATTCATCGGGCACGGGTTTGAACAGTGAGGCAATGCGGATTTCGCGCTTGGCTTTGAGCTTGTTGCCCTGCACATAATCAAACAGGGCCCGGTCGGTGCGCACCGTGTGGGCCTGCGGGTATTTTTGCAGCAGCCAGTCGGCCACCTTGTGTTGCTGTTGCTGTTATCCGTGGTGATCATCATCGTCATCATCGTGACCGTAATGGACATCATCAAAGCTCGCATCCGCGAGGCGGTGATTTAATAATTTAAGAGAAATGTGCCTCTAGCCCTTATTAAATAAGCGCAAGCAGCTATTAATTTTATAGCAATTGCTGTTTCTGCATCAGCGGTTGAGCGCCAGGGCCGTCAGGTAGTCGGCCAATTGCCGGGCGGCAACAGTCAGTGTTGTCGCACTAGGTCCGGCTGGGCTCTGCGTCAAAGTAATATGTCACACGTCGGCGCGGCGACAGGTACTCGTAGATTGCCTTGGGCAACTGGTCGGGTTTGAGGGCGCGGGCAATCGTGACTTCGGGCTCGCTTTCCAACTCCACCAGAATCGCCTTGTCACGCGGCACGTACAGGTCGTACATCAACACCGTGGGTTTGAGTGGCGCCGAACTGTTCACCGAAATCACCATGCCCACACTCTCGTTCGACAAGACCACAATGGTGCCCGGCGGATAAATTCCCATACAGCGTACAAAGGTGTTGAGCGGTGCCGAGTCGAATTTGGCGCGTTGTTGTGCGTACATCAATGAAAGCGCCTGATGCGGGGTCAGGGCCAGGGACTGCTTCATCGGGTTGCACAGGTTATCGTAGGTGTTGGCAATGTCAACAATGCGTGCCAGCAGGTAGACGTCGCTGCCCTTCAGGCCCTTCGGGTAGCCACTGCCATCCATATGTTCATGGTGCTGCGCGATCAGGGTTTGCACCTCTGCGGGCAAGCCCATTTTGCGCGCGATTTCGACCCCGAAAAAACAGTGCTGCTGTAGCAGGGACAATTCGGGTTTGGTCAGGGCATCTGTTTTGCGCGCGATACGGTCCGGAATGTCGTGCTTGCCCATGTCGTGAAACATCGCCCCCACGCCCAGTAGTCTGATCACCTCTTTGGGTGCCTTCAACTCCTTGGCCAGCATCATCGACAACACGGTCACGTTGAGTGAATGGAAATACACGTCTTCGCCACCAAACTGGTCTTTCATGAGGTTAATGGCAATGTCTGAATCGGTCAGCATTGAGTCTGATATGGCTTGCACCAGTGTCTGGGCGTCTTCGCGCGCCTGCTCTGGTTTTGCGAAAATGTTGTGGCCGATCAATTTCACGGTGCGGGCCGAACTCAAAAACTCACGTTCGCCCGCCGCCACCCGTGCTTGCTGGGTCAGCAGGCGTTCCACCCGGGCACGTTTGGCTTGATACAGCGGATCGTTTTCGTGGGAGGCAGGTGCCACCGGCGCTGGCGGCGCCTCCTGTGATGCTTGCAACGGCTCGCTGTCGCTTTTGGCTGGGTTGTAGTGAATGGTGGTGAGCCCCAGTGACTGCAGTGTCACAATTTGCTCCATGGTCTTGATCTTGAAGCTGGAGAATGTGAACGGATGCTCAATCCAGGGGATGTCAAGTTGCACATGCATGCCGATGCAAAGCCGTTCGGGCGTGACGTGGGTTCTGCTTGAGTGTTTTTCAGTCATCTTTTTTACTCGTCTTTTGTCTCGTTGGCTTCAAATTTTCTGAGCCCCCTCGAATTTCAAGTGTTGACCAATATGTGTGCCTAATTGTCAGGGTGCTTGAATGGGGGTGTTGCACGGCCCCGGACAAGGCCGTGGCGCGCGGCAGTGCGTTTAACGCGCGCGCAAAAAATCTGGCTTGGCTTGGCTTGGCTTGGCAAGACTATTCCTCTGAATTTGGTGCGTGATTGATTTTTTTTGATAATACCCGACGCGCTCTGGGTCAAAAAAACTCCCTGTGGCCGCTCTGCGGCATGCAGGCCTCCTGTTGTTTGCTACTAAATACATAGCTACTCGCGCACATTTTGTGAGGGCTACAGCCGTATTTGTCACAAGGCCTCTGCGCCGTGCTCGCAGCACCGCGCGTGCTGGAGGTTAGCTACCGCAACGGTGTCATCACCCTCACCACACCCCAAGCCGCGGGTAAGCGCCGCCCCATGCGCGACTATGTGGGAGAGCGCTGCAAGGCGTTTATGGAAGCACGGCCGATGACGTACACGCCTACCTCCAAAATGAACGCGACTCATGGGAAAAATAGCCGCCAGCCTTGCCAAAATGCACGGGCAGCGCGTTTATTTCGACGTCAAGCTCTTCATCTACGTGCTCAACAACACCACGCAGTGGTTGGATGCCTGCCTGCCGTTTTTTGATGCCGTGCAAAACGGAGATATCGAGGGCTGCACAGGCGATATTGGCTTGTCGGAGTTGTTGGTCAAACCGATGCAAACCAACGACATGGTGGGTGTGGACTTGGTGCAGTCGCTGTTTGATGGGCGGGGCTACTTCACCTTGCTCTCGCACACCCGCGAGATGTTTGTGCTGGCAGGGCATATTCGCGGCACGCAAAAACTCAGAATGCCCGATGCCATTCACACCGCCACCGCCATCCAAAGTGGCTGCAAATTCATGCTGACCCACGATGCCACTTTTGCCCGCCGCGCCCAGGGGGTGGAGGTCATCAATATTGGGGAGCTGTTGCCGGACTAGTGGTTAGTGGTTTGTGTTTAGTTGCATAAGTTTCGCTACCTTCGAATCTCTGACGTCAAAACCCATGCCGACTTCACCTACCCCCTTCCCGCCAGACCAGCAGCCCTCAGCACGTGTGAGCGTGGATGCCAGCGGCGCATTAAAGCTGAACGGCGCGCCGTCAAGCCTGGATGCCATCGCGGCTGAATTACAGCGCCTTCAAGCCGTCAACGGCAGCGTCTATTACTACCGCGAAACCCCGTATCCGCATCACCGCACACCGGCCGCAGAGCGCGTTTTCGCCTTGATCCTTGATTTGCATTTGACCGTCACGCTGATCAGCACGCCAGATTTTTCTGAATACTTTGACAACGAAGGCCAGTCCTGGCCGCGTGACCAGAATAAAAGGCGTGAAGTCTTTCGTAGCGCTGTTATGCCTCTAGTCCTTATTGCATAAGCGCAAGTAGCTCCTAAATTAATAGCTAGTACAGCAAGGGCTGGGGTCAGACGGGCATGCGACTCAGGCGCGCGTGAGCCGCTCAAGCACCCACCTGAACATCGGCCACGCGCAGAAATGCAGCACCCGGCGCAGACTCGACAAACAGGCAAAGCTGATCCAGCACCAACGGCGCCAGGGCGTTGAGTCGGTCAATCTCGGGGCTGACCGCGTAAATGAGGCGCTGCTGCGTCTGGGCCGTTACCGCGCCACTGAGCGTGAAATGAAAGCGAAAGCGCTCCAGCACATGCGGGTAGCCGTAGTGCTGCAATAGTTCAAGCCCACGCGCATCAGGCGCGTCAATGCGCCGGCGCTTAAGGTCGGCAGCGGTTGGCGGTGCGCGCAAGTCATCCAGTTCCGTCACACAAGAAACGGCAAGGGCTTGAAGTGCTGTCGATTTAGCGCAGGGTGTCAGCGCCACGAAATCTCCCAGCACGCTCACCTGCAGGGGGCCCAGCTTCACCGGCTTGAGCGTTGCTGCCAATGCGTGCAGGCGTGCCAGCAAATCTTGCTCCGTATGACCGCCACTCAAGCGAAACGGCACCTTCAGCGTTGCGTGAAAGCCATAGCGCCGGGGCTCAGCGGTTACCAGCGCCTGCTCGTCTGGTGCGATGTCTGGCAGTGTGGGTTGCGCCAGGAGCACATCGTCAAACTCGTCGCGCCCGAGCCAGTGGCTGCCGAAATGCCACCAGGGTGCGTGTTTCTGGGGCGCGAAATAAATGGCATAGCGCCGGTTCATTGTTCGTCTCCCGTGTTCACCACCAGTTGCACGCGGTCACCGCAAAAGACGGTTTCGCCGTATTTGATGGGTCGCTTGTTCATGTCCACGTCCAGGCATTCCACGCACAGCAGCGGCCGGGTCACCGGCTGCTTGAGCAAGCGTGCGGTTTCTTCGGAGGGCATCTGCGTGGTGACGCGGCTTTGCGCCCGCAGGTAGTCTTGCACGCCGAAATGGCGCAGGATGTCACTGATGCTTGAACCATCCCCCAAGCGTTCCAGCAGACCTGCAAAGCGCTTTGCCGGGTAGTAGGCGGTGGCCAAGCCGACCGGCTGGTCATTGGCTTCATCGAGTGTTTCGACCATCAGCACGTTTGCACCGGGCTCGAGCTTGAGTTCGCTGGCAACACGCGCCGGTGCGGGCAACTCACGGGCGGTGAGCAGTTGCTTGCTCGGCAACAAGCCCTGGCGCAACAAGTTTTCGCTGAAACGGGTTCGGCGCGACAAGGCGTAGTCCAGCAACTCATGCTGCACAAACATGCCGCGCCCGGGCTCGATGCGCACCAGCCCTTCGGTTTGCAGTGCCGCCACGGCTTGACGCAGGGTGTGGCGATTGACACCGAAGCGGTCCGATAGCTCGACCTCACCGGGCAGGCGACCTGTGGTGGCATAGGCGCGGTCGCGGATTTCGGTGGTTAGCGTATCGGCGATCTGGCGCCACACGGTCACCCCGCTGCGACGCCCAGGTGCACTTGACGTAATTCTTTCGAATGTCATAAATCTTTCATGTTGGCGGGGTGAACTACAGGGCGTGGACAAGTCAGATCGCCTGCATTGAACTGAATAATCTACTCTACCAATTGATTTAGACATCTGTATGACAAGCGACTCAACATCACACACATTTTTACAGCGCCCGGCCTGGCTGGCGGTGCTGACACGCGCCACACAGCCTCAACTCGAAGCCGCTTACGCAGCGCATACCGACCTGCTAGCCGGACAGCCGCTGCAGCAGGTACGCCCGCCTGAAGTCGGCATGCTCATGCTGCGTGGCCGCGTGGGCGGCACCGGCAATGCGTTCAATCTGGGCGAAGCCACGGTGGTGCGCTGCGCAGTGCGCCTGGGGCACGGCCCTTTGGGGGTGGCCTACACGCTGGGACGCAACAAGCGTCAAGCGGAACTGGCGGCATTGTTTGATGCCCTGCTGCAAGACCCGCTGCAGCATGACGTGCTGCAACGCACGCTGATCGCGCCCTTGGCACAAAGCCAGGCTGCGGCGCGGGCGCGCAGGCAGCAGGACGTGGCCGACTCCAAGGTCGAATTTTTTACTTTTGTACGGGGCGAGGCATGAACGCAACATCCACTTTGGCGGCTGCCCTGCCCGATGCCGTGCACCAGTCGCAACAGGCCTTTCGGGAAGTGCTCAACGCGCTGTCCCGGCCCGGCCAGGTTTGCAACGTTGGCCCGGCCTTGCCCGGTGTGGCGCTAGGTGGGGCCATGGCGCGCCTGCTGCTGAGCCTGACCGACGATGAAACGCCGGTCTGGTGGCAACAAGATGATGCACCTTCGCAGCACTGGCTGCGTTTTCACACCGGCGCGCCAGTGACGACGCTGCCTGAGCTGGCCAGCTTTGCCGTGGTGCGTGCCAGTCAGGATGGCCTGAACCTGAATGCCTTCGCCGCTGGTACGGCGACCTCGCCCGAGTTTTCCACCACTGTGCTGATTGAGTTGCCTGCTTTGCACGGTGGCGCGCCAACGCAAGGGCGCGGACCCGGCATCAAGGACAGTTGTCAGCTTGACCTGGCCGGACTGCCCGTCGGTTTTTGGGCGCAGTGGCAAGCCAACCATGCGGCTTTTCCACAGGGTGTGGACATCATTTTTACCTGCGGTGACAGGTGCCTGGGTTTGCCACGCACCACCCGCGTGCAGCGACTGGAAAGGGTTTGATATGTATGTTGCTGTCAAGGGCGGCGCTGCCGCGATTGAGAGTTCATGGCGCTTGCTCGACGCGCAACGCCGCGGTGACACCGGCATTGCCGAACTGTCGGTGGCGCAAATCCGCGCGCAACTGTCGCTGGCCGTGGATCGGGTGATGAGTGAAGGCTCACTGTATGACCCCGAACTGGCCGCACTGGCCATCAAGCAGGCCAGCGGCGACCTGGTGGAAGCCATTTTTTTGCTGCGCGCCTTTCGCACCACCTTGCCGCGTCTGGGTTATGCGCTGCCGCTCGACACGGCGCGCATGGCCTTGACGCGGCGCATCTCGGCCACCTTCAAAGAAGTTCCGGGCGGCCAGTTACTCGGTGCCACCTATGACTATACCCAGCGCCTGCTGGACTTTGCACTGCTGGCTGAGGGCTGCGGTGAAGCCATGACCGCCCCGCAAACGCCAGTCGGCGCGGTCACCTTTGCTACAAATATTGAAGCTACTAGCGCAAGCGTGCCGCGCATCAACGAGCTTTTGGCACGAGAAGGCCTGTTGGAAACCCCGCAGCCCGATGCCCAGAACACGCCAGCCGACTTGACGCGTAACCCGCTGATGTTTCCCGCTGACCGTGCCCTGCGCCTGCAAGCCCTGGCCCGTGCTGACGAAGGCTGGCTGCTCGGCATGGGCTACGCCAGCCAGCGCGGTTACGCCAACTCACACCCGTTTGCCGGCGAAATCCGCCGGGGTTGTGTCAGCGTCGAACTGGAGCCCGACGAGCTGGGCTTTGCCATCGACATTGGCGACCTGGAAATCACCGAATGCCAGATGGTCAACCAGTTCAGCGGCAGCCGCGAGGTGCCACCGCAGTTCACCCAAGGCTATGGCCTGGCCTTTGGCGGTGCCGAGCGCAAAACCATGGCGATGGCGCTGGTGGACCGGGCCTTGCGCGCCGACGAGTTAGGCGAGCCCCGCATTGCCGTGGTGCAAGACGCAGAATTTGTGCTCTCGCACGCCGACAACGTCGAGGCATCGGGCTTTGTTCAGCACCTGAAACTGCCGCACTACGTCGACTTTCAGGCCGAGCTTGAATTGGTGCGCAAGCTGCGCGCCAGCCATGTCCAGGTCAATTCGGTCAACCCTTCCACACCCGATCAGCCGGAGGCCGCATGATCCTAGATTCCTCAGTTGGACGCGCCCGAGTGGGCTGTCAGGATCGAGTCTGGGTAGGCGAGACGAGGCTGAAGGCTCCTGCCTTCGAGGAGGATCAACGCCCCCAGGCACGGTCCTGGCGGCTCAATCGGATGCGTAGCGCTGTGACCCAAAAGGTGAAGTCGATCAACGCTGAAAAAGCGAATGTTCATACGAACTTACTGAAAGAAATGCGCGGTCAACTGAGGAATCTAGGATGATGGACACCCATTACAACTTTGCCTTTCTGGACGAGCGCACCAAGAAGCACATTCGCCGTGCGCTGCTCAAGGCCGTCGCCGTGCCCGGCTACCAAGTGCCGTTTGGCTCGCGCGAAATGCCATTTGCTTACGGTTGGGGCACCGGCGGCGTGCAGATCACGGCCAGCATCATCGGCCAAAGCGATGTACTCAAGGTGATCGACCAAGGCTCGGACGACACCACCAACGCGGTCAATATACGGCGCTTTTTTGCCCGCACCACCGGCGTGAAAACGACCGAGAAAACGCTTGAGGCTACGCTGATCCAGACGCGCCACCGCATTCCTGAGCAGCCGCTGACCGAGGCACAAATCCTGGTCTACCAGGTGCCCATGCCCGAGCCGCTGTTCCGCCTAGAACCGAGTCGCGCTGAGGCTATCAAGATGCACGCGCTGACCGATTACGGCCTGATGCATGTGCGCTTGTATGAAGACATTGCCCAGATGGGCGCGATCTCGCACGCCTATGACTACCCGGTCATGGTCAACGAGCGCTACCTGATGTCGCCCTCACCGATTCCAAAATTCGACAACCCCAAGATGCACATGAACCCGGCGCTGCAATTGTTTGGCGCGGGCCGTGAAAAGCGCTTGTATGCCGTGCCGCCCTACACCGCGGTGCGTAGCCTTGACTTTGAAGACCATCCATTTGAAGTGCAGCACTGGGAACACGCCTGCGCGCTGTGCGGTGCCGACCAAAGCTACCTTGACGAAATGATCGTGGACGATGCCGGCAGCCGCTTGTTCGTCTGCTCCGACAGCGACTATTGTCAGGAGCGCCGCGAGGCCGGCCATGTCGGCAGCCAGCAGGCGGTAACGCTGCGCAATGTGCTGGCCAGCGTGCCCGCCAGCGCCCAACCCCCCAATCAGGAGGCCTCATGACAGCCGATGTGTTGCTCAGCGCCCGTGACGCGGGCAAGGCCTTTATGCACCAGGGCCAGCCGCGCTGGGCCTGCCGTGGTGTCAGTTTTGATTTGTACCCAGGCGAAGTGCTGGCGGTGGTGGGCGAGTCGGGCTCGGGCAAAAGCACTTTGTTGCGTTTGCTGGCGGCACGGCTGGCCTGTGACCAGGGCTCGGTGCATTACGACCTGCGTGCCGAGTCTGAACGCGACGCTGCTGGCTTGACCGATCTGGCGATGCTGTCCGAGGCGCGCCTGCGCTGGCTGGCGCGTACCGACTGGGGTTTTGTCGAGCAACATGCCCGCGACGGCCTGCGCATGGCGGTCTCTGGCGGGGCCAATGTTGGTGAGCGCCTGATGGCACTGGGCGCGCGCCACTACGGCAAGCTGCGCAGCGAGGCGCTGTCTTGGATGCAGCGCGTCGAGCTCGACACCGGCCGTATCGATGACCTGCCCGCTACTTACTCGGGCGGCATGCAGCAGCGCCTGCAAATTGCCCGCAATCTGGTGACGCACCCGCGTCTGGTGTTCATGGACGAGCCGACCACCGGGCTGGATGTGTCGGTGCAGGCGCGGCTGCTGGACTTGCTGCGCGAACTGGTGGACGACCTGCAACTGGCCGCCGTTGTGGTCACCCATGATCTGGCAGTGGCGCGGCTGCTGGCGCAGCGCATGCTGGTGATGAAAGATGGCCTGGTGGTCGAGCAAGGCCTGACCGACCGTGTGCTGGACGACCCGCAACACCCGTATACCCAACTGCTTGTTTCCTCGGTACTGACACCATGACCGCTTTACTTGAAACCCTGGCTTTATCCAAAACCTTCACCCTGCATGGCCGGGGTGGCCAGCAACTGCCGGTGTTTGCCAATATCGATCTGAGCGTGCAGCCCGGTGAGTGCCTGGCGCTGACCGGGCACTCGGGCAGCGGCAAAAGCTCATTGCTGCGCTGCCTGTACGGCAACTACGGGGCCAGTAGCGGCGACGTGCGGGTGCGCCACGAGGGCCGCTGGGTCAACATGACCAGTGCCGCCCCGCGTGAGGTGTTTGAGGTGCGCCGTCGCACGCTGGGCTATGTGTCGCAGTTTTTGCGCGTGATTCCACGGGTGTCCACGATCGACATCGTGGCCGACCCGCTGCGCCGCATGGGCGTGGCCGCGGAAAGCGCCCGCGAGCAGGCCGCGCAGTGGCTCACCCGGCTGAACCTGCAGCCGCACTTGTGGAGCCTGCCACCCGCCACGTTTTCAGGTGGCGAGCAGCAGCGCGTCAACATTGCGCACGGCATGATCACCGCGCCACCGGTTTTATTGCTTGATGAACCGACCGCCTCGCTTGATGCAGACAACCGCCGCGTGGTGGTCGAGCTGATTCGCGCCGCACGCGCCCAGGGCAGCGCCATCGTGGGCATTTTTCATGACGATGAAGTGCGCGAGGCCGTCGCCACGCGCCGGTTTGATGTCGAGCAATACCGAAAATCCATCTGACTGACCAGGACACACCCCATGACACAGCACATCATCTGCAACGCCCGCATCATCACCACGGACGATGAATTCACCGGCACTTTGGTCGTTAAAGACGGCCTGATCAGCGCCATTGACCGCAGCAACACCGCGCTGCCCGAGGCACAGGACTGGGCCGGCGACTGGCTGATGCCGGGCCTGGTTGAGTTGCATACCGACAACCTTGAAAAACACCTGTCGCCACGCCCCGGCGTGCTGTGGAACGCGCACTCGGCCATGACCGTGCACGATGCGCAATGCGCGGCGGCGGGCATCACCACGGTGCTGGATTCGGTGGTGATTGGCGACCTGGACGAGGGCGGCCCACGCTGCCAGACCCAGCACACCTCGATTGCCGCGCTGCACCAGTGCCGTGAAGAAGGTCTGTTGCGCGTCGAGCACCTGTTGCACCTGCGCTGCGAGTTGTCGGCCCCCGACATGCTGGAGGTGTTTCACCAATATGCCGATGACTCCTTGCTCAAACTCGTCAGCATGATGGACCATACGCCCGGTCAGCGCCAGTGGCGTGACCTCAAAAGCTACCGCCGTTACACCGAGCGCAATGGGCGCTACAGCGACGCCGAATTTGATGCCATGATCGCCCAGCGCAAGGCCGACCAGCAAGCCTACTCGCCACCGCACCGCATTGAGATCGTGCGCGAATGCCAGGCGCGCAGCCTGCCGCTGGCCAGCCACGATGACACGCTGTTGTCTGATATTGCCCAGGCGGTTGAAGAAGGCGTGGGCATGTCGGAATTTCCGACCACGGTGGCGGCTGCGCAGGCCGCGCGCGCTGCCAACATGGCCATCATCATGGGCGGGCCCAACATGGTCAAGGGCGGCTCGCACTCAGGCAATGTGTCGGCGGCCGAGCTGGCGCAGCTTGATTTGCTGGACATTTTTTCGTCCGACTACGTGCCCAGCAGCCTGCTGATGGCCACCTTCATGCTGGCACCGCTGCAGGGCTGGACGCTGCCCAAGGCGGTGCGCACGGTCACCTGCAACCCGGCGCGCGCCATCGGGCTGACCGACCGCGGTGACGTGGCTGTGGGCCAGCGCGCTGACTTGCTGCGCGTGCGCATGAACCGCGTCGGCATGCCCTCGGTGCTGGAAACCTGGGTGGCCGGCAAGCGCGCCTACTGATTTCGGCACTTAAGGATCGTCACTATGAGCTACACCTACATCGAAGCCTTTAACGTCGCGCCCGCTGTCCGGTTGGGCCTGACCCCGACACTGGCTGACAGCGCCGTGGTGCGCGACTGCCGCTTTGGCCGCTATACCCAAGTGGGCGAGCATTCGCGCCTGGAAAACTGCCTGCTGGATGACTACGCGTACCTGGGCCCGAATTGCGACCTGATGTCGACTGACATCGGCAAGTTCGCCAACATTGCATCCATGGTGCGCATCAACCCCGGCTTTCACCCGGTGGAGTGGCCCACGCTGCACCACTTTACCTACCGGCGCACCTATTACGGCATGGATGACCAAGACGATGCCGACTTCTTTGCCTGGCGTGCCCGCCAGCGCGTGATGATTGGGCACGACACCTGGATCGGCCACGGCGCGGTCATCATGCCGGGTGTGCGCATTGGCAACGGTGCGGTGGTAGGCAGCAATGCGGTGGTTACCAAGGACGTGGCACCCTACACCATCGTCGGTGGCGTCGCGGCCAAAGTGTTACGCCAGCGCTTTCCCCGCGCCATTGCCCAGGCGCTGGAAGCCACCGCCTGGTGGGACTGGGATCACGACATGCTGACCGAGCGCCTGCCCGATTTTCGTGACCTGCGCAGCTTTTTGGCCAAATACGCGCCCTGAACTGCGCATCTGGCCGGTGCGCACCTAATGCTGGTCAATTTTCGGGCTCAGGTGCTGTTGGCGCTTACTGGCTGATTGGGGCTGGCATTCGCACCAGTCTTCCCAAGTGACAGCGGTCGCGTGGTGAGGGTATTTACCATTCGTCCGGTGAATGAATGTTGAAAATCTACAAACCGCGTTGCCATCCCTGGCGTAATCTGGCGGATTGCGGGCTGTCGATGGCTCGTCGCACCTCCAGCAACAGTCGGTCTTTTTCCGCGCCGAGGGTTCCTTTGAGCACCAGCCAGTTAGAGGCATGATCACTGCGAAACACGGTGCGCGTCAGCTCCAGTGCTTGCAAAAGTTGCTCAATTTCGCAAAACAATTGGTTTTGATTGAGCGACTCCCAGGTCGCAAATGCTTGGCGAAACCTATCTTCTCCCTGCGGGAAGCTGACCACCAGAGTGGCCAGAAATTCTGGCTGGGTTTCATTGGCCAGACGGGCGGAGTTCTGTGCATGCTGCTTTGACAGTTGCTGCCCACCAAGTCCATTGAGCAGCATCACCGAGCGGCGAATGCCCGCGGCACCCAGCTTGTTCAGCGCGTCACAGGTGGATTCAAATGTCTCGCCCTTGCTGACCAAGCGCAGAACCTCGTCATCGCCAGATTCGGCACCGATGTAGGCCAGTGTTAAACCCGCTTGACGCAAGTCGGTGAGTTCCTGAACCGATTTGTTGCGCAGGTTTCGGGGCAGGCAATAGCTTGATACGCGCCGCACGCTGGGCAAATGGTCCTTGATCGCCGCAAGCAGGGTCATAAGTCGGCGCGTTGACAAAACCATTGCGTCACCATCGCCAAGAAATACCCGCTGTACCTGGCCGGGAAATTGTTCACCACAGCGAACAATCGCGTCCAGTGTCTCTTGTTCACCGCGGACACCAAACTTCTTTTGGGGCGCGGTGTACATCTCGCAATAAGTGCATTTGTTCCATGAACAACCGTCGGTGACCGGCAGGATCAGCGATTCGGATTCGCTTGGCGGTCGATAAACAGGCTCTACATACCGGATCGGAAATTCTGGACTCATGACGGGCATTGTCCTTGATGTGCGCCACGCTTGCCTGGCAACCTGATTCGATCGAATGTCGGGTGCCGATGGCTCAGCGGCGGGATTCGCGTCTGGCAGGCCGGATGGGTTGACTTGCGTGGTTGGACAGATAATTCCGTCAAAGCGAAGGAGTTGATATGCCGATTTATGAATACGCCTGCAGAGACTGTGGCAAGGAATTTGAAGCGCTTGTGCGCTCAAGCACCGTGCCTGAATGTCCAAGCTGCCACTCGCAGGAGCTTGACAAATTGCTGTCGGTCTTCGCCACCACGGCCACGTCAGGGCAACCAGCGCCCATGCCACCAAGCCCTTGCAGTTCGTGCCCCGGGGCATCGGGGTCTTGCGCTTTCAACTGATCGGTCAATCAGCGCATCGTCGGTGGCCGCTTGACTTTTCCGTTGGTGCGCGCTGCACCTCCACCAGGCAGTCATAAAACGTCGGCCCGTGGCCAAGGTCGGTGAGTTTTTGACTGGTGAGCTGGTTCACATTGGTGCCGTCCAGCCCCAGTTTGCGCCACCAGATGCCCAGACCGTTGACAACGCCGCGGCGGGCACGGGGGCTGATGTGCACTTTGCAGTGGTGCTGGCCGCGGGCATTGAAAACGCGCACCGTGTCGCCGTCATTGATCTGGCGTGCGGCGGCATCCAGTGGGTGCATTTCCAGCACCGGTTCACCTTCGATGTCGCGCAGGCTTTTGACGTTGACAAAGCTCGAATTCAAAAAGTTACGCGCCGGAGGTGAGATCATCGCCAGCGGGTACGGGCTGGTGCCCTGAAAGGCCTCGTGGTTGGGCACATGATCAGGCAGCCCGTCTAGGCCACGCGCGGCCAGTCGGGCGCTGAAAAATTCGCATTTGCCAGAAGGAGTCGGAAAATTCCCTTGCGCAAACCGCGCTTCAGGTGTTGCCACCGTGGCAAAGCCGTGCGCCAGCAGGGCGTTGAAATCGACCGCATCACCATAGGCCATGCGGCACAGGGTTTCGTCACTGTCCGAAAAGCAATCATCGGTAAAGCCCATGCGTGTGGCCAACTCGCGAAAAATCTCGGTATTGGGTTTGGTGTGGCCCAGTGGTGCAATCGCTGGCCGGTTCAGCAACGCATCGGTATGGCCGTAACTCAGGTGCACGTCCCAGTGCTCAAGTTGCGTGGTGGCCGGCAGGATGTAGTCGGCGTAGTCGGCGGTGTCGGTCTGGAAGTGCTCCAGCACCACGGTAAACAGGTCTTCGCGGGCAAAGCCCTGCACCACCTTGCCAGAGTCAGGGGCCACGGCTGCCGGGTTGCTGTTGTAGACGATCAGCGCTTTGATCGGCGGCCCAAATTCAGGGCTGGCTGGGCGCAGCAGGTCGTCGCCAATGGTCACCATGTTGATCGTGCGCGGCGTGCGCCCAGCCAATAAATCCGGGCGCTGCAAGTCGCTTTTTTTCACTGGAAACGCACCAGAACTCGACAGCAGCACGCCACCCGCGCGGTGTCGCCAGGCCCCGATCAGCGCTGGCAGCATGGCAATCAGGCGCACCGCATTGCCGCCGCCGTGCACGCGCTGTAGTCCGTAGTTCATGCGGATGGCCGCCGGGCCTGCGCCGCCCGCAGCCTGCGAGTCGCTGGCAGCGCAGGCACCGAAGTCTTGTGCCAGTGCGACGATCTGCCCTGGCTCTATGCCGCACACCTTGGCTGCGCGCTCAGGTGGCCACTGCAGGGCGCGCTCGCGCAGGGCATCCCAGCCCAGCGTGTAGCGGTTCAGGTAGTCGTGGTCAAGCCAATCGTGTTCTATGAGCTGCTGCATGATGGACAGCGCCAACGCGCCGTCGGTGCCGGGCAGCAGGGCGATATGTTCATGGCATTTGTCGGCCGTCTCACTCTTGCGCGGGTCAATGCAGATCAGCTTGGCCCCGGCGCGTTTGGCTTGGGTTGCATAGCGCCAGAAGTGCAGGTTGCTGGCAATCGAATTGCTGCCCCAGATCAAAATCAGCTTTGACTCGGCAAAAAACTCCACCCGCATGCCGATCTTGCCGCCCAGCGTGTGCACCAGCCCTTCGCCACCGGCGGCGGCGCAAATGGTGCGCTCCAGCTGTGAGGCCCCCAGCTTGTGAAAAAACCGCGCCGCCATGCTCTCACCCTGCACCAGCCCCATGGTGCCGGCGTAGCTGTAGGGCAGGATGGCCTGCGAGTCGCGCGCGGCAATGGTTTTCAGGCGTGCGGCAATGTCGCTCAGCGCCGTATCCCAACTCACCGGCTCAAACTGCCCCGCGCCCTTGCAGCCCACCCGTTTGAGTGGCTGCAGGATGCGTTCGGGGTGGTAGGTGCGCTCGGTGTAGCGCGACACCTTGGTGCACAGCGCGCCGTCGGTATGCGGGTGCGCCGGGTTGCCTTGCACCTTGATGGCCACACCGTCTTTGACGGTGGTCAGCATTGAGCAGGTGTCCGGGCAATCATGCGGGCAGGCACCCAAGATTTGCAGGGTGTCGGGGCTGTTGGATGGGTTCATGCGGGGTCTTGAGGCTGGTTGGATAATGCCATTTTGCTTGATTACCAAAAACCGGTTTGCAGGAGCTGCCATGAAACTGATAGAGGCCATTACCCAGCAAAGCGCCAACATGGCCGCTTTGCGCCGCGATATTCATGCGCACCCCGAGCTGTGTTTTCAGGAGGTACGCACCGCCGATGTGGTGGCGCAAAAACTTGCCGAATGGGGCATTCCCATCCACCGGGGTTTGGGTACCACCGGGGTGGTGGGCATCATCAAGGCGGGCAGCTCGGCCCGCGCGATTGGCCTTCGTGCCGATATGGACGCGCTGCCCATGACCGAGGTCAACAGCTTTCCCCACGCCAGCACCACGCCCGGCAAGATGCACGCCTGTGGCCACGATGGCCACACCGCCATGCTGCTGGGCGCAGCGCACTACCTGAGCACCCAGCGTGACTTTGATGGCACGGTGTACCTGATTTTTCAGCCGGCCGAAGAGGGCGGTGGTGGTGCGCGCGAGATGATCAAAGACGGCCTGTTTGAGCAGTTTCCGATGGACGCTGTTTTTGGCCTGCACAACTGGCCCGGCTCAGGCGTTGGCACCTTTGCCGCCAGCGCGGGGCCGGTGATGGCCTCCAGCAACGAATTCAAGATCACCCTGCACGGCAAGGGCGGCCACGCCGCCATGCCGCACAACGCAGTCGACCCGGTGCCGCTGGCGTGCCAGTTGGTGCAGGCGTTTCAAAGCATCATCAGCCGCAATGTGAAGCCGATCGATGCTGCGGTGATTTCGGTGACGATGATCCACGCCGGTGAGGCCACCAATGTGATTCCGAATAATGTCGAGCTGCAAGGCACGGTGCGCACCTTTTCACTGGAGGTGCTCGACCTGATTGAGCAGCGCATGCGCACGGTCACCGAGCACACCTGCGCCGCGTTTGACATGACGGCCGACTTTGAATTCAGCCGCAATTACCCGCCCACCATCAACAGCGCCCAAGAGGCCGAGTTTTGCCGCCAGGTCATGGCCAGCATCGTTGGCGCAGACCGTGTGCAAGCGCAGGAGCCGACCATGGGCGCGGAGGATTTCTCGTACATGTTGCAAGTCAAACCCGGTTGCTACGCGTTTATTGCCAATGGCGAGGGCGACCACCGGGAAATGGGCCACGGTGGCGGGCCCTGTACGCTGCACAACTCCAGCTACGACTTCAACGACGCGCTGTTGCCGCTGGGGGCTACCTATTGGGTGCGGCTGGCCCAAGCCTGGCTGCCAAAGCTGTCCTGAGCCGCCATAGCCCTGCATGTTTTTTGCTATCTAAATAATAGCTGCTTACGCAAGAAGCATAAGGGCTAGAGGCCTATTTCTTATATAAACCGCTGCTGCGCCATTTCCAGCAGGCCGTCAAACAGCAGGTTGTCCACCAGCTCAAACGGCACCGACATGCTGGGGGCCATCTTCCAGCCGGCACCGCCGGTCATGATGCAACGCGGTTCGGTGCCGCAATGCTGGCGCAGGTGCTGCACCATGCGCTCTACCGCGCCGGCAATGGCATAGGTGCCGCCGCTGGTAAGTGCATCACTGGTGTTGGTCGGGAATTCGCAGACGTTGCCGGTGGGCACATGCAGTCCGGCGGTGCCTGATTCGAGCGCGCGCAGCATGATGCCGTGGCCGGGCAGGATCAGCCCACCCAAAAAGCGGCCACCAGCATCAATGGCATCGACCGTCACGGCGGTGCCGACCATCACCACGACGATCGGGCTGGCCTGGCCGTGGCTTTGGCTCAGGTTGCGGTGCCAGGCCCCAATCATGGCCACCCAGCGGTCGGCACCCAGGCGGGCCGGGTAGTCGTAGCCATTGGTCAGGCCGGCCTCGGCGGAACTGGCCACCACCCATTGGGCTGATACGTCCCACAACTCCATTTGTTCTTCGACCCGGCGTTTGATGGCATCGCCCGCCACGGTGCAGCCCAGCATCTGGCTGGGGGGTGTCAAACCGGCCCAGTCGCCTTCGGCCAGCTTGTCGATGTTTTCCAGAAATTGCGCGCCTTGCGCCAATACCGGAGCGTCGCGGTGGGGGGCGGTGTGCAGCGCCCACTTTAAGCGGGTGTTGCCGATGTCGATAGCCAAAAAAGTCATGGCTGCATTATCCCTGCCGCCAGGGCAGGCTATTGACGCGCCAGCCACCGCGGTGGTTGCGCTGTGCGTGTTCGTCGGGGTCTCCCTCAAAACCTTCCAGAATGTTGTAGGCCTGCAGGCCCAACTCGGTGGCGCGTTTGGCTGCGGCAATCGAGCGCACGCCGCTGCGGCACAGCAACAGCACTTTTTGACCGGGCGGCACGGCGGCTTGCAGGGTGTCATCGAAGTCCGGGTTCATGGCCATGCCGGGCCACTGTTTCCAGGCGATGGCAACGGCATCGGGCACAAAACCAACCCAGACGCGCTCGGCATCGGTGCGCACGTCTACCAGCACGGCTTGCCCGGCCTGCCACCATTTGTAGGCCAGCTCAACGGAGATGTCGCCAGCGTAGCCGTCGGCATGACGCTCAATGAGCTGGTGTGCCAGCGGCACGTCGTGACGCAGGCCGGAGTGCAGGTTGGCAGGCACCGCCTCATCCATGCGTTTGGGTGGCGGCAAGTTCAGCGCGCCCATGATGGCAATGAACTCTTCCCGGGTCTTGCCCGCTATCCGCACGTTAGTTGTCTTTTCCTGGCCGATGGTGGAGTGCGTGCGGCCCTGGTAGTCGTGCCCGGGCCAGACGGTGGTGGTGTCGGGCAACTTGAACAGCATCTCGGTCAGGCTGTGGTACAGGTCGGCTGCGCTACCGGATTGAAAGTCGGTGCGCCCACAGCCATTGATCAACAAGGTGTCGCCGGTAAACACATGGTCGCGCCAGACAAAGCTCATGCTGCCTGAGGTGTGGCCCGGTGTCTCCAGGGCCCGAATGTGCTCGGCACCAAAATTCAGCGTGTCGCCGTTTTTGAGTTGCATGGCGGCCGTGCTGATGCCGCAGCCCGCCGGAGCTGCGGTTTCGGCCCCCGCCAGCTCGGCGAGCTGGCCGGCGCTGGTGATGTGGTCGGCGTGGGCGTGGGTCTCCAGCGCCCAGACCAGTTTCAGGCTCTTGTCGCGCAGCACCTGCAGGTCGCGCTCAAGCTGGGTGTCTACCGGGTCGATGATGACCGCGTCGCGGCTGACCGGGTCGAACAGCACATAGGTGTAAGTGCTGGATGCAGTGTCAAAAAGCTGAATGGGTTTCATGGTGTTGTGGCGTGAGGTGGATTAAATGAGGTGACGCTTTGCTGGTGCCGCAAAAATCGCAATATAGCCTGATCCGCAAGGGCTGGGACTAATTGACGGATGAGTGCGAAGAGAAAAGCCGCTAAGATTGACGTTTACGTCAACGTCAAGTCAGCCGCATCGAGTCTGATCGCTGGTTGAATCAAAATAGTAGTAATAACACGGAGACCTTCCATGACCGACTTGTCCGCTGATTTCAAGGCACTGGCGCAATACCGCCCGCTCAACAAGGTGCGCTTTGTCACCGCAGCCAGCCTGTTTGACGGGCACGACGCGGCCATCAACATCATGCGCCGCATCCTGCAAAGCATGGGGGCTGAGGTGATCCATCTGGGGCACAACCGCAGCGTCGATGAGGTGGTGACCGCCGCCTTGCAGGAAGACGCGCAGGGCATCGCCATCAGCTCTTACCAGGGCGGGCACGTCGAGTATTTCAAGTACATGGTGGATTTGCTGAAAAGTCGTGGTGGCGCGCACATTCAGGTGTTTGGCGGCGGAGGCGGCGTCATCGTACCCAGCGAAATTGCCGAACTGCAAGCCTACGGTGTGAGCCGCATTTTCAGCCCCGAAGACGGTCAGCGCATGGGGCTGGCGGGCATGATTGGCGACATGGTGAAGCGCTGTGATCAGGATCTGACGCAGTACGCACCGACCCGCATTGAGGCCATTCAGGGCCACACCGAGATGGTTTGGCGCGCGCTGGCGCAACTGATCACCGCGTTTGAAAACGAAAAGGCTTCGGGTGAAGGCAAGGGTGAACTTTCCAAGCCTTTTAAGGCGCTAGCCCTTGATATACAAGCGCAGGCTGCTATCAAAAAAATACCTGTTCTGGGCATTACCGGCACCGGTGGCGCAGGCAAGTCGAGCCTGACAGATGAATTGATTCGCCGTTTGCGGCTGGACCAAAACGACAGCTTGCGGGTGGCCGTCATCAGCATTGACCCGAGTCGGCGCAAAAGCGGGGGTGCTTTGCTGGGCGACCGCATCCGCATGAATGCCATCAATCCCTGGAGCCAGGGTCAGCGCGTTTTCATGCGGTCTTTGGCCACGCGTGACTTTGGCTCCGAGATCAGCGCAGCGCTGCCCGATGTGATTGCCGCTTGCAAGGTGGCGGGCTTTGATTTGATCATTGTCGAGACCTCGGGCATTGGCCAGGGCGATGCGGCCATCGTGCCGCATGTGGATGTGCCCATGTACGTCATGACGCCCGAGTTTGGCGCGGCCAGCCAGCTGGAAAAAATTGACATGCTCGACTTTGCCGAGTTTGTCGCCATCAACAAGTTTGACCGCAAGGGGGCCAGCGACGCGCTGCGTGACGTGGCCAAGCAGGTGCAACGCAACAAAGAAGCATGGACTACACCGGCTGAGCAAATGCCGGTGTTTGGCACCATGGCAGCACGCTTTAACGATGACGGTGTGACGGCGCTTTACCAAGCCTTGAAAACACGTCTGGGCGAGCTGGGCCTGCCCTTGAGCGAATCCAAATTGCCACACGTGTCGGTACGCCACAGCACCAACCAGACCCCGGTGCTGCCGGCCGCGCGCACCCGTTATTTGGCAGAAATCAGCGACACGGTGCGTGGGTACAAGAAACGCGCCCGCGCCCAAGCTAGATTGGCGCGTGAAATCCAGCAGCTAACCGAGTCGGCGCGCATGTTGCTGGCGCACGACCCAGACAAGGACGGTTCTGCCAAACCGGGCGCTTACGGCACGGTGATGGCGTTGGCTCAAGAACGGCAAGGCACGCAGGATGCGGCTTGCGCCAAGCTGCTGGCGCAGTGGCCGGCCATGCAACAGGCCTACGCCGGCGATGAATACGTGGTGAAAATCCGCGACAAGGAACTGCGCACCGCACTAACCACCCAGTCGCTCAGTGGCACCACCATCCGCAAGGTCTGTCTGCCGCAATATGAAGACCACGGCGAAATTCTGAAATGGCTGATGCTCGACAACGTGCCCGGCAGCTACCCCTACACCGCCGGCACCTTCGCCTTCAAGCGCGAAGGCGAAGACCCGACCCGCATGTTTGCCGGCGAGGGCGATGCATTTCGCACCAACAAGCGCTTCAAATTACTCAGCTCAGGCATGGCGGCCAAGCGCCTCTCAACCGCGTTTGACTCGGTCACGCTCTACGGCAATGACCCCGACCCGCGCCCGGACATTTACGGCAAGGTCGGTAACAGCGGTGTCAGTATTGCCACCATTGACGACCTGAAAGTGCTCTACGGCGGCTTTGACTTGTGCAACCCGCAAACCAGCGTGTCGATGACCATCAACGGCCCGGCACCGTCCATTTTGGCGATGTTCATGAACTCGGCGATTGACCAGAACCAGGAAAAGTTCGCCACCGACAACGGCCGCGAACCCACCGATACCGAAGCCCAAAAAATCCGCGAATGGGTGCTGGCCAATGTGCGCGGCACCGTGCAGGCCGACATTCTGAAAGAAGACCAAGGCCAGAACACCTGCATCTTCAGCACCGAATTCAGCCTGAAAGTCATGGGAGACATTGCCAGCTATTTTGTACACCACAACGTGCGCAACTTCTACAGCGTGTCCATTTCCGGCTACCACATTGCCGAAGCCGGTGCCAACCCGATT
>JBBQLQ010000020.1:0-31519 GCA_038328055.1 Burkholderiales bacterium
ACCTGATCTACACGCTGCGTTACGACTGAGCGCAGTCACCCAGAGGGGCACCTACAATGCCCCAACCCCGCTGTAGTTCAATGGATAGAACGAGTGCCTCCTAAGTGCTAGATACAGGTTCGATTCCTGTCAGCGGGACCAAATCAGGGAAAACCACATTACCCAAATGGGCTACTCGCAATTACCCTTCGCGGTAATGGACGAACGACCCCGGCTACTTAAAAATCGCAGTTGCTAATTGACGGCTTTTCCGGTTTTGCAAAACACCTGCATTTTCTGATCGCTTTACACAATAACCGGCTGCAATACGCCACCCAACGGAGATTAAAAATGGAATTTAACAAAGAATTTGACGCATCTGGCCTGTCTTGCCCACTGCCCATCGTCAAAACCAAAAAAGCGCTGGCCGACATGACCTCCGGTCAAATCCTTCGCGTGATCTCCACCGATCCTGGTTCGGTTGCCGACATGGCCGCTTTTGGCGAGCAAACCGGCAACGCCCTGATGGAGACCGGCAATGAAGGCGGCAAGTTTATTTTCTATATGAAGAAGGCTTGAGTTCAGGCGCTGATTTAAATACATCACGGAGATACCCGCATGGCAACCAAAAAAATGGCTCTGATCGCGACCAAGGGCACGCTGGACATGGCGTATCCCCCGTTCATCCTGGCATCCACCGCAGCAGCGCTGGGCTGGGATGTGCAGATTTTCTTCACCTTTTACGGCCTGCAACTGCTGCGTAAAAGTCTGGATGACATCAAGATCAGTCCCTTGGCCAACCCCGCCATGCCAATGCCTGTCCCCATGCCCGTGTTCGTGCAGATGCTGCCCGGCATGGAGTCCATGGCGACGATGATGATGAAGAACAAGATGAAGTCAAAGGGCGTTGCATCACTGCAAGAGCTACGCGACATCTGCCTTGAGTCCGATGTCAAGTTCGTGGCCTGTCAGATGACGGTGGATCTGTTCGAATTTGAAACCAGCGAATTTATCAAGGATGTGGAATACGGCGGAGCCGCCACCTTCATGAAGTTTGCCGGCGAATCTGACGTTTGCCTGTTCATTTAGTCAAACGCGCTTCTGTCAATCTGCGCCAACTCAAAAAGTTGGCGCAATTTTTTTGTGCTGAATCAACGACTCTGATGGCACAGCAACTACCCAAGCTGGAAAATTTCAATGAAGAAACTGATTCTTTGGTGCGTCTTGCTGTGCTCAGCACAGGTTTGTCTGGCGCTCGCCCCCTATCTCAAGGGTGACAAATTACCGGGTGCAGACTTGTCTGCTCAACTTGAGCAAGTTGAAAAAAAGCTGCAGGCTGAGGGCTTTACCGTCATTGGACGCCATACCCCGGCTGGCGTTGCAGGCCATGCCAGCCTTGTCGTCACCGACCCGGCCATGCTGTCGGCCATACGCACGATTGGTGGCTCTTCGGTTATTGCCTCGGGCATCCGCGTGGGCGTTCAAGCTGACGGCACGGTCTCTTACATCAACCCTGACTACTGGTACCGCGCTTACCTGCGATCAAATTTCAAATCGGCGCAAGCGGCGGTCAGCGCCACACAAGCCCGGTTGGTCAAGGCACTGGGCAATACGGGTGGTTTCGGGGGCGATGTGGCTGAGGCCGATCTGGAAAACTACCGCTACATGCTCGGCATGGAGCGATTCAACTCCGCCAACAGCGAACTGGCATCACACGCCAGTTTTGAAGCAGCGCTGAAAGCGGTTCGCGGCAACCTGGCCAGTGAGGTCGGTGGAACCCGTCGCGTCTACGAAGTGGTATCTGCACAAAATCAGACCGCCGTTTTCGGTGTGGCCATGAACAACCCAGGTGATGGCGAGGCCTGGTGGGTCAACAAGATTGGCGCCGACCATATGGCGGGCTTGCCTTACGAAGTGTTTATTGTGGACAACAAGGTCTATGCGTTGTACGCACGCTACCGCATCGCGCTGGCCTGGCCTGCGCTGGGCATGGGACAGTTCATGGGCATCATCAACGCGCCCGATGCGATTCGGGCTACGCTGAGCCGCGTCGCCAGCGGCACCGCAAACTAACGCAATCCAAGAGGAGTAGTCATATGACAGAAGCAATGGGGCCGGCCACCATGGTCGTCTGGGGCGGGTTTGTTCTGGCCTTTATTTTTGGTGCCATCGCCAACAAGACCAACTTTTGCACCATGGGTGCGATCTCGGATGTGGTCAATATGGAGCACTGGGGACGCGCCCGCATGTGGATGCTAACCATTGCAGTCGCCGTGATTGGGGCCAACCTGCTTTACTATTTTGGGCTGATTGATCTGTCCAAGTCGGTCTACCATCGCCCCTCGTTACCCTGGTTGTCGCTGCTGTTGGGTGGAATTTTGTTTGGCATCGGTATGACGATTGCAGCCGGTTGCACCAATAAGAACCTGGTGCGTGTGGGTGGTGGCAGTTTGCGCTCGGTGGTTGTACTGGCTTTTCTGGCGATATCGGCTTACATGACCATGAAGGGCCTCTTTGGCCAGTGGCGCTCAAACTACCTTGATCCGGTCACGGTAGATTTGTCCAAGTGGGGAATGTCCTCCCAAAGTCTTCCGGATATGTTGGCGCAGTTAACCGGTCTGCCCGGCAAAACCGCCCTGCTTCTCAGCGTCGCGGTGATTGGGCTGGGCTTGCTGGCTTTTGTCTTCAAGGACAAACGTTTTCGCGGTAATTTGTCGCATGTCATCGGCTCCATCGTGCTGGGCTTGCTGGTGGTTGCCGCTTGGTATCTGACCGGCCACATCGGCTACGGAGAGAACCCGGAAACGCTGGAAACAGTTTATTTTGGCACCAACACCCGCACCCTGGAGTCGTTCAGCTTTGTCGCCCCCACCTCCTACACGCTGGAGTTGCTGATGCTGTGGACTGACAAATCCACGCGGGTCACGTTTGGCATTGCCAGCGTCATTGGCGTTGTGCTGGGCTCTTTTGCCTATGCCATCAGCGCGCGACAGTTTCGCTGGGAGGGATTCGCCTCCATGGAGGACTTGCGCACCCAGTTGATCGGCGCAGTCTTGATGGGCTTTGGTGGCGTAACAGCCATTGGCTGTACCGTTGGACAGGGATTGAGTGGCGTGTCGACGCTGGCACTGGGCTCTTTCCTGGCGCTGGCAGGCATCATCGCTGGCGCGGTCGCCATGATGAAATGGCAACAGCGCTAAAGATCAGTCCCAGGTGTCGGCGGGCGATGCCGTAGTTGCCAGGCCCCAATGCTGGCAACGATCTGGTTCCAAGGCAGGTCCAACAGACTGGCACTATTGGCCTTTGCTTGTTGCACCATGGCATGAACGTCTGCCGTGGGCGCACCCAGGGCATCTTGCAGTCCACGCAAACCACCACACTGCAGCTTCATCACCTTGGCATGGGCGAGCGGCTCATTTGAGGGGTGGATGCGCAACACAAAGGTGGCGCGCTCGTGCAAGAGGGCTGCCAAAGTTGCGCAATTGATGCGGGCTACCGTTAGGCTGCAAGCGACTATTTCACGCTCTGCCAACGCCTGCCTTCGTGCCAGTTCGCACTGCACGCAGCCTGCCAAAATCGCGCGTTCGAACACGCAAGGGCTTGGATTGCGGGCCTGGCGTGATGCATGGTAGGCAAGCTCATCCATACGGTAGCGCTCAATCGTCTCCCTTGGGGCCGGGTGTGCGTACCTGGGACAGCAGGTCTTCGGCCTGAAGTTCGTTTTCGGCAAAAATGACTTTAATCTTCTCAGTCGCGTCCGGACTCTGCTGCAGGCGCGACGCCTTGGCCTGTGCTGATGCTTCATTAAAGCTTGAATGTTCGGCCAATTTGTTCAGTTGGGTAAACGGCTGCTTGATCAGGTAGATGTAGTACGGCATGGCGGTATGTAATTGCGCGAAAGGTAAAAATTTAAATGTAGTGTTTCGAGGCGCGGCGCCGGCCCGGCAATGCTTTCTGAATAATGACCCCGCGTACAGCCGACAAATCCACCAGCGGCGCATCCGAAAAGGCCGGATTCAACGGGTGCAGCAGCCAGCCCGTACCAGTTTGGCACAGTTGCCGGAAGGTCCATTCGTCTTGGTGCCAGGCCAGCACATAGGACCCATCTTTGACCAGGCCCTCAGGCTCAATGATGATGATCTCGCCCTCAAGAAACTCGGGGGCCATGCTGTAACCCATCACCATCAGAGCGAAAGACTCGCCCCCGGCACAGTCAGGTACCAGGGTATCGGCGGCGGGCAAGCGTGCGTCCGAGTAAGGGGTGTCAAGCGGTTCAGAAAATTCAGTACTTTGGATCATGGGCAAGCTCATGCGAAAGATGTGGTGTCACAACACTTGGGAAAAAATTTGTGCCTGCGGTACGCCCGCGGTGCGCAACTCATCATGCAAGGCAGCAACAAACGCCGCCGGCCCGGCCAGATAAAACTCGCAATCAATATCAAACAGATCCTCACGCATGGCCAGCGCAATCTGGTGCGCGCCGACTTCAACATCGGTCTGTGACACCAGTGCATATTCAAACTGGTCCAGCGCCTCGGACCAGGCGCGGCACTGATTGGCCAGAAAATGCCCATCGCTTTGCGTGGCCAGCCAAAACAGCGAGAGCGAGGGTGCTGTATCGAGCGACAGAGCGTGTTCGATCAGGCTTTTGATGGGTGCAAAACCGCCGTCGCACGCGGCAAAAACCAAGGGGCGCTCTCCATCGGCCAAAACAAACTCACCAATGGGTCCAACCACGGTGACAGCCGCACCGGCCTTGATATCGTTCGCAAACAAATGTCGCGCCAGATCGCAAGCGGGATCACGGGAAACGAAAAACAACAAATTGCGGTCGTCACACGGGCAACTGGCTACCGCAAAGGTGGCATTGGCGCTTGTTTGGCCTGGCATTGCCCAAGTCAAACACACAGACTGTCCTGCAAGAAAACGCAGACGGTGCGTACGCGGTGCTTGCAGATGCAGCAGACGGGTGTTCGGGGCCAACTCAGTGACTGCGCGCACTTGCGCCACGATGTGTTGCTCCGGGATGTCATGCGGCCCCGCTGCTTCGAGCATCTCCAGAACCAGCTCACTGCTACCCGCCGTGTGGCAGCACATCAAGGTGTAGCCCTGGGCTTTTTCTGTTTCCGACAAGATGTAATCTGAATGCTGGGTTTTGACAACATCGCCGGAAATGACCCGCACCTTGCACATGCCACAGCTGCCGTTGCCGCAGCCATAGTTCAGCTTGAGCCCGGAATGCAGGCCCGATTGCAATAAATTGGCACGCCCTTCGACCACAAATTGGTGTCCACTGGGACGTACCGTGACCTGCGCCTCGACCACTTTGAGCATATCGTCCATCACTTCCAGAAAATCAACCGATTCGGTCGCCAGCGCCTGGGCCAGGCCAGTCGTGACTTGTCGCTCCAGCGCCAGCCAGCCGCCATCACCGGGGTGCTGCCGGGTCAATTCACGAACGCTGCTCTGCAAGTCGATCACCAGACCGTGGTAGCGCTGCAAGTGCCGGCGCACATCGCCTAGTTCCTGACTCTGTGCAAACAAGCGCTGCGAGAGCACCTCCTGGCTGGGCAACATGCGTTCGCGCACGCGCCGGCCAAAGGCCTCATCGCGAATTTGTGCGACACGCTCCAGCATGCCTGATTCTTCCATCTGAGCACCAGGATAAAGGCGCAACAAGGTGTCAGTGGACACCATGCCATCGCAAAGCGTCAGCGTTCCATCGCGCACATGCTGTTGCAAAACGCCGCGTGCGACCCCAACCAACCGAGCGGCACGCCAAACGCTAACTTGATGTGACATGGGTTTACCTGCTATCTTATTAATAGCTAGCTACGCAATATGCGTAAGGGCTAGAGCACTATTTCTCATAAATTACTGTGCATCGACACGATCCAGGTAGCGGGCCCGGTACAAGAGCCGGGGTTGCAGCGGATCGTCGACAAAACCGGCCCTGTCATGTAGCACGTTGTTGCAGACCAAGCCCATGCCGGGGTCCAAGGTCAAGCGAAAAACAGGGCTGCTGTCACTGTCAAGCAGCTGCGTCAAAAACGCCACGGCATCGCGCGTTGGGGCGTCATCCTTCCACAGCACACTGCGGGTACGCGCGGTGTAACGCATGTGCAGCGTGCCATCCAGCGGATCAACCGAAAACACCGGCCCGGCCTGCTCGGGCCGCGCCACGCCATCGTCATCCAGGCGCGCGGGAATGGTCATGGCTTGCGGCTGCATCAGCGCGCGAACCCATTGCGGATTGGCATCCCGCAGGGCGATATAGGCCATCTCGTGGTCCATCAAAGCGTTGTCGCCGCCCTCGGCGGCGCGGCGTACACAGTGCAACACCATCGCCCGTATCAGTCTGGATTGCGGCTGGTAGTAGCCGTCGGTATGCCACTTGATGGGACGGTTGGTGTAGGGGATGAAGGCCGGTCGGTCACCCACCGGGGCGGCCACCGCGATCGGCGAAATGCCGTCTTCATCGGCCAGCCAGTTGCAGTCCAGCCGGTGCAGGCCCAGCTGCTTGCCCAATTGGCGTGGAATGTCTTTGTCCGCACCAAGCACCGGACTGCGGTAGATGGCCATATTGGACGCAGCGCAACGCGCCAGCAAGGCCTGACGTTCCGCAGCGCTTAGAGCGCGTGGGTCGGCAACATCGACAATCAGCTGCTGCGCCACGCGTGGCTGACTGGCCAGTTTGGCATCGCGCCAGCGCGAATAGTCGGCATCTGTATCAAGGTTAAACGGCTTATGCGGCATAGCGATGCAATCAGTCGCCCGATGCTTGGGCGCGTGACGCACGCCGGGGCTTTTCTTGCGTGGACAACACGCCTTCCATGGCACTCTTGAGGTACTGCACCGCATCCGGCACTTCAGCGGCCATGATTTGGTCAACCACCCAGCGCTGGTCTTTTTGTGGCATGAGCAACTCGATGCGATGCCCGAGATAGCGAACAAAGGCAAAGTCCGGCTCACCGGCCTCGAAACCGAATTCGGCGTAATGGTCGGTCAATTCATTGAACAGGTCAATGAACGCGCCGTAATGGCTGGGCTGCCCCGCAGGCGGCGCGCCCAGCAAAGTGTCCTCGTTGTCTTGCAACACCTCGGCCACCCGCTGAACCAGCGCAGTGATGAACTCTGCGCGTGCCTCAGGCTCCATGCGCTCATAGGCCATGCGGTCGACTACCAGCGTCAAAAAAACCAGCACCTCACGGGTAAAGGCAAAGTATTGCTGCCCAATTTCAATATCGAAGTGTGCCACGCGCATCTGCTTGAGCGTGTTTTGCGCCACCCGCCAGACGATGAACGCCATGGCGCTGGCAGTTTGCTTCGGTGTCTTGCTGGCCCCTGCGCGAAACCACTGGCTCTTGATGCGTATTTTGGCCACAGTTTCAGGCTCTTGCGCTCAATACCCGCCCTTGCCCAGTGGCTGGGGCAAGCCCGCCACCTTGGGGCCTTGCTTGGCTGGCCCGATCGGGAACAAGTCATACAGGTATTTGCTGTCCGCTTCGGGGCGAATTTCTGTCATGCCTTTGAGCATGGCCCGGAAATTGGGGGTATGGCCGTTTTCACGGTACTCATCGCGCAGGTAGTTGATCACCTCCCAATGCGCATCGGTCAAGGTGATGTTTTCCGCTTGCGCAATGACACGGGCTGCCTCGTCATCGTAAATTGGCTCCAGCAAAAAACCCTCTTTGTCGGTCTCGTATTCTGTGCCATTGATGTTGTAAGTCATGTAGTAACTCCTGAATTGCCAGTTAAGAAATCTGTTTAAACGGCGGCTGCCGACTTGTGGGGCACAAATACCCCGCAACCCAGCAACCGATGGGGGCCTATGCCATGCTGCTGCAAACGCAAAGATTGATCTGGTTTCAGCGCGTGCAGCATCAGGCTGAAAGTGTCTAGCACTTGTCCTGACACCTGCATTTGTCCACGTTTGCCGCACACCCGCTCACCGCCAATGGACAAGCTGGCAAGCTCATGCTCAACAGCCTCCATGAACGCTGCTTCGCCGACCCCAGAGGAGGCCACTTTGTAGGAATACAAAGTGGCATGCGGCTGCAGTTCACGCGGGTGCGGTGGCGCAAGTATCACGGGGCAGCCCAGCACATCGAGCTCGATATTTTTCAACGCCATCAGCTCCGCCATGCGGTGGCTGCCGACACGCAATATCAGTCTGGCACGCCGTGGCACCAGCCCTTGATCGCCATTGCCGGCCACTAGTTTGATGGGGTGCACGGCTGCAATGGCATCCGTTTGCAGCCAGGGAAATTGCGCGCATAGCGCCTGTTGCAAGGCTTGCGCGTGATCTTGCGGCAGCGTCTGCCCATCGAGCGGAAAAAGCGCGTCAACGGCGAATTCTGTCAAGACTGGCAACTCTGTCATTGCGATTCCGCCGGTGCTGGCACGTCTACCGGAGCTTGAGGCTGGGTCTGCGCCCAGCGCAACAGTGCCTCACCCCATGCACGCGCAGTCACTGGATCAATCTCAAACACAGTAAAACGGCTTTTCTCGCGGATACGGGTGCGCAGCAAGCTCATGCCACCCGAATCGTGGTCAAACTGCTGCAATTCAATAACCTGCCCGCCCAAGGGGCTGTGCAGTGTTTCAAGGGGCGTAATGGTCGGCATACCTCTATTTGGCGCAATTACCGGCAAATCGTCTATAACCGGCTCGGGTGGCCAGGCATAGCCCAAACGGGTAGCCCCAACTACTCAACGAGGGTGATGGCGCCAAGGCCTGCTCGGCCCGTACTATTCCCCCCATCGTTGCAGACAAGCCGACCCAAAGAGGTTGAGGTCCGCAAGACCTTTGACAGACCATCGCCCCACCGTTCGCCACCAGACAGGAGACCCGCCATGAGCAAAACACCACATGACACCCCCATGCTCGACCAGCTAGAAAGCGGCCCATGGCCCAGCTTTGTAACTGGCTTGAAGCGTCTTGCCAAAGACAGCGACTACATGACCGACCTGATGGGTCAGTTGGAACACTCGTACAAAACCCGCAAGGGCTACTGGAAGGGCGGCACGGTTGGCGTGTTTGGCTATGGCGGCGGCGTGATTCCACGCTTCTCCGAAGTTGCCGACATGTTCCCTGCCTCCAAAGAATTTCACACGCTGCGTATCCAGCCACCAGCGGGCATGCACTACAACACCGATGTGTTGCGCAAAATGTGCGACATCTGGGAACAGCATGGCTCGGGCCTGATCGCTTTCCACGGCCAGTCCGGCGACATCATGTTCCAGGGTGCCAGCACCGCCAATGTGCAAGGTGCGTTTGATGAATTGAATGAACTCGGGTTTGACCTCGGCGGTGCCGGCCCCGCGGTTCGCACCAGTATGTCTTGCGTGGGCGCAGCCCGCTGCGAGCAATCCTGCTATGACGAAGCGCGCGCACATCGTCAGGTACTCAACACCTTTCTGGACGACATGCACCGTCCTGCGTTGCCCTACAAGTTCAAGTTCAAGTTTTCCGGCTGCCCCAATGACTGCATGAATTCTATTCAGCGCGCAGACATGGCCGTGATCGGTACCTGGCGCGACAACATGCGCACCGATGAGCCTTTGGCACGCAAGTGGTTCGCCAAGCACGGCATGACCGAGCTGGTCAATGACGTGGTCAGCCGCTGCCCAACCAAGGCCATCATGCTCAAGGAAACCAAAGATGTTTCCACCGGCGCAAAGATTTCCAGCGTAGCCATCAACGACACCCAATCGCTCGAAATTGACAATGGCAACTGCGTGCGCTGCATGCACTGCATCAACGTGATGACCGGCGCACTGGCAACCGGCACCGACAAGGGTGTCACGGTGTTGATGGGCGGCAAGCGCACGCTGAAGATCGGCGACCTGATGGGCACAGTGGTTGTGCCTTTCATGCCCATGAAAACCGATGCGGATTACCAGGCATTGGTTGAGTTGGGCAAAAAGTCAATCGACTTCTTTGCAGAAAACGCCCTTGAGCACGAGCGCACCGGTGAAATGATCGAACGTATTGGTCTGATCAACTTTCTGGAAGGCATCGAGCTGGAGATTGATCCCAACATGGTTTCCACCCCGCGCACCAACCCGTACGTTCGCACCGACGGCTGGGATGACGAAGTGGCCAAGATCAACGCCCGCAAGGCAGCAGCCTGAATACCTGACACAAGATAAAGGAGACACACATGGCAACCATGCGCACCCCCATCGAGAGCGGCGTACCTGACAACAAGCAGTATCTGCATCCGCTGATGCTCAAAAATTATGGTAACT
Source organism: Burkholderiales bacterium (assembly GCA_038328055.1). Classification (GTDB taxonomy): domain Bacteria; phylum Pseudomonadota; class Gammaproteobacteria; order Burkholderiales; family Burkholderiaceae_C; genus Rhodoferax. The sequence continues at coordinate 10,233 of JBBQLQ010000020.1, forward strand.
GGAAGTACCACGACCGGCCACGACCGGGCGTGCTGCACCATGTCTCGCATACAGGCGACGAAATCTGGACAGTTCGCGCCGGCACCCAGCGACAAATGGACCTGTTCACCATTCGCAAGCTGTGTGACATTGCCGACACCTATGCCGACGGACACGTGCGTTTCACGATCCGCAGCAACATCGAATACATGGTGACCGACCCGAGTCGAGTGGAACCACTGGTTGAAGCCCTCACCAACAGCGGCTTCCCGGTCGGTGGCACCGGCAACTCGGTTTCTGCCATTGCCCACACCCAAGGCTGGTTGCACTGCGACATTCCTGGCACCGATGCATCAGGCGCAGTCAAGGCCCTGATGGACGACCTGCACTCCGAATTCATCAAAGAAGACATGCCCAACCGGGTGCACCTGTCCACCTCCTGCTGCGAAATCAATTGCGGCGGTCAGGCTGACATTGCCATCATCATCCAGCACACCAAACCACCCAAGATCAACCACGATCTGGTGGCCAATATGTGCGAACGACCCACGGTGGTGGCCCGTTGCCCGGTGGCTGCGATCCGGCCTGCTATGGTCAACGGCAAGCCTTCGTTGGAAATTGATGAGACCAAATGCATGTGCTGCGGTGCCTGCTACCCACCCTGCCCCCCGATGCAGATCAATGATCCCGAGCACAGCAAGCTGGCCATTTGGGTTGGTGGCAAAAACTCCAATGCGCGCGGCAAGCCGACGTTCATGAAGATGGTTGCTTCTGGTTTGCCCAACAACCCACCACGCTGGCCCGAAGTGTCAGCCATGGTTAAGAAAATTTTGTACACCTACAAGGAAGATGCTCGCTCATGGGAGCGTGTGTCGGACTGGATCGAGCGCATTGGCTGGCCGGCCTTCTTCGAAAAATGCGATCTGCCGTTCACCAAATATCTGGTGGACGACTGGCGCGGCTCCCGCACCAGCCTCAATGCATCTACACACATCCGCTTTTAACCTACAGGAATATGCCTCGTCATGAAATTCGGTTTACTCGTCAGCGAAGGGCCCTACACGCACCAGGCCTCCGATAGCGCTTACCAGTTTGTGGTAGCTGCATTGGCCAAGGGTCATGAAATCCAGCGTGTATTTTTCTACCACGATGGGGTCAACAATGCGACGCGGCTTACCGAGCCGCCGCAGGATGACCGCCATGTTGTCAACCGCTGGTCGGCACTGGCTGCCGATCACAAGGTGGACCTGGTGGTGTGTGTAGCTGCAGCGCTGCGTCGCGGCATCAAGGACGAAGTGCTGGCACCTGGTTTTCGCATTTCGGGTTTAGGCCAATTGGTGGACAGCGGCATCAAGGCTGACCGCATGATCACGTTTGGGGATTAAAAATGACAGAGCAACAAACAAGTGCCAGCGGCCCCAAAGTGAAGAAATTCATGTTTGTCAACCGCAAGGCTCCCTACGGCACCATCTATGCACTGGAGAGCCTTGAAGTTGTACTGATCACGGCTACTTTCGACCAGGATGTCAGCCTGGTTTTTATTGACGACGGTGTCTATGAATTGGTCAAGGGTCAGCAAACCAAAGGCATCGGCATCAAGAATTTTTCGCCAAGCTACCGTGCACTGGACGGTTACGACGTAGAAAAACTCTATGTTGACCAGGCATCACTGGACCAGCGCGGCTTGACAGCCAAAGACCTGCTGGTTCCCGTGGAGGTACTCGATGCGCAGCAAATGGGAGAACTCATGGCGCAACAGGATGTTGTCCTGAGCTTTTAAGTTGCGTCATCGATAAAAAGGATACCTACCCATGTTGCATATTGTCAATAAATCACCGTTTCAAACCAGCACGCTGGACAGTTGCTTGCGTATGGCCCTGCCCGGCAGCGCTGTGCTGCTTATTGAAGACGGCATCTACGCAGCTACTGTCGGCTCTGACACCGAGGCCAGTGTCCGTAAGGCAGCTGCCTCCATCAAGTTCTACGCACTGCAACCCGACATGGATGCACGCGGCGTTACACCCAAGCTGATCGATGGCATTACCTTGGTCGACTACGCTGGTTTTGTAGACTTGGTGGCGGAGTACAAAACTTCGCATTCCTGGCTGTAACCAGCCTGATTCACGATACTTTATTTTTTTGGAGAACCCTATGAGCTTTGAAGTCAACGGAAAAACCTATGAAACCGACGAAGAAGGTTACTTGCTGAACCTCGCTGAATGGACCACTGATGCAGCCGTGTATATGGCTGACGAAGAGAAAGTCCCATTGACAGACAACCATTGGGAAGTCATCAACTTCCTGCGCGAGTATTACAACGAGTACCAGATTGCACCCGCAGTGCGCGTGCTGACCAAAGCCATTGGCAAACAATTTGGCGAAGAAAAAGGCAACAGCAAGTACTTGTACGACCTGTTTCCTTATGGCCCGTCCAAGCAGGCCTGCAAGATTGCCGGTTTGCCCAAGCCAACCGGCTGTATCTAAGCGCCCAAATCGCTATTTACGCCCCCTGATCCACCGCCACCTCTACGGGCCCGTCCATGACATTGCTGACGATCATTTATGCAGTCTTGTTCTACGTTGCCACCGCAGTGCTGGTGATCGGGGTTGCGCGCAAGATTTATAGCTACGCAAAAGCACCCTCGCCTTTGAAGATACCCACCACACCAGCCCCCATGACGGCGGCAGGTGTGGGTTGGCGCATGGCGCGTGAGGTGGTTTATTTCGAGAGCCTATTCAAGTCCAGCAAATGGACCTGGATTTTTGGCTGGGCTTTTCACGCCACGCTGCTGCTGGTGTTGCTGCGGCATCTGCGCTATTTTCAGGAGCCCGTGTGGTTGCCTATTACCCTGGTTCAACCGTTTGGCACCTACGCCGGTTTTATCATGGTCGCGGCCTTGGGTGGCTTGTGGGGCAGGCGCTGGCTGGTTGACCGGGTACGGTACATCTCCACGCCGTCCGACCATTTGATGTTGGCCCTGTTGCTAGCCATCGGAATGACCGGGTTGGGCATGCGGTTTGTGGCGCACACAGATATCGTTGCCGTAAAGGTTTTTTTCCTGGGCCTGATGCGCTTCAGTTGGCAGCCCGTGCCAACTGACCCGGTGTTGCTGGTTCATCTGGCCTTGGTCGCGTTACTAATGATCATTTTCCCCATCAGCAAACTGCTGCACGCACCGGGACTGTTTTTCAGCCCCACCCGAAACCAAGCCGACAACGCCCGTGAGGTACGACATATCTCTGCCTGGGCCGCCGCGCTGGACAAACGCTCCTGAGTACCAGTACGCATCATGGCAACCGCTGCATTTGAAACCCCAAAGCTCAAGAGCTACCCTGTCATTCCACTCGTGCAAGTGGGGGCGATGTCGCACCTCAAACCGTTTGTGGCATCGGGACCCATCCAGAAGGCTCTCGGCTTTCCGGAGGAACTCGTCGACGACTGGCAGGCCAAGGCTATAGCCAAAATGGGCGACATGCTGAGCAAATATCGCTCGCTGCAGGTCTATATGGATGCCTGTGTGCATTGCGGTGCCTGCTCCGACAAGTGCCACTATTTTTTAGGCACGGGTGACCCGAAAAACATGCCCGTGGCCCGCCAGGACCTGATGCGCAAGATCTATCGCCGCTACTTCACGTTTGCGGGCAAGCATTTTCCCAAACTGGTGGGCGCAGTCGACCTGACCCGCGAAGTCCTCGACGAGTGGTACAGCTATTTCAATCAATGCTCTGAGTGCCGCCGCTGCTCGGTGTTTTGCCCCTATGGCATTGACACCGCCGAGGTCACCATGGCCGCCCGCGAGATCATGGCATCCATTGGCATGGGGCAAAAATACTCCAACGAGATCATTGGCAAGGTACACCGCATTGGCAACAACCTGGGCATCCCGGGGCCAGCGCTGATCAACACCCTTGAAGGCCTTGAAGAAGACACCAAAGACGACACCGGTCTGGACGTCAAGTTCCCACTGGATGTCAAAGGTGCTGAGGTGCTGCTGATTACCCCTTCAGCCGACTTCTTTTCTGAGCCCCACGTGGAAAGTCTGATTGGCTATGCCAAGGTCTTTCACGCCGCCGGCATCAGCTGGACTTTAAGCTCGCACGCGTCAGAGGCTGGTAATTTCGGCATGTTCATCGGCAACTACGAGCAGATGCGCAACATTTCGATGCGGGTGCGTGAAGCGGCTTTGGAACTCGGTGTTAAACGCATCGTCGTGGGTGAGTGTGGCCACGCATGGCGTGTTGCCTATAGCTTCTGGAACACGCTGATTGGCCCCTTTGACTATCTTGACCAGCGTTATCCGGTGCCACAACACATTTGCGAAGTAACCGATGACCTGATTCAACGCGGTGCCTTGCAATTCGACAAGGAAAAGAACGATGACCGCATCATCACGTTCCATGATTCATGCAATGTGGCACGGGCTTCGCGCATGGGCAACATGGCGGGTGGCCAATTCATCATTCCCAGGCGGATCATCACGTCAGTGGCCAACCGTTTCCATGATATGGCTCCGCAAACCATTCATGAAAGCACCTTCTGCTGCGGCGGTGGGGGTGGCTTGCTGACAGACGACTTGATGGAACTGCGTGTCAAGGGTGCCCTACCTCGCATGGAAGCATTGAAGCACGTTGTAGATGACCACCAAGTCAATTTCATGGCCACCATCTGCGCAATCTGCAAAGCACAGTTCACCAAGGTGCTGCCCTATTACGGTTTCAACATGAGCATGGTGGGCGGTGTCCACCAATTGGTCAGCAAGGCCATTCGCCTTGGTGACAAGTAGGCTCCCGCTCTTTGGCTGCACATATAAATATCAGGAGACCCCATCATGACTGCTTCTACCGAAATCACTACCGTCAAACCCCTTAACTTTCGCCGTTACAAAGATGGCGACAGCAAAGTACGCTCTTTTCAAAAAGATATTTTTGATGCGGGCCATTCGCACAAATGTCCAACCTACATTCAAAGCACACCGCCCTGCCAGGGCAGCTGCCCGGCGGGTGAGGACATTCGCGGCTACCTCAACATCGTTCGCGGTATTGAAAAACCGCCCGCAGGCATGGTGTGGCAGGAATACGCATTTCGCCGGTTAACAGAAGCCAACCCGTTTCCTTCTGTCATGGGCCGTGTTTGCCCGGCACCTTGCGAATCTGGTTGCAACCGCAATCAGGTTGAAGATTTTGTCGGCATCAATTCTGTTGAACATTTTCTGGGCGACTACGCCATCAAGAATAAGCTGGCCTATATCAAGCCTGCCGCTCAAAGCGGTAAATCTGTCGCCGTGATTGGCGGTGGCCCGGCCGGACTGTCTACAGCCTACCAGCTGGCCCTCAGAGGTCATGACGTAACCGTTTTTGATGAGCGCGCAGAGCTTGGTGGCATGATGCGCTACGGCATTCCAGGTTTTCGCACGCCCCGCGACATCCTTGATGCAGAAATCCAACGCATTCTTGATCTGGGCGTTAAAACCCGCATGAACTGCCGTATCGGTACCGACATCAGCATGGCTGACATTCGTGCCGGGTTCAATGCTGTCTTCCTGGGACTGGGCGCGCAGTCCGGGCGAGCTCTACCGGTTGAGGGTGCAGAAGCGCCCAACTGTGTCACCGCGACCTCGTTCCTGAAGGCATTCAATGACGGCCGTCTGCAGCATGTGGGCAAGCGCGTGGTGGTTGTGGGCGGTGGAGATACCTCTATCGACGTGGCTACCGTATCACGCCGTTTGGGTCACATCGACAAAATCAACCCGTCGGATCGCCCAGAGCACGCCATTGCCGGCCATGTGGCCCATGACGTGGCGGAAGCCTCGGTGCGCCAGGGTGCAGAAGTAACGTTGACTTCGATCTTTGCAGTCGACAAGATGCAAGCCACCAAGCATGAGGTCGAGCAGGCACAGGCTGAAGGCATCGCCATTCGGGGTGGCATGGCTCCACTGGCTGTGATTCGTGGCGAAGACGGCCGCGCCATTGCCTTGCGGGTAATTCGTTGCGAAGCAAAAATCGTCAACGGGCGCCTGGATGTCAAAAACATTGAAGGCACCGAAGAAGACATCCCGGCAGACTTGATTGTCTCGGCCATTGGCCAGGCGGTTGATTTCACGGGTCTGGACGAGTTCAACAATGGCAAGGGTGCCATCAACAGCGACAAAAACTACCAGGTAGTGGGGCAGCCCGGATTTTTTGTTGGCGGCGATGTGGTGCGTCCGCACCTGCTGACCACAGCCATCGGACACGGCGCGATCGCAGCGGATGGCATTGACCGTTTTCTGCAAAGCGAGCCGCTGGAAAAGCGCCCCAAGATTGATGTCCATGCCTTTGACCTGAAACGCAAGATGCTGGAAAAAGGCTACACCTTCAGCGAAGTGCATGAGCCCATTCGCGGCACGGACAAAAACACGGCGGCCATTCACAATTTTGACAACCGCTCCGATCGTTACGTCATCTCCCACAAGGAATTGTTCCTCGGACACTTTCCCTTTGTGACACGCAACCGGCGCGGCATGATCACGCTCTCTGAAACCGAGGCGCTGAGCAACTTCGAAGAGCGACTGCAGCCCCTACTGGAAGCGCAAGCGGTAGCTGAGGCGAAACGCTGCATGAGTTGTGGCCAGTGTTTTGAGTGCGACAACTGCGTGGTGTACTGCCCGCAAGTAGCCGTCTTTAAAGTACCGAAAGCCAAGTCCACGGCTGGTCGCTATGTGGACACCAATTACAACAAATGCATTGGATGCCACATTTGTGCTGATGTCTGCCCAACCGGCTACATCCAAATGGGGCTGGGAGACTAGGCTCATGGCACGGTCTTTCGCCAATTCCTCCTCGACAATGCACAGGTGGCTTGGGGTCGGCTTGTTGCTGATCAGCAGTCTGGCAACCTCAGCGCCCGGGACACCCCAACCGGGCAGTGATGGGGTACCCAAGCCTGTGATTGAGGCCGCTCGTGGTGGCCAATGTGTTGAAGACCCGGCCTTCATGCGGCGCAACCACATGAAGCTGCTCAAGCACCAGCGCGGTGACACGATGCGTGACGGCAACCGTACTGGAAAATACAGTTTGAAGGCATGTGTCGATTGCCATGCCAGCTCAACCACCAGCAGCGTCAGCGCCTCCAGCAGCAATTTTTGCCAAAGCTGCCATACCTACGCGGCAGTAAAAATCGACTGTTTTGAATGCCACGCCAGCAAACCGCAAATAGGCAAGCCATGAAATCAGACCTCAAACCAGAAACGGACGACACTGGCAGTACCAACAACAGTCGACGCGGCTTTCTGGGTGTTGCTGCTGCTGGACTGGCAGGCATTTTGATAGCGCCAGGTGTCCGCTTGATCGAAATCGCCCAAGCCGCCCCTTCCGCAACAGACCTGAGTCCGGGGGCCAGCAACAAAGTGCGCTGGGGCATGCTGATTGACAGCGGCAAATGCAGTAGCGGCTGTACTGACTGCGTGACGGCCTGCAATACTGAAAACGGCTTGTCCGGCGGCACACTGCCCACTGACTCGCAATGGATTCGCAAGATCGAAATCAAGGAAATCCGCACCGGCAAAGTCCAGTCGCTGCCGATGATGTGCCAGCACTGTGCAGCACCTCCGTGCGTGGATGTCTGCCCGACTGGTGCGTCCTTCAAGCGCGCTGATGGCATTGTGCTGGTGGACAAGCACACCTGCATTGGCTGCCGCTATTGCATGATGGCCTGCCCTTACAAGGCGCGATCATTTGTGCACGCGCCACAAACCAATCAAAAACCTGACGTGCCGCGTGGTATGGGCACGGTTGAGTCCTGCACCCTGTGCGTCCACAAGGTTGATCGGGGCGAAATGCCGGCCTGCGTCAGCGCGTGTTCAAAAGCCGGGCATGAGGCTATTTTGTTTGGCGATCTGAACAACCCGGAGAGTGATATTTCCAAGAAAATCGCCAGCTATACAGTCCGTCAGATTCGGGAAAACCTGAACCTCGACACCGGCGTGCGCTACCTGGGAATCTAAGCCATGAAAATTACTTTGCGCGAACTCAAAGGCTCCAGCCCCGGCTATTACCTGCTGCTGGGTGGCATGGCACTGGTTGCGTTACTTGGCCTGGCGGCCGTCTGGTACATCGAACACAACGGACACATCGTGACCGGCATGAACAACCAGATTGTCTGGGGTCTGCCCCATGTGTTTGCCGTTTTTCTGGTGGTGGCGGCATCAGGCGCGCTCAATGTGGCATCCATGGCATCGGTATTCGGTAAGACAGAGTTCAAGCCCCTTGCCCCGTTGTCTGGCATATTGGCCATTGCACTCTTGCTGGGCGGGCTGACCGTCTTGATGCTTGACCTGGGTCGGCCCGATCGCTTGATTGTGGCCATGACCTACTACAACTTCAAGTCAATTTTCGCCTTGAATATTTTTCTGTATTCTGGCTTCATGGGTTTTGTCATTGTCTATCTGTGGACCATGATGGAGCGCCGCATGAACCAGTTCACACCACTGGCCGGGCTGTTTGCCTTTGTTTGGCGCCTGGCCCTGACCACCGGTACGGGTTCTATTTTCGGCTTTTTGGTCGCAAGGCAGGCCTATGACTCGGCATTGCTGGCACCGTTGTTCATCGCTCTCTCGTTCAGTTACGGACTAGCCGTATTTCTGCTGGTGCTGATGGCCGCCAGCATCGGTAGTGACCGCAAGATTGGCGACACCATGATGGCAAGGTTTGCCCGGCTGCAGGTGATTTTCATCTCCGCAGGACTGTATTTCGTGGTGATTTACTACCTGACCAACCTGTATTTCACCCGCCACGATGCATTTGTTCACTTCATCTTGCTCAGTGGCAGTGTGTACACCTACCTATTCTGGCTCGGGCCAGTGTTGCTGGGCGGTGTGTTGCCGCTGGTACTGTTGCTGCACCCGCGTATCGGGCAGATGCGCACCCGTATCGCCACATGCGCCGCTCTGGTCGTGGGCGGTGGGTTTGCGCAGATGTACGTCACCATCGTTGGAGGTCAGGCTTTTCCGTTGGTGCTATTTCCGGGTAAGCAGGTCAGCAGCAGTTTTTCTGACGGCATCATCAACAGTTATTCACCGGCCCTACCAGAATGGTTGCTTGGGTTTGGTGGCGTAGCCATCGTCGGGCTCATCGTCACGCTGGCTCTCAAGATTCTGGGATTTTTGCCAGAGCACCTGGGCGATGATGAAACATCGCCAACCAGCACCCTGGCTACAACAGCCTCAACCCAGGCCTGATACTGCGCCAGCATGTCGCGCCTTTTGATTTCGGCCGCACACAAGTCGTCCGGGAAAACCACCATCACTGTGGGTCTGTGCGCAGCACTGACTGCGCAAGGCCTGCGCGTGCAACCCTTCAAAAAAGGGCCAGACTACATTGATCCGATGTGGCTGGGCCAGGCCAGTGGGCACGGTTGCATCAACCTTGACCCCTATCTGATGACCAGCATGCAGATTGAGGCCTGTTTTGCCCGCCACGCAACGCAAGCTGATATCAGCATCGTGGAAGGCAACAAGGGGCTTTACGATGGATTGGCGCTTGATGGCAGCAACAGCAATGCAGCGCTGGCGCACCTGCTGGACTTGCCCGTGGTGCTGGTGCTGGACGCGCGCGGCATGACGCGTGGCATTGCCCCGTTGATATTGGGCTACCAGGCATTTGATGCGCGCATCAAGATAGCCGGAGTCATTCTGAACCAGTTGGGTGGTTCGCGCCATGAATCCAAGCTGCGTGCCGTCATCGAACACTACACCGATGTCACCGTGCTGGGTGCTGTAGCGCATGACCCCGCGCTGGCCATGACCGAGCGCCACCTGGGGCTTATGCCCAACCATGAACTCGATAACGCGGCGCAACTCGTTCGCACCATCGGCGAGCGCATTGCCGCGCAAGTGGATTTGCAGAGAATATTGCAACTGGCAGCGGCTGCAGCCCCACTAACCGTTCGAACGGCCGCCCCACCCAAGGCGGTGCCTGCGGTGCCATTGGTCCGTATCGGTCTGGCGAAAGACAAGGCTTTTGGCTTTTACTACCCGGATGACCTGCAGGCCCTTACAGATGCAGGGGCCGACATCATCCCGTTTGACACCCTGCAAGACAAGCAGTTGCCTGAGGTAGACGGCCTGTTCATTGGCGGTGGTTTCCCGGAGATGTTCATGCCTGAGTTGGCAGCCAACACCACCATGCGTAACAGCATTCGTCTGGCGATAGAAAATGGTTTGCCGGTTTACGCCGAATGCGGTGGCCTGATGTATTTGGCGCGCAGCCTGCGTTGGCAAGGTGAAGTCTTTTCGATGGTAGGTGCCCTACCCGCTGATGTCCAGATGCATGAACGCCCCGTCGGCCGGGGTTACGTTGAACTCAAGCCAACAGCCGATGCACCCTGGCCAGTCGGCTCGGACACAGGCACAATTCGCGGACACGAATTTCACTATTCCAGCCTGACCAGCTTGAACCCAGACTTGGAATTTGCATACCAGGTACAACGCGGTCACGGCATCGACGGCCAACGCGACGGTATTGTTTACCGCAACGTGCTGGCCTCGTACGCCCACTTGCGCAGCGGTGCCGGATCAGACTGGGCACCGGCGTTTGTCAAATTTGTGCAACGTAAAATAAAGTTACCCATGAACCCTCGCGACCAGCGTGAATCTGCGCCAACGGCTCTCCAAGCCAACTCCACAACCCACCACCTGCAGATCAACGGTCAACCGATTGCGACCGACTCGGAAGGTTATCTGTTGCAGTTGGACGACTGGTCAGAGGACTTTGCCCGTGCGCGCGCCAAAGTAGAGGGTTTGGCCCTAACCGAAGACCACTGGGAAGTTATCCGTTTTTTGCGTTCCTATTTTGAAGAGCATCGGGTTCAGGCCCAAGTGCGGGTCATGATCTGGCACTTTGCCCAAGCCTGGGGAACAGAGCGCGGCAATAATCACCATCTTCATACTCTGTTTCCTGTGGGTGGGCCACAAAAACAGGGCAACCGACTCGCCGGCCTTTGGAAAACCAAAGGCGAACATTAATACAAGACAGGAGAATCAGCATGTTCACACTCACCAGCGCTGCGGCGCAACAAATTCAGCAGGCAGCCCAAGCCAACGATGCTCATAACATGGCCTTGCGCATCGCTGCCCGGCTTGATGCCGATGGCAGCATTGAATACGGCATGGGATTTGACGACCCCGATGAGACCGATCTGAAAATCGACGTGGATGGCGTGGCCATCGTGATTGCAGTCGAACACCATGAATTGCTGGATGCAACCACACTGGATTTTGTTGAGTTGGAGCCCGGCGAATTCAACTTCATATTTATTGAGGGCCATCAAGCCGATGCAGCGCCCTCAGGCGGTTGCTCAACCGGCGGTTGCAGTAGCGGAGGTTGCGGCAGCAAGGGCACTGGGGGCTGTCATTGAATTCATCTCCAGTGACACCCCCAAAGGCCAGCGGTTGCGTCTACCTGGTCGGAGCCGGCCCGGGCGACCCTGAGCTACTGACCTTGCGCGCAGTGCGCCTGTTGAAGCGTGCTGAAGTTGTCGTTTATGACAACTTGGTCACCAATGAAGTATTGGACTTCGTCGCCCCAACTGCCGAGCGTATTTATGCGGGCAAGAGGCGCAATGAACACACCATGCGGCAAGAGCAGATCAATGCGCTGCTGGTCAAGCTCGCACTTGAGGGCAAACAAGTGGTGCGCCTTAAAGGTGGCGACCCGTTCATGTTCGGGCGCGGCGGTGAAGAACTGCAAGCGCTGGCTGAGCATGGCATTGCCTTTGAGGTCGTACCGGGCGTAACAGCAGCAGCCGGCGTATCAGGCTACGCCGGCATACCACTGACGCACCGGGACTTTGCCCAGAGCTGCTTGTTTGTGACCGGCCACCTGAAAGATGGCACCGCGGATCTGGACTGGCACAGCATGGTGAGGCCCAATCAAACCGTCGTGGTCTATATGGGCTTGGGCGGATTACCGGAAATTTGCCGTCAGATGACGGCCCACGGTGCCTCGCCGGAATTGCCTATTGCCGTCATTCAGGACGGCAGCATCACAACCCAGAAAGTGGTTTGCGGCACATTGACTGACATTTCTGAGCGCGTCGCACAAGCCCGATTGAAATCACCTTGCCTGACGATCATTGGCGAGGTCGTCACGTTGCATGAGACGCTGGCCTGGTTCAAATCGCCGCATCCATCAACTTGTGAAGTGATGATTTGATTGTCCAATTGGCACGATGCCATCGGACTCGCCTTTCAACTCAAAAGCAAATACGGCAGCCTCCACCCGCGAATTCAAGTTGAGTTTTTCCATGATGTGGTGCACATGCAACTTGACCGTGTTGTGACTGATGTCGAGTTCCTTGGCGATCACCTTGTTGCTCTTTCCGTGAGCAACATGGCTTAGCACCTCACGTTCACGCTCAGTCAGGGATGCCACCAGATCACCCCGAACCGATACCTTGGGGCCTGATTGCAGCAACTGCGCCAGCTTGAGCGTCATGGCAGAGGCCACCACCATTTCGCCACGGGCAGCGCGGCCCACCGCATCGATCATTTCCTCGGGCTCCATGTCCTTCAGGAGATAGCCACGCGCACCGGCTCTGAGCGCGGCAGCCAAATCGGACTCACTGTCACTCATGGTCAAAATAACCACGGGCGTTTCGCATCCCTGGGCGCGAATATGGCGCAGCAAACTCAGGCCATCGGTCTTGGCCAGCCGCAGATCAAGTACCGCCAGATCTGGCTGAAATTCACGCAACATCGGCACTACCAGGTCAGGATTACCGGTTGCACCAACCACCGTCATATTGCCACGGTGCGTCAACAACTCGGTCAGTCCACTGCGGCACAGTGCATGGTCGTCCACCAGCATGACACGTATCGCTGCTGTCATGAGCGATGACCCGCTGGCAAAACAGCATTGGGCAGTGACAGACGAACCCGGGTTCCACCCCCGTCATTCGTGCTGATCTCAAGGCTTGCACCGATGCGCTGTGCGCGACTGCGCATAATTTCCAGTCCCAAATGCGACGAGCCCGTCATTCCTTTTGCCGTGGTCACAATGGTCGACACCGACGGCTCGGCCATGCCAAGACCGTCGTCTTCAACCAAAAATTCCATGCGCTCGTGATTCATATCAATAGCCACCACCACATGCCTGGCCATGGAATGCTTTGCCGTATTGGCCAAGGCTTCCTGAATAATGTAGAACACCTGAATCTCCTGTTCGTCGCTCAAACTCAATTTCTGAACCGAGTTTCTGATTTCCAGTGTAATTCCGTTACGGTCGAAAAATTTGCTGGCAATGCCATGCATCGCATGCAGCAAGCCCAAAGGATCCATGCGGGCCCGAAAGTGGGCCATGACCTCGCGTAAATTGTGATGTACTTCGCCCACCGCGTTTTTAACATCTGCATAGTATTTTATAGCCCGCTGGTCATCGTGGGCCAACATGGCATCGTTGAGCAAAGGCAAACGCATTCTGATGTAGGCAAGTGTCTGGGCAATGACGTCGTGCACCTCACCGACCATCTCCTGGCGCTCCTGGTTTACCTTCGACTGCAGTCTTTCCCGCTCAACCCGTGCATTGTGCAAAGCTTGGCCAAGCAACTGGCCAATCAATCCCAACATCATCTCGGTCGGTGCGCCGAGTTCAACCTTTCTTTCAAAAAACAGGTTGTAGACCCCTAATACCGCACCACCGTAAAGCAGTGAAATAACCAGCCCACGCTGACACTGAACCCCAAAATAGCCCTGATTGCCGTGGCGGGCACAGGGTGCCAAATCTTCCATCCAGACCAGTGCCTCGCTTTGGACTGCTACGCCACACATGCCGCAGTCACGCGCCACCAGACGTTCAGCCGACACCACATGCGCCGGCAAACCAAGCTGGGCGACCAAGCGCATCTGCTTTCCATCGTCTGTCAAAACCCGAACGGCACCCGCCTGAGCGCCAGCCAGCGCAATAATGGACACCAGAAAACGCTCCAACAAGGGTTCCAGCTCTCCCCCGGTTGCCGCGTCGCTTAGCAACCCGGCGACCATGGAGCCCACTGGGGCTGATGCCATCTGAGCTTTCTTCGTCATCGGTGTTTGAACGTTTGTCATGGTGATAAATGCAATCCGTCCATGCTAATACATTACCCAACACTAATGAAGCGGATAAACCCGAAGCCAGCCCCTGACGCTACCCATTTGGTCTAGCCTGAATTACCCGAGTCGGTTATAGACGGTATTGGGTACATCTGGATTTAATACAGTCACGCAAAATCCTGCGACGATTTCACCCTACAAGCACCTGCATGACTGCCGCCACCCTCCACGATCCCTTACAACCTGTGTTACCGGGTGCCAGCACCGAAATACGCAACACCACCTGCTACATGTGCGCCTGTCGCTGCGGCATTCGGGTGCATTTGCGTGGTGGCGAAGTCCGCTACATCGAAGGCAATCCCGAACACCCGCTGAACCAGGGCGTGATCTGCGCCAAAGGCTCTTCGGGCATCATGAAGCAATATTCCCCGGCGCGCCTGACCAAACCCCTCAAACGCAAAGCAGACAGTGACCGTGGCGATGGCCAGTTTGAAGAGATCAGCTGGGAAGAAGCCTTTGCCACGCTGGAGCAGCGGCTGAAGAAAATTCGCGAGACTGACCCCAAACAGTTCGCCCTGTTTACCGGGCGCGACCAGATGCAGGCACTGACCGGCTTGTTCGCACGCCAGTTTGGCACGCCAAACTATGCCGCACACGGCGGTTTTTGCTCGGTCAATATGGCCGCAGGCATGATCTACACCATTGGTGGTTCTTTTTGGGAGTTTGGCGGCCCCGATCTGGAGCGTGCCAAGCTGTTCGTCATGATCGGAACGGCTGAAGATCACCACTCCAACCCGATGAAACGGGAGTTGTCCAAGTTCAAACGCAACGGTGGCCGCTTTGTGTCGATCAATCCCGTGCGGACGGGGTACTCGGCCATTGCTGACGAATGGATTCCGATCAAGCCCGGCACTGATGGCGCACTGCTGCTCGCGCTGACGCATGAACTGATCAAACTGGGTCTGTACGATCGCGAATTTCTGGCCCGCTACACCAACGCTGGCCAGTTGGTTAACCAGGATGCTGCCAGTGACGACTTTGGCATGTTTTTGCGCAAGGCGGATGGCGACATCGTCAACCCGCTGCGCCCCGCCAACTTCCACTGGTGGGATCGCCTGACCGACTGCGCCGTAGCCGACCACACCGAAGGCGCCGATCCGGCGCTGCTGGGCAACTTCAAAATGCCCGATGGCACGGCGGCAACACCCGCTTTTCAGTTGCTGCAAGAGCGCGTCAAGGCTTACACGCCCGAATGGGCAGAAGGCGTTACCGGCATTCCGGCAGACACCATTCGCCGCTTGGCGCACGAAATGGGCATCACTGCGCGTGACCAAAAAATTGAACTCCCCATCGCCTGGACTGACAGCTGGGGTAAACGACACGAGTCCGTCAAAGGCAACCCGGTAGCCTTTCATGCCATGCGCGGACTGGCAGCACACTCCAATGGTTTTCAAACCATTCGCGCCCTGTCTATCCTGATGTCCCTGCTGGGCACCATCGACCGTCCCGGTGGATTTCGCCACAAGGCACCCTACCCACGCGCGGTGCCGCCCAATGCGCGCCCGCCCAAAGGGCCACACGCCGTCAAGCCCAACACGCCGCTGGACGGGGCCCCGCTAGGCTGGCCGGAAAGCCCGGACGACCTGTTCGTAGACGACAAAGGTGAACCGGTGCGTATTGACAAGGGCTTCTCCTGGGAGCACCCCTTGTCGGCACACGGGTTGATGCACAACGTCATCACCAACGCATGGCGCGGCGACCCGTATCACATTGACACCTTGCTGATCTTCATGGCGAACATGGCGTGGAATTCCACCATGAACACCACTGAAGTTCGCAAAATGCTTAACGACAAGCACACCGAGGGCGAAAAGGCCGGTCAATACAAGATTCCGTTCTTGGTGGTGTGCGATGCGTTTCAGTCCGAGATGACGGCTTTTGCCGACCTGATCCTGCCCGACACCACCTACCTGGAGCGGCACGACTGTATGTCGATGCTGGACCGGCCGATTTCCGAATTTGATGGCCCGGTTGATGCCGTGCGCATTCCCGTACTGCCGCCCAAGGGCGAATGCAAACCGTTCCAAGAGGTGCTGATCGAGCTGGCCAGTCGCCTGAAGTTTCCGGCGTTCAGCCTGGCCGATGGCTCACGCAAATTCCGCGACTACCCCGACTTCGTTATCAATTACGAAACTGCACCGGGCTCGGGTATTGGATTTTTGGCGGGCTGGCGCGGCAAAGCCGGTGAAAAATCCATGCGGGGTGAACCCAACCCAAAACAGTGGGAAATGTACGAAAAGAACAACTGCGTGTTTCACTACGAAATGCCAATCGAGTTCCAGTACATGCGCAACTGGAACCGGGGTTACATGGACTGGGCACAAAAAATCGGCATCCGTCGCGACAAAGATCCCATCGTTATCCACATTTACTCCGAGTTTTTGCAGGGTTTCCGGCGTGCCGCCCAAGGCAAGCGCGCGGGCAGGCAGCCGCCAGACCATTTGCGAAAGCGTGTAGAAACCTACTTCGACCCGCTGCCGTTCTACTACGTGCCACTGGAAGAGCAGGCCACCGACACGGTCAAATACCCGCTCAACGCCATCACCCAACGCCCTATGGCGATGTACCACTCGTGGGACTCGCAAAATGCCTGGTTGCGCCAGATTCACACGCACAACTATTTGTTCGTCAATCCAAAAACAGCCAGTGCTGAGGGCATTCTTGACGGCGGCTGGATGTGGATTGAATCGCAGTGGGGCAAGGTGCGCTGCATGTGCCGCTACTCCGAAGCCGTCGAGCCTGCTACGGTCTGGACCTGGAACGCCATTGGCAAGTCTGCTGGCGCCTGGAACCTGACCGCTGATGCCAATGAGTCACAGCGGGGCTTTTTGCTCAACCACCTGCTGTCCGAAGAACTGCCGCCGTCAAGTGCCGGTGCTTCGCTGTCCAATTCCGATCCGGTCACCGGCCAGGCCGCCTGGTACGACGTGCGTGTGCGCATCTACAAAGCCGAGGAGGGTGAGCCTGAGCAGACCTTCCCGCAATTCAAGGCGGTGCCCGTTGCGCCCGGAATGCAAGCGACATTGCCACGTTGGCAAGCATGGTTTGCTGGCAAGGGGATGCAAAAATGACCCAGTTAGCTTTGGTGATTGATCTGAATGTGTGCGTTGGCTGCCATGCCTGCGTGACCAGTTGCAAGCAATGGAACACCTCAGGCTCAGCCGGTGCACTGTCCGACTTCAACCCCTACGGCGCCGACCCCAACGGTACTTTTTTCAACCGGGTGCAAACCTTCGAAGTGGGAGAATTTCCCAACACCCAGACGGTGCACTTCCCCAAGTCCTGCCTGCACTGTGAAGACCCACCCTGCGTGCCAGTGTGCCCCACGGGGGCCAGCTACAAACGCGCCATTGACGGAATAGTGCTGGTCGATTACGACAAATGCATTGGCTGCAAATACTGCACCTGGGCTTGCCCTTA
The DNA here is from genome assembly GCA_038328055.1 of Burkholderiales bacterium. GTDB lineage: Bacteria > Pseudomonadota > Gammaproteobacteria > Burkholderiales > Burkholderiaceae_C > Rhodoferax. Next base: position 27,755 of record JBBQLQ010000020.1, read on the forward strand.
CGGCGCACGCGAGTTCGACGAACAACGCAAGGTCATGACCAAATGTACCCTGTGCGTTGACCGCGTCACCAGCACCACCCTGCCCGAGCCAGAGCGCAAGCCCGCCTGTGTGCTGGCCTGCCCCGCCAACGCCCGCTTGTTTGGTGATGTGCATGACCCTGAATCAGTGGTGTCCAAAGCCATTGCCGAACGCGGCGGCTACCAACTCATGCCCGAATGGGGCACGCGCCCGGCCAACCACTACCTGCCCCGCCGAAAAGTCGAAATCCGCATTCACCCCGAAGACCTCGAACGCGTGGACAACCCACTCAAGCTAGATGGCCAGCAGCCCGACCCTGGCAGCCGAATTCTTGGGCGTGAAGACTTTGCCACCTGACACTTAAGCCAACACACACCATGCAACCCGCTTTTTCAGTCATCTTTCTCACCACGCTTATCGGCGCTGCGCAAGGCCTGTTTCTTGTGCTGTTTGGCACCGAGCTATCGGGGCTGGGAGCCCTTGCTCCACAGGATATTCAACACTTGATGGTCACAGGCAGCGCAGTCGCCCTGCTACTGACCGGCCTCGGCTTGCTGGCCTCGTTCTTTCACCTCGGGCATCCTGAACGCGCCTGGCGCTCGGCCGCGATGTGGCGCACCTCCTGGCTCTCGCGTGAAGTCATCGCACTGCCGGTGTTCATGGCCGGTTTGTTTGTTTACGGTGCCGCCCACCTGTTCGGCCTCGGGGGAACCAAAGTCATTGGCACTTTGTTGCTAGTGGCCTGTCTGGCGCTGTTTGTCTGCACGGCCATGATTTACGCTTCGGTGCGATTCCTTCAGGAATGGGCCAGTGCCCTGACGCTGGTGAACTACGTCTTGCTGGGCTGTGCCTCGGGCCTGACGCTGGCGACCGTGCTGGCAGCGCTTTCCGGCTACTCGGCCCTGGTGCCACCCTATGCCGCAGCGGCAGCTGCACTGACCGCTTTGGCGTGGCTCACCCGCAGCGCCTCGCTGATGCGCAATGCCCGGCTCAAACCAAAATCAACATTGCAAAGTGCCATCGGCATCAAGCACCCGCGCATCGTGCAAAAGGCGCAGGGTTTCATGGGCGGCTCATTCAATACCCGGGAGTTCTTCCATGGCCGCAGCACCGCCATGCTGCGCTCGGTCAAATGGGCCTTCTTGCTGTTGGTGTTTCCACTGCCGCTACTGTGCCTTGCTGCGGGCGTGTATGGCGCGTCAACGCTGCTGTTGGTGACGGCCTTTGTGCTGCAATACACGGGGCTGCTGGCAGAGCGCTGGTTTTTCTTCGCCCAAGCCAATCATCCGCAGAATCTGTATTACCAAACCATTTCCTGAAAACGATTCTTCATGCGCTGGTTACCGATACCCTCTCTGACGACCATCCGCTATGCCAGCGCCGGGTTGGCACTATTGCTGTTTCTGGCAAATCCGGCCTACGCCGCTGACAGCGTGGTGCCTGGCAGCACCTTGCCGTGGTGGTTCTGGCCAATAGCGCTGTTTGTCACCTGCTTTTTCATTGGCATTGTGGCTGTGCCTGCAGGCATTGGTGGCGGCACGCTGTTTGTACCGATCATTGGCGGTTTTTTCCCGTTTCACCTGGACTTTGTCCGCGGTGCCGGCTTGCTCGTGGCCTTGGCCAGTGCATTGGCTGCCGGCCCTTTGCTGCTGCGCGGCGGCTTGGCAAGTATGCGACTCGCCCTGCCGCTGGCGCTGCTGGCGTGTATGAGCTCAATCTTTGGTGCCATGCTGGGACTGGCCATGCCAGCGTCAATGGTTCAGACTTTGCTCGGCGTAATTGTGCTGGGCATCGTGGTGCTGATGCTGACCGCCAAGAAATCCGAGTTTCCGCATGTGGCACAACCCGACCGTCTGTCCAGCGCCTTGGGCATCCACGGTATTTTTATTGACGGTGCCTCAGGGCAAGCCATCAACTGGCAGGTGCACCGCACACCCTTGGGTTTGTTTGTTTTTTTACTGATCGGCATCATGGCCGGCATGTTTGGCATTGGTGCGGGCTGGGCCAACGTGCCCGCCCTTAATTTGCTGATGGGGGCACCGTTGAAAGTTTCAGCGGGCACATCGAGCCTGGTGCTGTCACTGGTTGATTCGTCTGCTGCTTGGGTCTACCTGAACCGGGGTGCCGTGTTGCCCATGATTGCCGTGCCATCCGTAGTCGGTATGATGGCGGGTGCCAAGATTGGGGCGCGTCTGCTCAACGTGCTCAAGGGTTCGGTCATTCGAAAAATGGTCATTGCACTGCTGCTATTTGCCGGCCTGCGTGCACTGCTCAAGGGGCTGGGAATCTGGGTCTGAACTAGGTAAAAATTATCATGACAAGCTCTACCCTTGAAAACACTCAGTTGCAAAAAGCGGAAGCTGCCCGCTATGCTCTTTTGCTCGACTGGGGCACCCGCGTGGGACTGGTACTGTTGGTGTTGGGTTTTGCGGCCTATATGCTTGGCTTTAGTACGCCACTAGTTTCACTTGAGCAACTGCCGCAGCTTTGGAACCAACCGGTAGCGGTCTACCTGCAGAAAACTGGTACACCTATTGGCTGGGGCTGGATCTCCTTGCTCGGCAAAGGCGACATGTTCAACTTGCTGGGTATCGCCCTGCTGGCTGGATGCTCGCTACCCCCTCTGTTGGGCCTGATTCCCTTGTACCTGAAGCGGCGTGACTACGCCTATGCAGGCATTTGCGCTGCTATCGTGCTGGTGCTTATCCTGGCAGCCTCCGGTGTTTTGAGCGGGGGGCACTGACCATGAGCCAACTGTTTACCCGTCTATTGCTCGCCACCGAACATACCGAGTTTGATACCGGTGCCGAAGCCGTTGCACTGAGCATGGCAAAACGCTGCGGCTTGCCGCTGGCCATCATTCTGCCACTGGCGAGCAATCCTGAATACGAAGCACTGGCACCCGAGATCGCCGCCCGCGCAGAGCAGGATGCTGCTGCAAAAATCGCCAATATCCGCGCTAAAGCCCAGACGCAGGACGTAACCATTGACCTGCATGTTCGCCGCGGCGAAGAGCTGTACAAAGAAATTGTCGATGAAGCCCGCGCGCGCGACACCGAACTGATCATTGTTCGCCGACGCGGCAAACGCGGCTTTCTGGCCAATTTGCTGATGGGTGAGATGGTCAGCAAAGTGCTGGCACACGCGCCCTGCCATGTGCTTTTTGCACCACGCGATGCGCACATGTGGAACCAGCGCGTGCTGGTGGCCGCCGAACCTGGCGCTCAAGGCTTGCGTCTGGTCAAAACCGCCGCAGCAGTGGCTGCTGAATGTGGCCTACCCCTGCATCTGGTCTACGTTGCCTCAACTGACACATCCACTGCAGGCACCGACAGTTTTCTGGCACAAGCCAAAGACGCGGCGCAACAGCTTGGCGTCAACCTGCAGACCGAAGTACGCACCGGCAAGGCTTTTACTGAAATCCTGGTGGCAGCCACTGCCATTCAAGCCGACCTGCTGGTAATTGCCAGCCGCAGTGACAGCCACACTGGGCGCGCGATGATTGGTGGCGTGGCGCAAAAAATCATCGGCTTGTCAGACAAACCGGTGCTAGCGCTCAACTTAAACTGAACGAAAGAAAGAAACTATCCGCCATGAGTGACGCACTGAACTACCTCATCAAGACCCGGCCTGAAACCGTCAGCCACTACTTTGCCTTTTTGAAAGAAACAGGCAAACACCTTGACCCCAAGACCCGCAACCTCATTTCGGTCATCAGCAAAGTGCATTCGCAGACGGACCGTGGC
>JBBQLQ010000021.1:0-31319 GCA_038328055.1 Burkholderiales bacterium
GAATCCATTTGGCATGGGAAAGCTTGGATGTGACTTTGTGGGAGGGCTGGCAAGCCCGAATTCGCGGCTGCCGCCGCTCCTACAAGTGCCAGTCCTATTCCTGAAAAAACAAATTATGCCTATACGCATCAGGAAGTCTGAGGTTAGCCGCCAACCGACCTCGAATTCCTGGCCGCTGGTCAGGGTTGACGCTGTCGCGTCCACGTTCATGGCTTTTTGGTCGCATCCTTGACCATTTTCTTCGCATCACCGACGACGTGCTGGACTTTGCCTTCGGCTTCCCGAATGCGGCCCTTGACCTGCTGTTCCGTACTTCCTACGACCTTACCGACTTGCGCCTGCACCTTGCCTGCCACTTCTTTGACAGTACCCTTGACTTGATCTTTGTTCATCGTGTTACCTCATTGGTTGTTTAAGGGACTCGGGTGACTCGCTGGACACCCACCCGCGAAGATAGCCATCATGACAATCCGCATCTGTGCGCTAGCGCACCTGACCTTCATTGCGCAACCGCCAATGGGGTACAAACCCCCACCCTGACGGCGTCATTAACGTAAAGATTACAAGAAACCCCCAATTCAATCTGAATGCCATCGATATTGACGGGGCTCGCGTCGTTATCCAGGAACACATCGAAGTCAACAAGCCATTTTGTGACTTGATAAGTTTCAACCGTTTTTGCAATGATGTGGCGACTCTGAAAAAAATCCAGGACCAGCCGGTGGTTTTGATCGTAGCCCCCTTGTCGGGTCACTATGCAACCCTCTTGCGCGATACCGTCAAGACCATGCTGCAAGACCACCAAGTATTCATTACCGATTGGACGAATGCGCGCCTGATCCCCCTGTCGAAGGGCGAGTTCCATTTGGACGACTACGTGAACTATGTGCAAGAGTTCATTCGTCACTTGCAGGGCGCATACGGAAATTGCCATGTCGTCAGTGTGTGCCAGCCCACCGTGCCGGTGCTGGCGGGTGTGTCCTTGATGGCCAGCCGTGGCGAGAAGACGCCGATGAGTATGACCATGATGGGCGGTCCGATTGATGCCCGCGAGTCACCCACATCGGTCAATGAGTTTGCCACAGGCAAGAGTTACGAGTGGTTTGAAAAAAACGTGATTTACCGGGTGCCTGAGAAATATGAGGGAAGCGGGCACCGCGTGTATCCCGGCTTCCTGCAACACACAGGTTTTGTCGCCATGAACCCCAGCAATCACGCCCAGCATCACATTGACTATTTCAACGACTTGGTTAAAGGTGACGACGCAGGTGCTCAAGCGCACCGCAAGTTTTCTGACGAATACAACGCGGTGTTGGATATGGACGCTGATTTTTATCTTGACACCATCAAAGTGGTGTTCCAGGACTTTAGTCTTGCGGCGGGCACCTCGAGTGTCAAAAACGTCGAAGGGAACATGGAACTCGTTCGGCCGCAAGACATCACCATGACGGCTGTTTTTTCCATTGAAGGTGAGCTTGATGACATTGCTGGCATTGGTCAGACCTCGGCGGTTCACGCCATGTGCAGTGGCGTGCCTGAGTTGCAGCACCAGCATCTGGAAATCAAGCAAGCGGGCACTACGGCATCTTCAGTGGTCACCTCTGGCGTGATGTGACTTACCCTGAGCTGAAATCATTCATCCTCTGCCATAACAGGTAGTGCTTGCTTGTAGATGGCGGTCCGCCAACTTGGCACCGCGAATTCACAGCGGTCGCTGGCAAAAATCAGGCCTTCATCCACTCAGTGGCAAATAAAGCTAATACTGTCTCCAGGCAATAGCTAAAAAAAAGGGAAGGGCTCTTGACGAACCCTACCCTTTCCGATGCTTCCTCACGTATGGGAAGCGAAGTGGCGGAAAACCGCCATTTAGAGGTGAATGTGGGTGAAATCCTTGGTCATCTACGGGGCTCCTTCACCGAGAGTAAAGACTCGGTAACGAGGAAATTCTGCGCCTTCTTTCTTGAGCGGTCAATACCTTTTTTTCCCCTTTTCTGCCCCTGGGCTGTCGTGCAGCAAGGGGCTTGACGGCATACCTACGCCAGATGCCGTCCAAAAGTGGGGGCTGACCGCGTCAGGTATCCGGCCTGAGATGTCAATGGTTTTCCAATCTATGCAACTGCTGTTTCGCGGCGTGCAACTGCATGGCGCAGTGCTGCAAAGAGGGCAATTCTGAATGTTCGGCGATCTCAAGCAGGTGCGCCGCGTAGTGAGGATCGCTGTGCAAGCGGGTTTCATCCACCCACCAGCCTTGCCCGGCCATCAGCCATTTGAAGTCCACCACTTCAAGCATGAGCAACCGATCATCAACAACATGGGCTGCATCCATCTGGGTTTGCGTACTTTGAATCTTCATGGTTACACTCCTGATTACAAGGAGACAGTATGCGAGCGCGCCCAGCACGCATCACCGAAAAAAACCGGCCTGACCACCGTCATTTTTGGCTTTAGCAGCAGCCAGGGTGCCGGTTTCCGAATTCAGGCCAGCAGGTTGCCCAGATCAAAACTGCTGTCGCTGACTGGCGCAGCGCTTGAACCTGTAGGTGTTTGGATTGGCGATCAGGTGGCTGACTTGGCCGCGTTGGAGCCTCGCAGCATCGCCAGCGCCAGCAGCGCCGAAGCCACCATCAGCAGCAAACTCACTGCGTTCAACACCGGCGTGGCACCTTCGCGCATGCGGCCGTACATCATGACCGTCAGGGGCGCGTCGGAGCCGACCAACATCAGCGTGGTGTTGAAGTTCTCAAAACTCATCAGGAACGAGATGGCTGCCGAGCCAATCAGCGCGGGCCTCAGGTAAGGCAGGGTGATGGTCCACAGCACCGCAAAGCGGGTTGCACCCAGGTTGTAGGCGGCTTCTTCCAGCGTGACATCAAAGCGCTTCAGGCGCGCGGTGATGGTCAGCGTGGCAATCGACACGATGTACGAAAACTGTCCCAACACCACCAGCGCCAAACCGGGGCGCAAAAACTCCAGTTCCAGCCCCCACAGGTCATCAGCCAGGTTGGCAATGCGGCTGGCAAACGCCAGAATGGAAATACCCAGAATCACCCCCGGAATCACAAGCGGGGCCAGCATCAGCAGACTGAGCGCCTGTTTGCCGCGAAACTGCGTGCGCTCGATCAAAAACGCGTTGACGGTGCCGACCAGTACCGACAGCATGGTGACCCAGCAGGCCACCACCACGCTAGTCCACAGGCTACCCAGCATGGCGCTGTCGGCAAACAGGCCGCGCCGCGCTGACGCAGCGCCACCCAAAAACCAGTCCAGCGTGAAGCCGCGCCACGGGGGTGCCGGGTAGGGCGCATCGTTGAACGCAAACACCGCCACCACGGCCAGCGGTAAAAACAGAAAAGCAAAAAACGCCACACCGTAAACCACGGTACTGGTGCGCAGCCAAAGGGGGCGGTGCAATGAGGCGATCATGTTTTTTGCATCACTTCGCCAAACTTCTGGCCACTGAGCTTGAGTCCAGCCCAGACGATGGCAGTAGACAAGCCCAGCAGCAAAAAGCCAAACGCCGCACCCTGCTCCCAGTTGAAGCGGGTGATGAACTGGGTGTATATCTGCTCGGTAAACCACTGTGAGTTTTTGCCCCCCAAGAGAGTTGGTGTGAGGTAGTTGCCAAGCGTCAGCATGAACACCACGATGCAACCCGCCACGATGCCGGGTGCCGCGTGCGGGATGATGATCTGGCGCAGGATCGACCAGCCGTTGCCACCCAAATCGTATGCAGCCTCAATCAGCGAGTCGTCCAGGCTTTCCAGCGCACTGATCAGCGGAATCACCATGAACAGCATCGAGGTGTAAACCAGACCGACCAGAATGGTGGCATCGTGGTATAGCATTTCCACCGGGGCCGGGGTCACGCCCAGTGTCACCAGTAGCGCAGGCAGCACGCCGGATTCACGCAGCAAAATCATCCAGCCCAGGGTGCGCACGGTCTCGCTTACCCAAAACGGGATCAGGCACATGACAAACAGCATGGACTTGTTGCGACCCCGGGCAATCTTGGCAATCGTCCAGGCGATCGGAAATGCCATCAGCAGCGTGATGGCGGTGGCCGCAACCGACATCAATGCGGTTCGCACAAAGGTGTGCCAATACAGCGGCTCGTTGATGAAGGTCGCAAACTGCGCCAAGCTGGGCTCGTACACACGCGGTGCCACACGGGCGCGCAGCGACAAAATAGCCAGCTCCACATGCGGCAGCAAGATCAGCCCGACCAGCCACAGCAGCGCCGGAGCCAATAGCAGCATCAGCATCAGCCGCGCTTGAGTGGTGGTGTTATCAGAGGCGTGTTTCAACATACCTTGTGGTCACCGCAGGTCGTCATTGCGAGCGAAGCGCGGTAATTCATGACTTCCAGTAACCTCAGACTTCCTGATACGTATAGGCACAGTTTGCTTTTTTCAGGAATAGGACTGGCACTTGTAGGAGCGGCGGCAGCCGCGATTTCGGGCTTGCCAGCCCTCCCACAAAGTCACAACCAGGCTTTCACCATGCCAAATGGATTGCGTGCGCATCAGGAAGTCTGAACCTGGATTGCCACGCCGCTTCGCTCCTCGCAATGACGGACGTAAACAGTTGGGTGGTTTAACTTGCAAAGCACACCACTCGTTGTGGATCAAAGCCAAAGGCAACGGTTTCACCCACGTTCAGGTGGGCGAATTCGCCGGTTTGCGGCAGCGCGATGCGAAATTCAGTGTTCGAGCGCTCTTCGTGCAACAGCACAGCAGAATTGGCCCCGTCAAACAGCAGGTTGGTTATCCGGGCGCTGAAATGGGGTAGGCCCGCGTCGGTCAGCACGGCTGCATTGCGCGCCAGACGGGCCACTTCAGGGCGCATAAACGCCTCGACAGTCGCACCTTGAGAAACCTTGCCAATGGCGCGTGCCGGTATCACCAAGCCTTGCGCACTGGTGACCGTTACCCGGTCGCCCTTCACTTCAGTGGCGTGGCCCGCAATACGGTTGTTGGCCCCGACAAAACCGGCCACAAACGGCGTTTGCGGCCCGTAATACAGCTGCTGCGGCGTGCCGACTTGCTCAAAGCGGCCAGCGTTCATCACCGCCACATGGTCAGACAACACGAGCGCCTCCGACTGGTCGTGCGTGATGTAGACAAAGGTGGTCCCAAACGCCGCCTGTAATTGTTTGAGCTCGATCTTCATGTGCTCGCGCAACTTGAGGTCGAGTGCACCCAGCGGCTCGTCGAGCAGCAGCAGCGTGGGCTCCAGCACCAGACTGCGGGCAATCGCCACGCGCTGTTTTTGCCCGCCGGAAAGTTGGTTAATCTGTTTGGCTTGCGCGCCCGGCAGGCTGACACGCTCCAGCATGTCGCCAACCCGGCGCTTGATCTCGTCGGTGGATACACCCCGTCTGGCCAGCCCGTAGCCGATGTTTTCGCCGACTGTCATCATGGGAAACAACGCCAGGTGCTGAAACACCATGTTCACCGGGCGCTTGTTGGGCGGCACACCCGCCATGGGTTTGCCGCCAATCTGGATGTCACCCGAGTCCGGGCTCTGAAAGCCAGCCACCATGCGCAGAATTGTGGTCTTGCCGCAGCCCGATGGCCCCAGAATGGAAAAGAAACTGCCACGCGCCACACTGAACGACAAGTCGTCTACCGCATGAAACGCGCCGTAGTGTTTGCTGACCCCGATGGCTTGCAGGTCAGGCTGCGTTGCGCCGGGTGCAATTGCAGCAGTTGTTGAATTCAATGCAAATACCCAATTTTTTCGTCATTGCGAGGCAAAAGCCTTTAGCCGCGAGGAGCGTAGCGACGTGGCGGGCAGCGGCGTGGCAATCCAGGACTTCAGGGGGCAATGATTGCCGCGCTGCGCTCGCTTGTGACGGATACCGATTAGTTCGCCGCCTTGATGCGGTCGAGCACGCGGCCTTCGATGTCTTCAATGCCAGCCGGCACGGCAGGGTACCACTTGACATTTTTCAGCGCAGCTTCCGGGAAGCTGGCGGCAAACTGGGCCTTCAACTTGGCATCGGCCAGCTGGTCGGCACCCTTGGAGGCGGTGAAGTTACCTGCCGATGCGCCCACTTTGGCGGCAATCTCGGGGCGCATGTTGAAGTTGATCCAGGCGTAAGCAGCGGCATCGTTCTTGCCCTTGGCAGGAATGGCAAAGGTATCGATCCAGCCGAGTGCGCCGGATTTAGGTGCGATAAACTGAATTTCAGCCTTTTCGTTGTTGAGCTTCCAGCCACCCGTGTCCCACATCATGGCGCCAACGATTTCGCCGGCGCGCATGCCATTGAGCAGTTGATCTTTGTTGTCCCAGAAGAACTTCAGATTGGGCTTGCAGGCAATTATGGTCTTACCCACTTCATCCATCAACGCGCCATAGGCTTTGGCATCGTTGTACAGCGCAAACGGGTCTTTACCAGAGGCGAAAGCAAAGGCCAACAGGGTTGGGCGCTTCAGACGAACTGCGGTTTTTCCTTTGAACTCCGCTTTGCACAAATCAGGATAGTCGCCCATCTTGGCCAGTTTGGTGTTAACCACCAGGCCATCGGTGCCCCAGATGTGCGGCAGGCCGTACACCTTGCCGGCCAGCGTGGTGTTTTTCTTGGTGGCATCCAGCATGGAAGGGATGAACAACTCGGCCTTGAGCTTGCTCAAATCCATCGGTTTGTAGATGCCAAACTCTTGTTGCGGGCCGGTGATGCGGTCTTGCGAGGGCTGCGCCAGGTCAAAACCAGCACCGCCAGTGGCGCGCAGCTTGGAGATCATTTCTTCGTTGTTGGACAGAGTCAGCTCAACCTTGTAGCCGCTTTCTTTTTCGAACTGTGCCACCACGTCGGCGGGCGCATAGTCGGCCCAGGTCAGCAGGCGCAGGGTTTTTTCCTGGGCAGTGGCCGAGCCAACAGCACCAATGGCAACGATGCCGGCAGCAATCAATGAATAACGGATTTTCATGTTCAAGTTCCTTCGATGAAGTAGAGTGACAGCAACAAGCTGCTTCAGGACGTTTGTACCTGAAGTCGCCATAGTAAGACAGTCGCGTGACATTTTGGTGTCAGGAGGGAGATGACGGGAGCGTGTTTACCCTTGATCATGCGCAGCGTGCGGCTGGCTGTGGCTTAGATGCCAAGTGGCACGGTTCTGAGTAGATATTCATCTAACAGCGGCACGGTGCAAGCTGTGTCACCCTGAACAGGACTCCAAACGACATGCGCAGCCGTTCAATACAAATGCGAACTTTTTCACGCAACGCATCGCGCCCGGCAAATTCGGGTGCGATTCAAAGTGATGTGCAGCAGAGTCAAAGCATTGGGGTCAGAGCACGAGTTTTGGGGGGCGACTGTTGGCAAGCTCACCGGCCAGCAGCCAAAATCGTGATCTGACCCCAAAGCCGTTGCAGCACACCGGTTTGAATCGCGCCCGGCAAGTTCAGACTTCCTGATGCGTAGAGGCACAGTTTGCTTTTTTCAGGAACAGGACTGGCACTTGTAGGAGCGGCGCCAGCCGCGAATTCGGGCTTGCCAGCCCTCCCACAAAGTCACAACCAGGCTTTCACCATGCCACATGGATGCCGTGCGGATCAGGAAGTCTGAATTCATAAGTCACCTTCGTTTAAGGTCGCAAATCGCGACCTTAGCCTGTAGTTTCAACTAGGTGGTCACTATTTGTGACCACCTTCTCCCATCGATCAGCCCAATTTTTTCAAGCATCAACTCACCCCAGGTGCTTGCCCACAATGCCCGCCAGCTCAAACATGCTGACCTGCGGCTGGCCAAACACCGCCAGCAACTTGGCGTCGGCGTTGATGGCACGTTTGTTGGTGGCATCCTGCAAATTATTGGCCTTGATGTAGTCCCACAGCTTTTTGATGACCTGGGCTCGGGCAATCGGCTCAGCGCCAATCACGGCCGCCAAGGCTGCGCTGGGTGTGGCCCCGCCTGAGCTTGGGGCTCTGCGCGGAGTTTTGGGGGCAGTGGCTTTCTTGGCGGCTGGTGTGGCGGTCTTTGTTGGGGTTTTTAAGAGTTTTATACCTGTAGCCCCCGTACTACTTGCGCGAGTAGCTACTTTTTTTGTAGCAATAGTGGCTTTGGTCAGTGGTGTGGCTGCGGTCTTGCGCGGCGGAAATTTGCTTGGGGCAAACTCAAAATTCACTTTATCTGCTGTCGCGTCCCAGGCCAGCATGGCCTTGAAGGCGCGCCGGGTGCGCATCGAGACAAACTTGTCGAGCAGATCGGTCTTGCCGGTGGTCAGCAGTTTTTGCATTTGCGCGCGTTCAATCGGTTGCTGCAGAATGATCTGGCCGGTCTTGAAGTCGCAGCTGGGCGTGGCTTGCGCGTCAGTGGGCACTAACTTTTCGCACACGTAGTTCTTGCCGTGCTCAAAAACGTCAGCACCGCATTTGGGGCAGGCACCGAGCGATTCCTGGGCTGAAAAGTCAATCAGTTCGCCACTTTCGTCGCCTTTTTTGTCGTCACCAAAGTCGAATTCAAGCTTGTAGTTTTTGCTCTCCTCGTCGAACTTGATGACCATCTCGGCGGTAAACGGCCAGCCGGCTTTGGAACGAAATCCATCCAGCGGGCCAATTTTCTTGTCGCGCAAGAATTGTTCGACTTCGGCTAGCTCAAAGGTGCGCCCGGCGGGGGATTTGCCAAACGAGAAGCCGCAGCCATCGCTTTGACCGTCCGCGCCAGTACAGGTGTAGCGGCGGTAATTTTCTTTCACCACGCCGCTGCAATTTGGGCAGGGCGATGCCAGTGTGGCGTAGTCGCCGGGAACGGAGTCACGGCTGTATTCCTTGGCTTTTTTGACCATGCGCTCGGTCATGGTGGCAATTTCGGCCATGAAAGCAGCGCGGCTGAGCTTGCCGTGCTCCATTTGGCTCAGCTTGTATTCCCATTCGCCTGTCAGTTCGGCTTTGGTCAGTTCTTCGACCTCCAGGCCGCGCAGCAAGGTCATGAGTTGGAACGCCTTGGCCGTTGGAATGAGCTCGCGACCTTCGCGTAGCATGTATTTCTCGGCAATCAAGCCTTCAATGATGGACGCGCGGGTAGCGGGCGTGCCCAGCCCCTTTTCCTGCATGGCTTCGCGCAGTTCGTCATCTTCAACGGTCTTGCCAGCACCTTCCATGGCCCCCAGCAAAGTGGCTTCCGAGTAGCGCGCCGGTGGGCGGGTTTTGAGGCCTTTGGCATCGACCGTTTGCGCGTTCACCTGTTCGCCTGGGGCCACCGGCACCAGACTTTGGCCCTTGTCGCCGTCTTTGCCACCTTCCACCTCGTCGGCAGCTTCCTTGCCGTAAATCGCCAGCCAGCCCGGCTTGACCAGCACTTTGCCTTCGGTTTTAAAGTTATGCCCGACGGCGGTCGAGATCCGGGTGGTGACCTGGTATTCGGCACTCGGGAAAAACACTGCCATGAAGCGGCGCACCACCAAGTCGTAAATTTTTTGCTCTGCATCTGATAGCGCACTAGGCGCTTGCAGTGTGGGGATGATGGCAAAGTGATCACTCACCTTGGCATTGTCAAAGACGCGCTTGGTAGGCTTGACGTAGCCGCCTTTGATGGCTGTGGCGGCGTGCGGCGCCAAGTGCTTCATGCCGCTGCCAGCCAGCATCTCAAAGGTCTCTTTGACCACCGGCACGTAGTCTTCAGGCAGGTTGCGCGAATCGGTACGCGGGTAGGTCAAGGCCTTGTGGCGCTCGTACAGGCTTTGCGCTATCGACAGCGTGGTCTTGGCACTAAAACCGAATTTGCCATTGGCCTCGCGCTGCAGGCTGGTCAAGTCGAACAACAGGGGCGAGGCTTGCGTGGTGGGTTTGCTCTCCTCTGTCACCGTAGCGGGCTGGCCGCGCACGGCGTCCGCAATGGCCTGCGCCTCACGCGCGTTCCACAGGCGGTCGGCCTTTTTCTCGGCATCGTCCGCGTCACGCTTGTATTTGGGGTCAAACCATTTGGCCGGGTAGCTGCCGGCCTGCGCGGCAAAGCTGGCGTGGATTTCCCAGTAATCGCGGCTGATGAATTTTCGGATTTGCTCTTCGCGCTCCACCACCACGCTCAAGGTGGGTGTTTGCACCCGGCCCACGGTGGTCAGAAAGAAGCCGCCGTCGCGCGAGTTAAATGCCGTCATGGCGCGCGTGCCGTTGATGCCCACCAACCAGTCGGCCTCGGAGCGGCAGCGTGCGGCATCGGCCAGCGGCTGCATTTGGGCGTTGGAGCGCAAATGGCCAAAGCCATCGCGAATGGCCTGCGGTGTCATCGACTGCAGCCACAGCCGGTCAACCGGCTTGCCCAGCGGCTTGGCACCACCAGCGTACTGCTCGATCAGGCGAAAAATCAGCTCACCCTCGCGGCCCGCGTCGCATGCGTTGATTAGCTTGTCGACATCCTTGCGCTTGGCGAGTTTCACCACGGCGTTGAGCCGGGTTTTGGTTTTGTCGACCGGTTTGAGGTCAAAGTGCGGCGGAATCACCGGCAAATGGGCAAAGCTCCACTTGCCGCGTTTCACGTCATGGCTTTCAGGTGCCTGGATTTCCAGCAGGTGACCGACGGCACTGGAGACGACATAGGTGTCGTTCTCAAAATGTTCGTCGTGCTTCTCGAACTTGCCCGACAGGGGCGTGAGCGCCCGCACGATGTCTTGGGCGACTGAGGGCTTTTCGGCAATGACCAATGTTTTCATCTGACTACAATTCCGTTTCTCTCGCGAGCGCACACACACGCGCACCCATACGAGTCCACGATACCAAATTTTTACCGTGTCAAAAAATCAAGCCCCGAAAACCCGCCGCATTCAGGTTCGCCGCTCCGGCATTCATGGCAAGGGCGTGTTTGCCGTGCAGGACATTGCTGCCGGTGAAACGCTGCTGGAATACGTCGGCGAGATCATCAGTTGGGAAGAAGCACAGGCGCGCCACCCGCACGACCCGAGCGACCCCAACCACACGTTTTATTTTCATGTGGATGCAACGCGGGTCATTGATGCCAAGAACGGAGGCAATTCGTCGCGCTGGATCAACCATTCATGCGCTGGCAATTGCGAGGCCGATGAACAGAGCGGCCGCATCTTCATCAGGGCACTGCGTGACATTGCGGCTGGGGAAGAGCTCAATTACGACTATGGCCTGATCATTGATGAGCGCTACACGCCCAAGCTCCGGGCCGAGTACCCCTGCTGGTGTGGTGCGCCAACTTGCCGCGGCACGCTGTTGGCACCCAAACGCAAAGCAGCCAGCAAAAAAAAAGCCGCCTGAAGTGATGAACACGCCCCAGCGCAACGACGACCCGGCCAACTTTGGCGGCGCGGCAGAGCTCATCTGGCAAGCGGTCTCGTCGCTGCTTCCATGTTTCACCGTGGAAGTGTTGCCGCAGGTCGACTCCACCAATTCAGAACTGATGCGCCGTGCCCGTGCTGGCCGCCTGGAGCCGGTGCTATTGGTGGCGGCGCAGCAAACCGCCGGTCGTGGGCGACTGGGGCGGCAATGGCACAGTGATTTGGCGGCGCATAGTGGCCAAGCGGCTTCTTTGACGTTTTCGCTGGGCTTGCCCTTGGCCCCCAAGGACTGGTCGGGCTTGTCGCTGGCGGTGGGCTTGAGCGTGGCGCAAAGCCTGCACCCGGACATCGTGCTGAAGTGGCCCAACGACCTGTGGTGGCATGGCCGCAAGCTCGCTGGCATTTTGTTAGAGACCACCAGTTGGGCTGAGGGATCAGGCCCGCACAGCCGCTATGTGGTGATTGGCGTTGGCGTGAATATTCAAAGTCCGACAGTTGACGGCTTGTCAACCGCGCCGGTCGGGCTGGATGCACTGCTGCCGCAGGTGGACGCGGCGCAAGCGCTGGCAATGATCGCAGCCCCGCTGGTGCGCACGGTGCAGACGTTTGAACAGCGCGGTTTTGCCCCGTTTCATGCCCAATTTAACGCACGCGATGCGCTGGCCCAGGTGGCCGTGACCCTCAGCGACGGACTGCAGGGTGTAGCGCTGGGGGTTGACGCGCAGGGAGCCTTGCAGGTGCAAACGGCGCAGGGCCTGCAACGCGTGACCAGTTCAGAAGTCAGCGTGCGCCCATTGATGTGCCCGGACTATGGCAACCTGTAGCAACGCGCGCCTATGTTGCGGTTGATTGTGTTGACGTTGCTGCTGGCGAACGGGGTCTATTTGGCCTGGGGCCAAGGCTGGCTGCTGCCGTATGGTTTTGGTCCGGTAGCGCAGCACGAGCCGCAGCGGCTGGCGCAGCAGATCAGACCCGGGGCGCTTGAATTGATCACCGATAAAGAGGCGCTGTTGGCAGCCAGCCCGGCATCTGCCGCTGCCCTGCGCACTGCGGTGTGCCTGCAAAGCGGCGTGCTCGATGAGGCGAAAGCCGATGCGCTTCGCCGCGCATTGCAGCTGACAGCCTTGCCAGAAGGGTCATGGACGCTGGATGTTGCGAGCACGCCCGGGCGTTGGATTATTTACATGGGCAAATACGCCAATGCGGCAGATATGGCCAAGAAGCGGGCCCAGTTGGCCAACCTGCGCCTGACTTTCGAGCCGATCAGAAACCCGGCGCTGACACCCGGCTTGTCGCTGGGAGGATACCCGTCTGAGGAAGCCGCCAATGCAGGCTTGCAAGCGCTGGCCTTGCGTGGTGTGCGCACAGCGCGGGTCATGCAAGAGGTGCCTGCCACTCAGGGCTACCTGTTGCGTCTGCCGGCGGTGGATGAGGCTGTGCAAAAGCAGCTGGCACCGATCAGGACTGCCCTGGCAGGCCAGCCACTTGAGCCCTGCCTGACACCCCGTTGACCGCAGTGTGGTGCGCCGGGGTGGCTCACGCGCCCGGATGGTCTTGCACCGTGGCTGTGAATCGCACCACAAAGCGGGCACCGGGTGCCGTTTGGCCCGGGTTGGTTTCTTCCAGGCTGACGGATGCGTTGTGTTGGTTGGCAATTTCCAGCACGATCGGCAGACCCAGCCCCGAGCCATCCACTTCGGTGCCCAGGGCACGGTAAAACGGCTGAAAGATCAGCTCGCGCTCAGCCACTGGCACACCCAGGCCAGAATCTTCGACCTGCACCAGCAGGGTGCGGCCAAACGGATCGGTCAGCACGCGGGCGGTAATGATGCCCGGTTTTTCCAGGCTTGACGGGGTGTAGTTGATGGCGTTGTCCACCAGGTTGCGAATCATTTCCTTGAGCAGTGTGGCGTTGCCCAGCACGGTGCAGCCTGGGGTATTGGGCTGTGTGCCCTCGTAGCCCAGGTCAATGTGTTTGTCCAGCGCGCGCGGCACGCAGTCGCGCACCACCGACATGGTCAGCTCAGCCATATCGCAAATGATGCGTGGCATGGCTGAGCCGCTGCTTTCGGCCCGCGCCAGCGCCAACAACTGGTTGACGCTGTGGGTGGCCCGAATACTGGCGTGGCCAATCTGGCGCAAGGATTGTTTGAGGTCTTCAGCGCTGGCCCCTTCGCGCTGGGCCAGATCGGCCTGCATTCGCAAGCCCGCCAAGGGGGTCTTGAGCTGGTGCGCGGCATCAGCCAAAAAGCGCTTTTGGGTGGCGATAGAGTCGGTCAGGCGCAGCAGCAGGTCGTTGACCGACTCCACCAAGGGGGTCACCTCCATGGGTACGGCCAGCGCGTCAATGGCGCTCAAGTCATCGGGTTTGCGGGCCCGGATGCGCTCTTCCAGTTGGCTCAGGGGCTTGATGGCTTGCACCAACGCCAGCCACACCAGCAGCACAGCCAGCGGCAGAATGATGAATTGCGGCAGCATCACGCCCTTGACGATTTCGGTGGCCAGCACCGAACGTTTTTCCAGCGTCTCGGCCACCTGGACCAGCGCTGGCCGCGAATCAGGAATGGGCAGACTGACCCAGGTGTAGGCCACCTTCACATCAAAACCCTTGACCACATCGTCGCGGATGCGCACCTCGTCAAGCACCGGGACTTCATCAACCGGCGGCGCTGGAAGCTCGCGTTCGCCGCTGAGAAACTCACCGCGCGGCCCCATGACCTGGTAGTAAATCGTGTCGGAATCGTCAGCGCGAAGCAACTCCCTGGCTGGTCGGGGCAGGGCAAATTCGGCCCGGCTGTGCCGGATGGTGATGAGCTGCGCCATGGCGCGGGCGTTGTACTCAAGCGCCCGGTCAAAGGGCTTGCCTGCGATGCCCTGCGCCACCAGCCAGGTCAGCACCAGACTGACCGGCCACAGCAGCAGCAGGGGCGTGAGCATCCAGTCCAGGATCTCGCCAAACAGCGAGCGCTGCTCACGGGGGAGTTTGTTCACAATGTCACAGCGCCGAACCGGTCACCCGGGAATCTTCTCCAGGCAATAGCCCAGGCCACGCACGGTGGCAATGCGGATCGGGCCCTTTTCAATTTTCTTGCGCAGGCGGTGAATGTAGACCTCGATGGCGTTGTTGCTGACCTCTTCGCCCCACTCGCACAGTCGCTCGACCAACTGGTCTTTGCTGACCAAGCGGCCGGCGCGTTGCAACAGCACCTCCAGCAGGCCGAGTTCGCGGGCTGACAACTCGACCATGATGCCGTCGATGGTGGCCACGCGTCCGCCCTGGTCGTAAATCAGCGGGCCGTGCTTGATGGTGCTGCTGGCCGCGCCCATGCCGCGACGGCTCAGCGCCCGCACCCGCGCTTCAAGCTCTTGCAGGCTGAACGGCTTGGCCATGTAGTCGTCGGCACCGTAATCGAGTCCTTTGACGCGCTCTTCAACGGTGTCCGCGGCCGTCAAAATCAACACCGGCAACGATGAACCGCGCGCCCGCAGCCGCTTGAGCACTTCAAGGCCGTGCATTTTGGGCAAGCCCAAATCGAGAATCAGCAGGTCAAACTCGGTGTTGGTCATCAGGGCTGCGTCGGCCTCGGAGCCGCTCGCAACATGGTCGACGGCAGCGCCGGAACTGCGCAGGGTGCGCAATAGGCCATCGGCCAGAACCTGATCGTCCTCGGCTATCAAAATTCGCATACTTGTCTCCTCGGGGTGGCCGGTTGGGGTAGTGGTTATCTGCTGACACTTTGTTTTGAATTCATTTTAGGCCGCATAAGCCTCCAGTCCGAGGGCAATCACCGTGGCCACCTCCAGGCCGATGGCGGCGCGCAGCTCAACTTCGGTTTGCGCGACGGCTTCTTCAAACGCTTTGAGCCAGGCCAGGCCAATGGCGGTGAACACCACCCGACGCGCTCGCGCGTCCTGCGGATCGCTTTGGCGCTGCACCAGACCCCAGGCCTCGCACTGGTCGACCAGCTTGCCCATGGCCTGTTTGCTGATGCCGGTGCGGCGCGCCAGTTCGGTCAGGCGCGAGCCCTCCAGCGCCAAATGCCGGGTGATGTGAATGTGGGAGGCGGTCAGGTGGCCGCGCGCCGCCAGGTTGGACAGCGCCAACGGCACTTGCTCATTGGCCGCCATCAGCGACAGCACCCGGGCATCAAAGCGCTGCAGCGCCAGCGCCAGCCAGTGCCCCAGGTGGGCCTGACGCCAGCCGGTGTCAAGGTTGGGTTCGGTCATGGCCGTAATAATAAACCAAATTGACTAAAAAATGTGATTTATGATTTCAATATTGGTCTAAACTACTGTTCAAGCATCCAGCCTGTTATTAAAAACAGAGGCTGCGGATGCTCCCAAACCACGCAACTTTATTGAAACTTCAGGAGACTGTCATGGATGCACCCGTTAAAGCCCTCACCCCCGCCAACACCGAAAAAGCCAAGGCCTTGCAAGTCGCGCTGGCGCAAATTGAAAAGCAGTTTGGCAAAGGCACCATCATGCGCCTGGGCGAAGGCGAAGTCATCGAAGATATCCAGGTGGTCTCCACCGGCTCGCTCGGGCTGGACATTGCGCTGGGCGTTGGCGGCCTGCCACGCGGCCGGGTGGTGGAAATCTATGGGCCAGAATCTTCCGGCAAAACCACGCTGACCTTGCAGGTGATTGCCGAAATGCAAAAAACCGGCGGCCAGTGCGCGTTTATTGATGCCGAGCATGCGCTGGACATCCAGTACGCGCAAAACCTGGGCGTGAATTTGCAAGACCTGCTGATTAGCCAGCCCGACACCGGCGAGCAAGCGCTTGAGATTGTTGACAGCCTGGTGCGCTCCGGTGCGGTCGATTTGATCGTGGTGGACTCGGTGGCGGCACTGACACCGAAAGCCGAGTTGGAGGGTGAAATGGGCGACAGCTTGCCCGGCCTGCAAGCCCGGCTGATGAGCCAGGCGCTGCGCAAGCTCACCGCCCACATCAAAAAGACCAATTGCATGGTGATCTTCATCAACCAGATTCGCATGAAGATCGGTGTCATGTTCGGCAGCCCTGAGACCACCACCGGCGGCAACGCACTCAAGTTTTATGCTTCTGTACGGCTGGACATTCGCCGCACCGGCACCATCAAGAAGGGCGATGAGGCCATCGGCAACGAAACCAAGGTCAAGGTGGTCAAAAACAAGGTGGCCCCACCCTTCAAAACGGCCGAGTTCGACATCATGTTTGGCCAGGGCATCAGCCGCGAGGGCGAGGTCATCGACATGGGCGTTACTGCCAATATTTTGGACAAGTCCGGTGCCTGGTACGCCTACAACGGCGAAAAAATCGGTCAGGGCCGTGACAACGCACGCGAGTTTTTGCGTGAAAACCCGGTTCTGGCGCGCGAGATTGAAAACAAGGTGCGGGCTTCACTGGGCATCGCCTTGATGGCGGGCACCGGTTCGCCTGAGGTGGCCGACAAGGTTTCAAGTAAAAAGACCTCGTAGCCCTTATAAATAGTGCGTAGCTAGCTATACTATTCATAGCAAATGCATTTTTTATCAGCGCCTGCCGCGGCCCTCCTGAAGGAGGGCCGCTGACATGGCCTTTGACCAGCCGTCGCTCAAAGGCCGAGCCCTGCGCCTGCTGGGCATGCGCGAGTATTCGCGCGCCGAGCTGCTGCAAAAGCTGGCCCGCTTTGAAGAAGAGCCCGGCAGCCTGGCGCTGGCGCTCAATGAGCTTCACGCCAAAGGCTTTATTTGTGAGCAGCGGGTGCTGGAGTCGGTGGTGAACCGCCGCGCGCCCAAGCTCGGTGCCGCGCGTATCAAGCAAGAACTGCAAAGCAAGGGGCTTGATCCGCAGGCCGTGGCCGACGCCGTGGCGGGCTTGCTCAGCACCGAGCATCTTCGCGCCCGCGAGGTTTGGCTCAAAAAGTTTGGCGTAGCTGCGCAAGACGCCACCGCGCGCGGCAAACAGGCAAGATTTTTGGCCGGGCGCGGCTTCAGCGGTGACGCGATCCGCCGGGTGGTGGCCGGTTTGGCCGCCGAAAATGTAGATGATTTCGGCCTCTAGCCCCTATATTTAGACTTCCTGATGCGTATAGGCACAGTTTGCCTTTTTCAGGAATAGGACTGGCACTTGATAGGGAGCGGCGGCAGCCGCGAATTCGGGCTTGCCAGCCCTCCCACAAAGTCACAACCAGGCTTTCACCATACCAAATGGATTCCGTGCGGATCAGGAACTCTGATATTACTTGCGCAAGCAGCTATAAAAACAATAGCTGTGCGAATCAAATTCCCAGCATCAGTTTCAGGTTTTGCACGGCAGCTCCGCTGGCTCCCTTGCCCAGGTTGTCCAGCCGCGCTACCAGCACCGCATGCCGAAAGCCGTCAGCCGCGTCGCGGTTGCCAAACACGCGCAATTCCAGGCCATTGGTGCCGGCCAGCTTGACGGCATCAAGCTTGTTGTCGGCCGTGGCATCGGGCACGCGCACCCATTCGCTGCCGGTGTAATGCGTGGCCAGGGCGTCCTGCAAATCGGCGACCACGGGCTGGCCTGGCAACATGTCCAGGTGCAAGGGCACTTGCACCAGCATGCCCTGTTTGAAGTTGCCCACCGACGGCACAAACAGCGGGCGGCGCGTCAGGCCGGTGTAGGCCATGATTTCCGGCACATGCTTGTGCTTGAGGCCCAGACCATACAGCTCGAACGCCGGGGCCAAGCCGCTCTCATAGGCTTCGATCATCGGCCGTCCACCGCCCGAGTAACCGCTAACCGACGGCAAACACAAGGGGAAGTCGGGCGGGATCAATCCTACATTCACCAGCGGGCGAATCAGCGCAATGGCCCCGGTGGCATAGCAGCCAGGGTTGCTGACCCGGTGTGCCGACCGGATGGCCTGCGCCTGTCCGCTGGCCAATTCCGGAAACCCGTAAACCCAGCCTGGCGCGGTTCGATGCGCTGAAGATGCGTCAATAATTTTTGGGCCTATTTTGCCTGTAGCCCTTGTCATATCGTCGATCATTGCTACTGATTCAATAGCTGCATCGTCGTGCAGGCACAACACGACAAGATCAACTTGTGCCATCAGTTCGCGCTTGGCGCTGGCATCCTTGCGCAACTCGGGCGCAATGCTGACCAACTCAATCCCGGGCAGGTGTTGCAGGCGCTCGCGAATCTGCAGGCCGGTGGTGCCCGCTTCGCCGTCAATGAAGATTTTTCGCATAATGAAATTGAATCCTAAAAAGTGATGCCCGTGTAAGTCTGGCTAAAGAATGATGCAATGCACCATGATACAGTCCGCATCTGCATCGCCCCGGTGCCTCTGGCTGCGTCCTTTCGGGTGCCATCAGCGGGCCATTCCCCCCTCCATTCCTGAGAAAGTGCTCATGAAGATTCACGAATACCAAGGCAAGGAAATCTTGCGTCAATTCGGTGTGCCAGTGCCTCGCGGCATTGCGGCGTTCACCGTTCAAGAGGCGGTGGAAGCCGCCCAAAAATTGGGCGGCCCAGTCTGGGTTGTCAAGGCGCAGATTCACGCGGGCGGCCGCGGCAAGGGTGGTGGTGTCAAGCTGGCGCGCTCGATTGACGAAGTCAGGCAGCTCGCCGATGAAATTCTGGGCATGCAATTGGTCACGCACCAGACCGGCCCGCTCGGTCAAAAAGTGCGTCGCCTGCTGATTGAAGAGGGCGCGGACATCAAAAAAGAATACTACGTCTCTGCCGTCACCGACCGTGCCAGCCAGCGCGTGGCCATGATTGTCTCAAGCGAAGGTGGCATGGACATCGAGCATGTGGCTGAAGCCACCCCCGAAAAAATCATCACCGAAATCGTCGACCCGGCGCTCGGCCTGACCGATGCCCAAGCCACCAAGCTGGCCAATGCCATTGGCGTGCCTGCCGCCTCCACCGCTCAGGCTGTGGATGTGCTGCAAAAGGTCTACAAGGTGTACATGGAGACCGACGCAGCGCTGGTTGAAATCAACCCGATGATTCTCGAAGGCAATGGCAACATCAAGGCGATTGATGCCAAGTTCAACTTTGATTCCAACGCTCTGTACCGCCACCCTGAAATCGTCGCTTACCGCGATCTGGACGAAGAAGACCCGGCCGAAGTCGAAGCCAGCAAGTTTGATCTGGCCTACATCAGTTTGGACGGCGACATTGGCTGCCTGGTCAACGGCGCTGGTCTGGCCATGGCGACCATGGACACCATCAAGCTGTTTGGTGCCGAGCCCGCCAACTTTCTGGATGTGGGCGGCGGTGCCACCCCCGAGAAGGTCACCGAAGCCTTCAAGATCATGCTGAAAAACCCCAAGGTCAAGGCCATTCTGGTCAACATCTTTGGCGGCATCATGAAATGCGACACCATTGCCACTGGCGTGATCACGGCCTGCAAAGCGGTCAACCTGTCGGTGCCATTGGTGGTGCGCATGAAGGGTACCAACGAAGAGATGGGCAAGAAGATGCTCGTCGAATCCGGTTTGCCCATCATCAGCGCCGACACCATGGCCGATGCGGCTCAAAAAGTGGTTGCAGCTGTCAAGGCTGCCGCCTGAACTGACTAGGAAAAAGACATGTCCATCCTTATCAATAAAGACACCAAAGTCATCACCCAGGGCATTACCGGCAAGACCGGTCAGTTTCACACTGAAAAATGCCAGGAATACGCCAACGGCAAGCATTGCTTTGCCGCCGGTGTAAATCCAAAAAAAGCCGGCGAGTCCATCTTTGGCATCCCGATCTTCGCTTCGGTCAAAGAGGCAGCCGCCCAAACCGGTTCTACCGTGAGCGTGATTTACGTGCCACCGGCCGGTGCTGCAGCCGCCATCTGGGAAGCCGTTGAGGCTGATCTGGATCTGGCCATCTGCATCACCGAAGGCATACCGGTGCGCGACATGCTTGAAGTGCGCAACAAAATGCGCGCCAAGGAAGCCGCTGGTGGCAAGAAGACCCTGTTGCTCGGCCCCAATTGCCCGGGCCTGATCACCCCTGACGAGATCAAGATTGGCATCATGCCTGGTCACATCCATCGCAAGGGCCGCATTGGCGTGGTCAGCCGCTCCGGCACGCTGACCTACGAGGCCGTTGCTCAATTAACCGAAATCGGTCTGGGCCAGTCCACCGCGGTCGGCATTGGTGGCGACCCCATCAACGGTCTCAAGCACATCGACATCATGCAAGCCTTCAATGACGACCCGGACACCGATGCCGTCATCATGATTGGCGAAATTGGCGGCCCGGACGAAGCCGAAGCAGCCCGCTGGTGCAAGCTCAACATGAAAAAACCCATCGTCGGCTTCATCGCTGGCGTGACCGCACCGGCTGGCAAGCGCATGGGCCATGCGGGTGCCTTGATTTCGGGGGGTGCCGATACGGCTGAAGCCAAGCTGGCCGTGATGGAAGAATGCGGCTTCAAGATCACCCGCAATCCTTCTGAAATGGCGAAATTGCTCAAAGCCATGTTGTAATGCAGCATTAAACGATCACTGGGCGTTTTGATGCCACGGTGCCGTAAGGCCGGATTTCCTGAGGGACAATCCGGCTTTGTTGTTTTTGCCCGTGGTTCACAGCGAGAGTTGACTTGGAAGCGTTTTTAACAGCGAATTTCTGGCTGGCGGTTGGCCAGATCATCCTGATTGACATCCTGCTGGGTGGCGATAACGCGGTGGTGATCGCGCTGGCGTGTCGGCAACTACCCGCAGCGCAGCGTCTCAAGGGCATCGTCTGGGGCACTGCGGGTGCCATCGTGCTGCGCATCGGTTTGATTGCCTTTGCGATGACCTTGTTGCAGGTGCCGTATTTGAAGTTGGTCGGGGCGGCGCTGCTGCTGTGGATCGGCATCAAGCTGCTGGTACCCCACGAAGACGAGCACTCTAGCCTTCAGACCAGCGACAAATTGTGGGGCGCGGTCAAGACGGTCATCCTGGCCGACCTTGTCATGAGCATTGACAATGTGATTGCCATCGCCGGTGCGGCCACCAGCGCCGGTCAACAACACCAAATGCCGCTGGTCATCTTTGGGCTGGTCGTCAGCGTTCCGGTCATCATTGGCGGCAGCCAGCTTATTTTGAAGTTGATGGACCGGTTCCCGTCGATTATTACCGTGGGGGGCATGCTATTGGGCTGGATTGCGGGCACCATGGCCTACGGCGACCCTGCTGCCGCAAACTGGCTTCCGCAAACCGGTGCCTGGCATTACAGTCTGGCGGTGCTCGGCGCTTTGTTGGTATGGATGGCCGGCGCGTTTCTGAAGCGGCGCAGCCAGACAGCCGGGTAGTATTGGGTCATAGCGAAACATCCGGTCTAAAGTCCAAGTCCATTTTTTATGCATTACAAATTTTTAGCGCAACTCGATCCGGGGCTGGTTCGCGCCAACAATGAGGATGCAGTCGTCTTTGATGCGTCATTTGGGGTGGGCGTTCTGGCTGACGGCATGGGCGGTTACAACGCCGGCGAGGTGGCTAGTGCAATTGCCACCACCTTCGTCAAATCAGAGTTGGTGCGATGGCTCGCCGCGGGGGCATCGCTGGCCAACACCGCGCAAGTCATGCGGGCTATCGAAATTTGCGTCAATCAGGCCAACCAGGCCATTTTGAACGCCGCCATCTCTAATCCTGCTTATGCAGGCATGGGGACAACGCTGGTAGTAGGCATCTTTCAGCAGAATGGTCTGGTTCTGGGTCATGTGGGCGACTCACGCTGTTATCGGCTGCGTCAAGGGGCACTGCTGCAGCTGACCAAAGACCACTCCATGTTGCAAGAGCAGGTTGATGCGGGTTTGATAACGATGGCGCAGGCGGCGGTGGCACCTGGCCGCAATCTTCTGACCCGGGCGCTCGGGGTTGAGGAGTCACTGAAGATTGACATTGCCCACTATCCGGTTGAAGACGGTGACCTGTATCTGATGTGCTCGGATGGCCTGACCGACATGTTGGTTGATTGGGAGATTGAACAGGTGTTGAAGTCCGGGAAACCTTTGGGGCAACTCGCACAAACACTGGTGAACCAGGCCAATACGCATGGCGGGCGCGATAACATCGGTTTGCTGCTGGTTCAGGCCAATCAAGCACCGGATAAAAAGGGACTTATGACCCGACTTTTTGGCAAATCCTGAATTGGTGTGAAGTCCTCCAATTAATAACCCATAATTGTGCAATACAGGAGGTTGCCATGCCCAGAATAATTGTGACGATTGACGGTGTCGTCACCAAAGACATTGCGCTGACGAAAGACCGCACCACATTGGGGAGACGACCCTATAACGACATCGTTCTGGACAACCTGACGGTCAGTGGGGAGCATGCTGCGCTCGTTCAATCAGGCGGGCAAGTCACCCTTGAAGACCTCAACAGTACCAATGGCACTTATGTCAATGCCAAGCCGATCAAAATCCAAATGCTGCACCACGGCGACACACTGGAAGTGGGCAAATGCAGGATTCAGTTCGAGTCTGACAGCGGCGGGGACGACTTTGAAAAGACGATGCGGGTCAAGCCCCAGGCGGCCATCGCGCCCCTGCCGACGGTTCCCACTGTAGCCCAGCCATTACGGGGTGCGATCAAGGTCATTTCCGGCGCGGCGGCCGGACGTGAAATGCCGCTGACCAAAGTTGTCACCACGGTGGGCAAGCCGGGTGTTGCCGTCGCCGCCATCACCCGGCGACAACAGCATTTTGTCGTGCACCATGTTGAAGGGGTAGAGCCGCTGACCGTCAATGGCAAGCCCGTCGGCAGCGAGCCTGTCGTGCTCAAGCATGGCGATCAAATTGTGTTGGCAGGTACACAAATGCAGTTTCTTCAGCCACTCTGAGCTCCGTGCTGATATGGGCATCAGTCTGTCAATGACGAACGCCCTATGCGCTGGTTAAAACGCCATTGGTGCCGCATTGGCTTGTCGCTGATGGCCTTGGTCGTGGTGCTGCTGCACAGTCTTGGCGTGGCACCGTTGGGTTTGCTGGATCGGCTCGACGGGATCTTTTACGATGCCCGCATGCGGGTCACCATGCCGCAGACACGGGATGACCGCATTGTCATTGTCGATATTGATGAGAAAAGCCTGGCTGAGCTGGGCCGTTGGCCCTGGAGCCGGCACAAGCTGGCGGCTTTGACAGATGCCTTGTTTGAGCAGCAACAGATCGCCCTGCTTGGGTTTGACGTGGTGTTTGCCGAACCAGACGACAGTTCGGGCCTGAAGCAATTGGCACAATTGGCGCAACAAGACCTGCGCGATGATGCCAACTTTATCGCGCAGTTCGCCCGGATAAAGCCCTTGCTGGACAACGACGGTGCGTTTGCCCGGGCGTTACAGAATCGTCCTGTGGTGCTGGGTTATTACTTCACCAGTGACCGGGCCGGACACGCCAGCGGTGTTTTGCCACAGCCGGTCATGACAGCGCAAGCATTTGAGGGTCGCCAGGTGCCGTTTACCGACTGGAACGGATATGGCGCAAACATCAGCATCTTGGCGCAGGCTGCGCCATTGGCCGGTTTTTTCAACTCCATCATCGAGCCAGATGGCGTGGTGCGCGCGCTTGCGCTGGTGGCCAGGTATGCGGGCAATTACTACGAATCTTTGCCTCTTGCGATGTTTCGTCGACTGGCTGGTCTCAACACGGTCGGGCCGGGGTTCGCGCCGGAATTTTTTGCCGGATCGGGTCGCCCGGCGATAGAGCGCCTGGTAGTTGCGCGCGGCGCAGACATATTTTCCATTCCGGTGGACAACCGTATTGCGCTGCTGTTGCCTTTTCGCGGGCGTGGTGGCGTGACCGGCGGGTCGTTTCTTTACGTATCGGCTGCCGATGTACTGACCGGTCGCCTGCCCGATGGCAGCCTGAAGGGCAAAATCGTGCTGGTGGGAACAACAGCGCCGGGTGCAGTGGACTTGCGCGCGACACCGGTCGATGCCGTTTATCCTGGCATTGAGGTGCATGCCAACGTTTTGTCGAGTCTTCTGGATCGGCGTTTTTTGATCAAACCGGCCGATGCCCTGGGCTATGAAGTGGCGTTGTTGCTCCTGCTTGGTGTGAGCTTGGCGTTTGGTCTGCCCCGGCTCAGGGCCGCGGCGGCCATGGTGGCAAGTCTTGCCGTAGCCGGTACGTTGCTGGTTTTGAATGGGTGGCTGTACCTGTCCCACGGCATCGTGCTCTCTCTGGCCCCTGCACTGTTTCTGACGGTGCTGATATTTGTTGTGGACATGAGCTATGGCTACCTTGCCACCAGCCGCTCCAGGCGGCAATTGATCGACTTGTTTGGCACCTATGTACCGCCGGAGGTGGTTCGTGAAATGATCAAAGACCCGGAACACTTCAGTATGAAGGCAAAAAGCGAGGAGCTGACCGTCATGTTTTGTGATATACGCGGCTTTACCCAGATGTCAGAGCAAATGGATCCCTTGGCGCTGCAGCAGTTGCTGAACCACTTGTTCAATGAGCTGACGCGGGTGATCGGCACCCACAGCGGTACCGTTGACAAGTACATGGGTGATTGTGTGATGGCGTTTTGGGGTGCGCCGGTGGAGACTCCTGCCCATGCGCAGCTGGCGGTCAGCGCGGCCCTGCAAATGGCGCAGCTCGCAGGGAACATCAGCTTGGGTATTGGCATCAACACCGGGCGTATGTATGTGGGTGATATGGGGTCGGAACTGCGGCGCAGTTACACCGTGATTGGTGATGCCGTGAACCTGGCTTCACGGCTGGAGGGTTTGTCAAAAATTTATGGTGTGAGCGTGTTGGTCAGTGAGTCCACGCGCGCACTGGCAAGCAGTTTTGTCTGGCAGGAACTTGATCGCGTGCGGGTCAAAGGCAAGGCGCAAGCCATTACCCTCTACACGCCGCTGGCTCCTGTGGCTGATTTGACACCTGAACTGAGCAGTGAACTGCTGCTGTGGGAGAATTTTCTGATGCAGTACCGAAGTCAGAACTGGGCGCTGTGCGAACGGCACATTGCCCAGTTGGTGGAGCGAGTTCCCGGCAAGCGGCTTTACCAACTGTATGCTCAGCGCGTGGCAGGGCTGCGTGCGCAAGCCGTCAGTCCTGACTGGGACGGCATAACCAATTTTGAGAACAAGTGATCATGACGATGAGCATCAAGCAGCACAGCCACGAACACGGCGGTATGACTTTTGAAGCGCTGTTTTACAAACAGCTGCAGCATGTCACGGCGCGGATTCACGAGACTGACAACATCGAGCAGATCATGCTTGATGCCAGTGCGGACATCTGCAAGCTCTTCAATGCCGACCGACTCACTCTGTATGTGGTGAATGAGGATCACACGGCAATCATTTCCAAGGTCAAGACCGGCTTGAACAGCAGCCGCGACCTAAAGCTGCCGATCACGCCGCAAAGCATTGCCGGTTATGTGGCGTTCAGTCACATGCTGGTCAACTTGCCCGATGTCTATGACGAAGAAGCGCTGAAGACCATCCACCCCGCGCTGACTTTTTTGAAAGAGGTTGATCGGCGTTCAGGTTACCGGACCCGCCAGATGCTGGTCGCGCCGATTCTGGAAGGAAAAGCGCTGTACGGCGTGTTGCAGGTCATCAACAACAAAAGCGACCAACCCTTTGGCGATCTTGAAGTTGAAGGCGTCTCGCAACTCTGCAAGACGCTGGCCACTGCCATTCGCCATCGCCTTCAACAGGCTGAGGAAAGCGTGCGACGCATGGCCACCAAGTACGACGGTCTGGTGTCGGATGGTGTCATGACCGCCGAAGAGCTGCAGCACTGCCTGCAAGACGCGCGCACGCAAGGGCAACTGGTGGAGCACGTGCTGCTGAGCAAGTACCAGGTGCGGCCTGCACAAATCGGTCCCTCACTGGCCAAGTTTTTTGGTGTTTCCTATCAGCCCTTGACGGAAGGGCGTATCCGTTCGGAGGCGCTTCATGGTGCGCTCAAGCGCGAATTCATTGAAGAGCAGGGTTGGATTCCGCTGGAGGACTCGCCCGCCGGACTGGTCATCATGTGCCTTGACCCGGAGGCGGTGCGCAGTTCGCGCATCGTGCCGCAGGTGTTTCCGCGCATCACCAAATTTGCCTACCGGGTCACCACGCAGACGGAATTTCAAGACACGCTGGGGCAGATTTATGGTCTGGAGGCGACCGGCAGCAGCGTCAATGAAATGCTGGCCGACATGGACAGCGCACCCTTGGACGACGGCAGGATTGAAGATTCGCTGGAGTCAGCAGCAGCTGATAACGAGCTGGTCAAATTTGTCAACAAGGTCATCATCGATGCCTACCACCAGGGGGTTTCGGACATTCACATCGAGCCCATGCCGGGCAAGCTCAAAACCGGCATCCGGTTTCGCATTGACGGCACGCTGCAGCCTTATGTTGAAGTGCCGGCACACTTTCGCCAAGCCATGGTCACCCGCCTGAAGATCATGTGCGACCTGGATATTTCGGAGCGCCGCAAGCCGCAAGACGGCAAGATCAAGTTCAAAAAATATGGCCCGATCGACATTGAACTGCGCGTGGCCACCATTCCATCGGCGGGCGGTGTTGAAGACGTGGTGATGCGGATTCTGGCTGGCGGCGAACCCATCCCGCTTGACAAACTGGGCCTGACACCGCATAACATGGCGCGGGTAATCCAGACCATTGAAAAACCCTATGGCCTGTTTTATGTGTGCGGCCCCACTGGCTCGGGCAAAACCACCACCCTGCACTCGATTCTGAAGCGTCTCAACACGCCAGACACCAAAATCTGGACGGCGGAAGACCCGGTCGAAATCACCCAAAAAGGCTTGCGCCAGGTGCAGATCAACAAAAAGGCCGGTATCGACTTTGCGCTGGTCATGCGGGCCTTTTTGCGGGCAGACCCCGACATCATCATGGTGGGTGAATCGCGTGACCATGAAACGGTGGCCATGGGCGTTGAGGCCTCATTGACCGGTCACCTGGTGTTCTCCACCCTGCACACCAATTCAGCGCCAGAGTCGATCACCCGACTGCTCGACATGGGCATGGACCCTTTCAATTTTGCCGATGCGCTGCTGGGCATTCTGGCGCAGCGGCTGGCCAAAAAGCTCTGTGATTGCAAGGAAGCCTACGCGCCCGATGCCGAAGAACTGCGCCTTTTTGCTGTGGAATATGTCGAAGAGCTTCGGCATTCCGCCAAATGGCAAGCTGATTACAGTGGCGAGATGGCCAAGCTCATGGTCAGTTGGCAACAGCAATATGCCCGGGATGGGCAGATCATGTTTTACCGTCACGGTGCTTGCGACCGGTGCCATCAGACCGGATACAAAGGGCGCGTCGGCTTGCATGAGCTGCTGATTGCCGACGACGGCATCAAGAAGCTCATTCAGGAGCGTGCCCGGGTGGCCGTGATTTTTGCCGCTGCGGTTGAAGGGGGAATGCGAACCTTGAAAATGGACGGTATGGAAAAAGTCATGATGGGCATGACCGATCTGAAGATGGTCCGGGCAGTTTGCATCAAGTAGCGCGGCTTCACCCATTTTGCGACCACAACTCATGACAATCCCCCACACCTGCTGTTCATGTTTTTCGCGGCGTACCCTCCTGCAAGTGGGTGCGTTGGGGCTGACACTGCCCGGTGCCACCCTGCAAGATGCTTTGGCGCGCGAAGGTGTCGATGTCGGTGGCAATTCTTTCTTCACCAAGTTGGTGCCCGCCGATACCATCGAGCAGTCGGCAGCACAGCAATATGCGCAGATGTTGCAGAGTGCCGCTGCCAGCAAGGCCCTCGCGGGCAAAGATCACCCCCAGGTCAGACGTTTGCGCGCGGTTGCGCAAAGAATCATTCCGCACGCGATAAGCTGGAACCCCCGGGCGCGCGACTGGCGCTGGGAGGTCAATCTGATCGGCAGCAAGCAGATCAACGCGTTTTGCATGCCGGGTGGCAAGATTGCGTTCTACAGCGGTATTCTGGAGCAGCTCAAGCTCACAGATGATGAAACCGCCACGGTGATGGGCCATGAAATGGCGCATGCACTGCGTGAACATGCCCGTGCCCGCATGGGCAAAAATGCTGCCACCGGCCTGGGCGCGGGCCTGCTCAGCCAGGCACTTGGCTTGGGACAGGTCGGCCAGACCGTGACCAATTACGGAGCCCAATTGCTGACCCTGCAATTCAGCCGCAGCGACGAGTCAGAGGCCGATCTGGTGGGCATGGAGCTGGCTGCGCGCGCCGGCTACGACCCGCGTGCCGGCATCTCCTTGTGGCAAAAAATGGCGCTTGCCAACAAAGGGGCCCCACCCCAATGGTTGTCGACGCATCCGTCCGGGCCGACCCGCATTGCGGACATCCAGGCCAATCTGCCCAAGGTGATTCCCTTGTACCAGGGTGGCCAGGCGCGTTAGCCTGTTTTGAGTGCCAGCGCCAGTTCGTAAAGTGCGTTGCGGGGCTCGCCAGTGATGTCAGCCGCCAGCTTGACGGCCGTTTTGAGGGGCAGCTCGGCCAGCAGCAGCTTCAGTACCCGCGTGTCTGGCCCGGCGCTTGCCGCTACCGGTGCCGGGTGCAGCACCAGGGCAAATTCGCCCCGGCTGCGGTTGGCATCCTGTGCCAGCCAGGCCGGGAATGCCTGCGCCTTGATGGTGGTAATTTCCTCAAACTGCTTGGTCAACTCGCGCCCGATGGTGAGTAAGCGCTCCCCCAAAACTGCCAAAGCATTGGCCAGTGCTTCAATGCGATGGGGCGCTTCGAGCAGCACCACAGCGCGCACTTCATCTGTCAGGGCCTGCACCGCTGCAGCACGCTCACTGGCTTTGCTGGACAAAAAGCCGGCGAACACAAAGGCCCCGTGTTGTTGCGCGTCAGGCGTGATGCCGGCCACGCAGAGCACGCTTGTTACGCTGCTGGCACCGGGCAGCGGCACCACCTTCACCCCCGCTTGCTGTGCCACGGCGACCAGGCGGGCACCGGGATCGCTGATGGCCGGCGTTCCGGCATCGCTCACATAGGCCACGCGCAAGCCTTGGCCAAGTCGCTCAATCACCCCAAGCGCCGCCTGCGCCTCATTGTGTTGGTGCACCGCCAGCAGCTGGGCGGGCGTCTTGTCTATGCCGTAAGCGCGCAGCAGCGCCTGCGTGTGCCGGGTGTCCTCGCAGGCCACCACATCGGCCAGTTGCAACACATGCAAGGCACGCAGCGTGATATCGGCCAAGTTGCCAATGGGGGTGGCCACCAGGTACAGCGTGCCGGGCGGATAATTCTGGCCAGCTGCGGCATCCGCGGCAGCCGTCAGGGCGGTGGCATAGGTCGCCGCCAGGCTTGAAGCATGGGTTGTCATCACAATGGGTTTTCCTCAAACAAATGGGCTCAAGCCGCACACCACCAAGCAAGCAGGTGATGCGGGCGAGGCGCTGGCGCTACAGCATTTGCAGCGCGCCGGACTCAAGCTGGTTGAGCGCAATTATCGAACGCCGGGGCGTGGCGGTGGCGAGATTGACCTGATCATGCGCGCGCCAGACGGCACTTGCGTGTTTGTCGAGGTGCGCCAGCGCAAGACTGCCAGCCATGGCGGCGCAGCGGCCAGCGTCAGCTACCCCAAACAGCGCCGCCTTGTGTTTGCCGCACGCCACTTCCTGATGCGTTTTGCCACGCTGCCACCCTGCCGATTTGATGTGGTGAGCGTCGAAGCCGGTGTGATCGAATGGCTGCAAGCTGCTTTTGATGCCTTTTAAACGGTGGTTAAGACTGGCGCGGGTATCATCGTGGCCATGCTTGAGCAACGAATCCAACAACATTTCATTGACAGTGCCGACCTGAAATACCAGGCCGCATCACTGCTGAGTCGTCCCATCGCGGATGCCGTGCAGGCGCTGTTGACCTGTGTCACCAGCGGTGGCAAGGTACTGGCCTGCGGCAATGGCGGATCGGCCGCCGATGCGCAACATTTTGCCGCCGAGTTTGTCGGGCGTTTCGAGCGTGAGCGTCCTGAATTGGCCGCTATTGCGCTCACCACCGACAGTTCCATCATGACGGCGATTGCCAATGATTACGGCTTCAGCATGATTTTTTCGCGCCAGGTGCGCGCCCTGGGGCAAGCTGGCGACGTACTGCTGGCCATTTCCACCAGCGGCAATTCGGCCAATGTGCTGGCCGCCATGGAAGCCGCGCATGAGCGTGACATGGTGGTCATTGGCCTGAGCGGGCGCGGCGGCGGCAAGATGACGCAAGCCCTGCGTGACACCGATGTGCACATTTGCGTACCTCATGATCGCACCGCCCGCGTTCAGGAGGTTCACCTGTTGACCCTGCATTGCCTGTGCGATGCGGTTGACTCCCTGTTACTTGGCGATTCGGAGACTCCTTTATGAAAAAAACTACCCAACGCATTCTGGCGCGTCTGCTGCTGGTCACCAGCTTGGCGGGCACACTGTCGGCTTGTTTTCCGGTCATCTTGGGGGGGGCTGCTATGGGTGTCCTGGTTGCCACCGACCGGCGCACTTCAGGCACGCAACTCGAAGACGAGGGCATTGAGCTGCGCGCCGCCAGCCGTGTTCGCGACAACCTGGGCGAGCGGGTGCATGTCAACATCAACAGCTACAACCGCCGGGTGTTGCTGACCGGTGAAGTGCCCAGCCTGCAAGACAAACAACTGGTCGAGCAGGTGGTGTCCCGGGTAGAAAACGTGCAGTCGGTGGTCAATGAACTGGCTGTTCTGGGCAATGCCACGTTGACGCAGCGCTCGTCTGACGTGCTGGTCTCAGGCAAGGTCAAGGCTGGCATGGTCGATGCCAAAGACCTGTTCGCCAATGCCTTCAAGGTGGTCACCGAGCGCGGCACGGTCTACCTGATGGGCCGCGTCACCCAGCGCGAAGCCGATCGCGCCACCGAAATCACCCGCTCCACTGGCGGCGTTCAAAAGGTGGTGCGGGTGCTTGAGGTCATCAGTGAAGACGAGTTGCGCAACCTGCTGCCCCAGCCTGCGCCTGAGCAGACCAAAGCCAAGCCCTGATTTTTGCGTCGTCAGGGTAAGTTCGGCCTGACGGCCAGACTTCCTGATGGGTATCGGCACAATTTGCTTTTTTCAGGAATAGGACTGGCACTTGTAGGAGCGGCGGCAGCCGCGAATTCGGGCTTGCCAGCCCTCCCACAAAGTCACAACCAGGCTTTCACCATGCCAAATGGATTCCGTGCGGATCAGGAAGTCT